>NZ_JACMOM010000174.1 GCF_014378035.1 Aeromicrobium sp. | reverse complement strand
GCGACGAGATGCACGCAGCGAACCAGCTCGTCCAACTCACCGCGGGCAGCGTGCACCCTTTGCCCGTCCAAACAGACATCACGGTCGAAGACGTCGAACTGATCGTCCACAGCGGAGTGCGGGTCTTCCTCGCGGCTTACCAGCGGCAGCGACCCCTCGGGGATCCGGCAACTTGACCACTCCAATGCGCCTGCCCGCTCATCGGCATCAGACCACACTTAAGCGGTGGATTGACGCGTGCCTGATTCTCGGGGAGCAGAAAGGCAACCGGCAGGGCGCATGTAGTTGGAGGGAGGTCTCACGTTTCTGACGCGAAGACTCAGGGCCTCGCCGGCATGGTCTCCCGCTCATAGTGGAGAAGTTCCGGATGAGGTGGGAAGGCGCTGTGTGTCCGCCCGCCGGTGGCCTCCCGGCCGAGCTTCTCGTAAAACCGGCGGGCCCGGTGTTCTCGGCGAACACGTTCAGCCAAGCGAGTTCATGCCCATCGTTTCGCAGACGGATCATGACGACATCGTGTGCCTTTATCGCGAGTCCCGAGCCCCACAGCCGCATGGCGATTCCGAAGTGCAACAGTTCGTTGCCTCGCGTGGCGGCGAAGCCAACAACCAATACGTCGTCGGTGACGACGTAGCAGGCGATGCTCGGATCAGCGACATCACGCCGCCACTCATCCGCGACCTGTTTCCGTGGAAAGGGGTGCTGGTCTTGTGAGAACACGTCGACCAACCCGTGCACGGCACCAGGTTCCTGAACATGCAGTACGTCGTCCACATCCGCGAGCGTCATCGGCCTCAACATCTGTAGCTCTGGCTGCGTGAATGCCTCGCCCATCAAGAGAGCATATGTCCAGCGCCGTAGTGTTGCGGACCCGTGGAAAGTATCGAAGGAGGAGATCACGTCATGAGCGAGGTCAACGACAAAGCGTGGAGAGACCCGGTCGACCTGACACCCATCGGAGTCGTCCGAGGAGGCCGCGAAACCAGCGACGACGACTATTGGGGAGGGTTCGAATCGCGCATTGAGCTGGATCCGCAGCGATTCACCGACGATGCCTTGGCAGCGCTCGACACGTTTTCGCACGTTCTGATCGTCTACCACTTCCATCCCCTAAATCCGGCCAGCGAGGAGAGCGGTGGCAGACATCCTCGCGGCCGCGACGATTGGCCATTGGTCGGCATCTTCGCGCAGCGAGCCAAGCGGCGACCTAATCGGATCGGCGTCACCATCTGCCGGGTTCTCTCGGTCGACGGCCCTGTCCTTTCAGTCGAGGGGCTGGACGCGATGGAGGGGACGCCGGTGCTCGACCTGAAGCCGCACATGCGGGAGTTCGAACCTCGCGGAGAGGTGTTCCAGCCGCAGTGGTCGCACGAGGTCATGGCCAATTACTACTCGGAGTCCCCGTAGAGAAGTCATCCAGTAGTTGACGATCGACTTCGCGCGAGCGCAATCACCGAGCAGACACACACGATCATCGGTGCCGACGCGCGTTCGCGGCGGATTGACTCAGGCCCGACTTGCGAGAGCTGCACGTTGATAGGTGAATGCGAAGTAGAGGCACCGCGCTTTAGGCGTGCACTAGGCATGTATCAGTGTCGCTGGGACCGGTGCCCAATGTTGCATCTGCTGCTGTACTTCAGTGTTGTATCTCATTCGAAAACGGCATGTCATGTGACGCCGATCCACCGTCACCAAATTCTGAGCACCCGTCAGGCGCGAAGAGGGCTGTTGCCGGACTCGCTGCGGGTTCGGTGGGCGTGAGAAGCTCGTGCGAAACGCTCGACCGTCGCTGGGTCATGCGTGAGCTTGGCCGGGTAGCCGGGTCCGGCGCGGACTGTGACGTCTTTGAGGCGCACAGGTTCGCTGCACTCGGCGCAGACTACGGCAGTTAGCAGGTCGTGGTCGCAGGATTCGTGGTGCATTACGACTGGTGCTCCCGCGTCACCGCTGAGCCATCGGTCTCCCCAGGCGTTGATCGCAGCGAGGACACTGAAGAAGTCGCGGCCTCTCTCTGTGAGCAGGTACTCGTGCCGTACCGGGTCGGACTGATAGCAGCGCCGCTCTAGAAGGCCTTGGTCCACCAGCTGGCCGAGCCGGTCTGTGAGGGTGTTGCGCGGGATACCGAGGCTGGAGACGAAGCCGTCGAAACGGGTCTCTCCATAGAACAGCTCTCGCAGAACCAACAGCGTCCAGGCGTCGCCGAGCACGTCGACCGCGCGGGCGATGGAGCACGGCCAGGAGGCGAATGATTTGCGCTTCATAGGCCATAACCTTATCAGTTGCATGACTGTATGCACTTGTGACTACTTGATGTTCTGGGCTACGGTGCGGTTAGTTCAATCATACAACTAAGAGGGAGATCGTGATGTCGAACGAGGCCGAGGGACCAGCGGTGACCGTCGAGCGGCGCGGTAGCGTGCTGTTGATGGGGTTGAACCGCCCCCAGAAGCGCAACGCGTTCACCAAGGCGATGCTGGGAGAGCTGGCAGCGGCCTACGGGCTGCTGGAGTCCGACGACGAGCTGTGGTGCGGCGTGCTGTTCGCACACGGTGAGCACTTCACCGGCGGCCTCGACCTGGTCGACGTCGGCGATGCGTTGGTGTCCGGCGAAGGGCTCGGCATCGACGGTGGGCGCGACCCATGGCGACTCGACGGCTCCTGGACCAAGCCGGTCGTCGCAGCAGCCCAAGGCTGGGTGATGACGCTCGCGATCGAACTGCTGTTGGCCGCCGACATCCGCGTGGCGGCAAGCGATGCCCGCTTCTCTCAGTTCGAGATCCGCCGTGGCATCTACCCCTTCGGCGGCGCGACCTTCCGGTTCGTCGAGCAGGCCGGCTGGGGCAACGCGATGCGATGGATTCTCACCGGTGACGAGTTCGACGCCGAGGAGGCCCTGCGGATCGGTCTGGTCCAGGAGGTGCTGCCCGACGCCCAGTCAGCTGTCGAGCGCGCGATCGAGATCGCTACCGCGATCGCCGAGAAGTCAGCTCCCTTGGGAGTGCGTACGGCGCTGAGGTCCGCGCACCTGGCTCGCGAGTTCGGCGAGGGGACCGCCATCGAGCAGCTCCGTCCCGATCTCAGCTCCCTGCTGTCCACCGCCGACGGGGCCGAGGGACTCCAGTCCTTCGTCGAGCGCCGCGACGCTGTGTTCACCGGCCGCTGACCGCAACCCGCCTCCGCCCTTCGACCACCCCCAGGAGACACCATGACCGACACCGACACCGATCAGGGCTACACGTCACTGTTCGACCTGCCACCCGACATCGTCGAGGCCCGCGACTGGGCACACGGATTCGCAGAAAAGTACGTGCGCCCGGTCGCCGCGGAGTACGACGAACGCGAGGAGATGCCCTGGACGGTGATCGAGGAGGCCGCCAAGGCGGGCCTCTACACACCAGACTTCGCTCTGCAGATCTTCGCCGATCCCACCGGACTACTGCAGCCGGTCGTCGCTGAGGAAATCTTCTGGGGCGACGGCGGCATGGGACAAGCCCTGCTCGGCACCTTTCTTCCCGTGGCTGCCCTGTTCGGCGCGGCCAGCCAAGACCAGATCAGCACCTGGTTGCCGGAGTTCTTCGGCACCCCCGGCGACCTCGCCGTGGCCGCCCTGTGCGCCAGCGAACCCAACGCCGGCAGCGACGCCGCCGCGATCCGCACCCGTGCACGCTTCGACGAAGCCCGCAACGAATGGGTAATCAACGGGACCAAGACGTGGGCGACCAACGGAGGCATCGCCCGCATCCATGTGGTCAACGCCGTCACCGACCCAGCTCTGGGTGCGCGCAGCCACGCACTGTTCCTGATCCCGCCCGGCACCACCGGCCTGAGCCAAGGGCAGAAGTTCCACAAGCACGGACTCCGCGCCTCCCACACCGCCGAGGTCGTCCTCGAGGACGTCCGCATCCCCGCCGACCTCGTCCTCGGCGGCAAGCAAGCCCTCGACCATCGACTCGCCTGGGCCCGCGAAGGCAGCCGCGTCCGGGTCCCGGCCGCCATGGCCACCTTCGAGATGACCCGCCCAGCGATCGGCGCCATGGCGATCGGTGTTGCCCGCGCTGCCTACGAGTACGCCCTGGAGTACGCCGGGGTGCGCGAGCAGTTCGGCCGGCCGATCATCGACAACCAGGCGATCGCCTTCACCCTCGCCGACACCGCCGTCGAGATCGACGCCGCCCGGCTGCTCGTCTGGCGCGCAGCCCACATGATCCCACGAGGCATCCCCTTCGCCCGCGCCGAAGGCAGCATGGCCAAGCTCAAGGCCAGCGAGGTCGCCGTACGCGCCACCGAACGCGCCATCCAGATCCTCGGCGGCAACGGCTACACCCGCGACTACCCAGTCGAGCGGTGGGCACGCGACGCCAAGATCTTCACCATCTACGAAGGCACAAGTGAAATCCAGCGCCTGGCCATCGGCCGAGCCATCTCCGGAAGACGGATCCAGTAAACACCGCCCACTCGCGGGCAAGACCGCTGTGGTCACTGGCGGCGGCCGGGGCATCGGCAAGATGCTCACCATCGGTCTGCTCGAGGCCGGTGCCAAGGTCTACATCAGCAGCCGCAAACAGGCCGACCTCGACACCGCGGTGACTGAACTGTCACCCCTCGGCGACATCAGTGCCTTCGCGGCCGACCTCGGCACCACCGACGGTGTTCAGGCACTCGCGGACCACATCACTGAGCGCGAGCATGCCGTGCACGCCCTGTTCAACAACGCAGGCGCCAACTGGGGTGCCCCGCTCGAAGAGTTCCCCGACACGGCCTGGGACCGAGTCATGAACCTCAACGTCAAGGGCGTCTTCTCCCTGACCCGAACTCTGCTTCCGCTCCTGCGGGCGGCATCCAAGCCCGAGGATCCTGCCAGGGTCGTGAATATCGGCAGCATCGACGGAATTCGCGCCCCGGCACCGGGGCTCAACAACTTCTCCTACAGCGCCAGCAAAGCCGCAGTCCACCTCTTGACCCAACAACTCGCAACCACACTGGCCCCCGACATCCTGGTCAACGCCATCGCACCCGGGCTCTTCGAGTCCAAGATGACCGCCGGCATTCTCGCCCTGGGCCAAGACAAGATCACAAGCCAGATCCCGCTCAAGCGCATCGGACGCCCCGATGACATGGCCGGCATCGCGGTCTTCCTCGCCGGTCCCCACAGTACCTACATCACCGGTGCGGTGATCCCCGTCGATGGCGGCATCGCCGCTGGCCGCTGACCGCTGAAAGTCACACCCCGACGGTCCAGTTCATCCGAAGCAGAAGGATTGCATGAGCTCGCCGGAAACTCGGCGCTTCGGGTCGGTCCGAGGTCGAGAACACGTGGGAGTTGACCACCCGCGCGCCTTCGCGGACCTTCATAGTCAACGCATCAGCGTCAATCTGGGTGGTATTCAGCACCTTCTCGGCGTGCTCAGATCGGCAAACTGAATGATCAGGTTCGGGTGATCTGACAGTCCGTCCGTACAGGGCTACGGTCGGCTCGCCTGCCATGGCTCGTACGTCGTCCCGATCTTCTCCCCGAGCGACTTGTCGCGATCCAACGTGGCGTGCTGGTAGATCGCCATCGCAGCCTGCGACGCATGCCCCCCCGCTCGTGCCTGGAACTCGGCCGCCGTGGCGCCATGCTGACCGGCGATCGTCAACGCGGTGTGCCGCAGGTGGTGGATGGTGAGGTCGGGTCGACCGGCGGCCTCGCGGGCCAAGCGGAAACGGTCCATCAGGTACCGCACGCTCATATGGCCGGTGCGGTCCCCGGGGAACAGGAGGCCGGCCGGAACGGCCGCGGTGTCCTCGAGTTGCTGTTCGCTCTCGGGTGGCGCAGCGGAGCCGACCGGTACTCCCAGCCTCCCGCCCAAAGTCCGACCCTCGAAGTGCTCGCCCAGATGGCCGGGGCAGCACGAATCGGCCGGAGACGCATCCAGGGCGGCGACTTCGCTGTCGCGGCCACCGCACGCGCGGTGATCCGGCGTCGATGACTGAGGCTTCCATGCATGAACGATCGAGAACCAACGGCCTCGTATGTAAGCGATCAAGCCGCTGACCTGGGCAAACGCTACCGCCAAGAGGTGAGCTATGCATAAGGCTATGCGTAATCGCCGGGGTGCTTATGCAAGACGCCAGCGCGGTCGTTGCGTGGATCCCACGTTGCGGATCTGGTGGTTCCTACGCATCTTCCCAAGCAGGTTGGTGACCTTGTTCCGCTTCTGCTCGTCATCCAGGGCATCGCTCAGCTTGTCCCACAGCAGATTGCTGATGTCCTGCCGGGATGCCTCTCCGAACTGGGTGAGGTAGTCAATGATCAGCTTCGCATAGTGTGCGTCGTCCTGAGCGCGAGTGCGGATGTAGTCGGCCTTGGTGTCCGCCGCGGCTGCGACGACGGATGACACGTGCAGGCGGGGACGGCGGCCCTCGACGAGGTGGGCTCTCTTCAAGCGCGCGGCCGCCTCGCTGCTGATTGGCAGCTTCTTCTGTACGCGGTCCAGCGCGAGCACGTCCTCGAGCGGCAGGTCGCTTCGTTCCATCAGTTGCTCGCTGTAGTTCGTGTCGATCACCGCGCCATAGATGGTGAGCTTCACGGCGCCTGACTCGTCCAGGTCGTAGTCGGGGAGCGGCAGGAAGCGCTTGGCCTGCGACAGATTGATGCGCTGGATGCCGAAGCCCATGCGGTCGATCATGTTGAGTTCGGTCATCGCGTTCACGAGGAACGGGTTTCGGTACTTCTTCGGCATGCGCGTTTGCGTCACGTAGTCCTCGGGACTTCCTTCGAAGAAGGAACCGGCGTTCTCCAGAACGACACGGTCGACGTGCTCGATGACGTTGATGCGTGATCCGGTGCGGTAGTCGGCGTGCGCCACGCAGTTGTGGATCGCCTCGAGAACACTCTTGCGGTCGTATTTTTCGATCTCGGTCTGAATGAGCGTTCCCGGCGGAAGCATCCGCACCTGGACGTTGCGGATGCGCTCGTTGACCCGGCTGGTGTTGAGGAAGAACGGCAGCCCGAAGTGCTCGTACGCCTGTTCCGCGCCGGTCAGCTTCCAGCTGATCTCGGCGAGCAGGGGCGAGAGGAGGTGACTTGCTTCGGGAAGGCCGAGGAGGAGCACTGCTGCACGGGTGATGCCGCCTTTGACGATGAGCGCGGCGCGCTCGAGGAACGTCTCGTCACTCCATCCGGCCATCTCATCGGCGTCCAGCCTCGGGTGCCGTGTTGTGAAGGCTGCTCGCGCCGCGGCAAGAGCCTCAGGGTCAAGATGGTCGATCGTCGCATTCGGGAGTAAAACGGCCCGACCAGTCGTCGCCGGCGTCCTGCTGCCGAATGTCATCGAGCTTGCCGAGGGCGAGAGAGCCGAGACTCTCACCGTTGCGCGCGAAGTAGTGACCGTTCCACGAGATCGGAATCCCGCGAGGCGCAGGTGGCACTTCGAAGATCAGGACCCGTCCGGACTCGTGCATGACCTCATGGATCTCCCGGAACGACGCGCGCGGCTCCGTCCCGGTGGCGATGTCATTCTTGAGACCCTGCAGGCGTTCGACGTCTGGGCGGTAGTCGGTGCCGACAACCCGTCGCGTCTTGTTATTGACGCCGAAGACCAGCCAGCCTGCTTCGGCCCCGCGGAGATTCGCCTCGTTCGCGAGCGCTGAGAAGTACTCACCGATCTTGCGGGTGTCGTAGTCCCTGCTCGCCTGCTTGAACTCGACGAGTTCGTCCTCCCAGTTGTCGATCAGCCGCTGGAGTAGGTCGGCCAGGTCATGTGGCGCCATGCTCACTCCTTCTTCTCAGCAGACCAACGGCTGTAAGTCTCGCCGATCGCGTGGTCAACGACTTGTCCCGGTCAGGCGTGGCGTGTTGAGCCGCGCTGCCCGACGATCCGCAAACTTCGGATCCAGGGCGCCGGTAACGGCCTGATACTCGGCCGTCGTCCGGCGGTGTCGTCTATGCCATTCGAGGCTTCGGGGTTCGGGTTGCCTTTTCAGCGCGAGCGGAGAGTTTTCGGGCCAATTCGCGATCGCGGTCCTGGGTGCTGTGCCCGAGACGATGCATCAACTCTGCGATGCTCGCGCCCTCCTCGCCGGCCATGCTCGCCCCGGTGTGCCGAAGGTCGTGGAGGTCCAGGTCTTCGCGGCCGGCGACCCGCCGGGCTTCGCGCCACCCGAACCCCGACTTCTGGATATTTCCTTCGGGGTCCAAGACCGCGGCCCGGCCGTTGAGTGTGGACTCGGAGAGGTGCTTGGAGTGATCGCGCTCGGAGGAGAACAGCAAGCTGTCCGGGCCAGCCGCGACGTGTTCGTCGAGGTGAGATCGGACAACGGGGATCAGTGCGCCAGGAATGGAGACAACTCGCACACCGGCAGGGGTCTTCGGGTCGCCAACTATGGTTTCAGTACGTCGTCCCGGTTCGGGTTCGCCGGTCTGAGGCCGCACCACCCCACGCCCGACACTGACAGAGCCGAATGTGTCGTCGTCAACCCCCAGGATTACGTCTGATCGCCTGAGTTCGCGGAGTTCTCCGGAACGCAGGGCGCACCACGTAGCTAGGAGGAGCAGGAGCCGTCGCCGCTCCGGCATGGCTTCCACCATGACTGCCAACTCGTCCAGGGTCGCTGGGCGCAACTTTTTGTAGACGCTCTTTACGCCTGCTCCGCGGATGTAGGCGGGGTTGCGAGCGAGCAGTTCGTCGTCGACCACAGCTGTGTTGAGGATCGCGCGCAAGGTCGAGTACGAGTCGGCCCGTGCTGCAGGGCCCGTTTCGAGGGTGTCGTACCAAGCGCGCACCGCTTGGCGGGTGATTTCGTTCAGGGGCGTATCGCCGAACTCGGGGAAGATATGGACGCGCAGGTTGGACATGTACTTGTCGCGAGTGGTCGGCCGGAGCGGTTCCCCCTTGCTGCTGCGTCGGTTCCTGATCCAGCTCTCAGCATATTCGCGAAAGCTGGGCAGGCGGGCGGCTGCCTCGGCTCGCTGAGCTTCCTTGAGGCGAGTCTTGGGTGTGGACCAGGTCTCGGGCTTCTCGAAGTACTTCTCCCGCTCAACAGCCAGCCAGGCCTCGGCGTCCATGTGCGTCGTGAACGTCACGGGCGCCGCGACCATCTCGCCGCTAGGGCCGGTGTACCTCGCCTGATGGCGCTCGCTGGGAAGGTTCCGGATACTTCCGAAGGTCCGCTTATTCGCTCGCCGTGCCACGATTTCGCCCTCTCGAAGTGCTGCTGTCGTGCCAGATACGTGCCAGATAGGAGTCACTTCATGTCGTGATCTGTCTAAGGGTAATCGGTCCAACAACTCTAAAACACCAGGTCAGAGGGCCGTGTGAACGCTCGTGTCCAGTTGTGGAACCTCGCGTCCAACGTCCTGGCGGCTAGTTCAAATCCCACCGCCACCGCACCATGAAGACCCCCGATTGTCACTGATATTTCAGTGAAAGCGGGGGTCTTCTTTTTGCCCGAAAATCCATCCTGGGCACATGCTTCCGCATGCTGATGATTGCGAGGGCAGAAGATGAGTCCGGGCCGCTCGCCGATGGGTACCTTGCGGCCTACGGCTCGGTGTCAATCAGGTAACCGACGGAGCACGAGTCCGCAGTCTCGGTGAGATGGTGATCGACCGACGCACGAATGCCCGGACCGAGAGGCCCGGGCATTCGGCGAGGTCTCGAGCTCAGCCTCCCTTGACGAACCCGGCCACGTCGTCACCGACGTACTTGTCTGACACGGCCTTCGCGCCACCAGGCACGTCCGCGGCGCGGAAGATGTAGCTCGCGTCGCTCGGAGACGCACCGGTCTTGAACGTCAGTGGGACCGCCAGATCATCGGTCTCCACAGTGCCCAGCTCGTCTTTGGCCTTCGACACGCCTTCGGGAGTCAGGTCCCCGTCCTTGCAGGCCTTGTCGAGGATCTGTCGCATGACGTCGGCAGCGGCGGTGCCGAAGACGACGCCCAAGGTGGGGTCGCCCGGGTGGGCGGCCGTGTAGGCCTTCAGCAGCTCCGGCTGCTTGTCGAACGGCGCCACTGGGGAGGCGACGTAGAGGTTCTTCTTCAGCGCCGGGCCTGCGGGGCCCTTCAGCAGCGCAGGAGCGAAGACCGGGTTGTTGCCCACGATCGGGACGTCCAGGCCCTGCGCGGACGCCACACCGGCAACCGAAGCCGTCTGTCCAGGTGCGACCGTGAGCGCGATCGCATTCACGCCTTTGGACTTCAGCTTGGACACCTGGGCCGTCATGTCTGTGTCCGTCGCCTGGATCTGCTGCTCGACGACTTTCATGCCGTGCTGCTTGGCGAAGTACTTCGATCCGTTCAGGCCACCCGCGCCGTACTCACCCTCGAAATAGATGTGCCCGATCGTGTCGCCCTCCTTGATCTGTCCGTCCTTGAGGAGGTAGTCGAGGACGTTGATCATCTCGACTTCGTACGTCGCGCCCACCATCGCGATCTCGGGACTCTCGGTGAGCGATTGCGCCCAGGCGGCGGGGATGTTGACCATGTGGTCCTTGTCGAGCTGCGGCAGGAGGCCGGTGTTGATCGGGGAGCCGATCGTCTGCTCGATCGCCAGAACGTCGTTGTGGATCGAGCTGTACAGCTGGATGCCGCGCTGCGTGTCGTAACCGTGGTCCTTCACGACCTCTTTCACGGTGTACTTTCCGCAGATCTTGTCGCCCGCGTTCTGGTTCTTCCAATAGAGCGACTGAGCGCCGGTGATGTCCTTGCCGAGCGCCGCGAAGACACCGGTCAGGTCGGTCAGCGCGCCGAGGCTGATGGTGCTGCCGGTGATTCCGCGACCGACCTTCACCGAGCCTTGGGTTGTCTCCTTCCCGCTCGAACCCTTCGTGCTGCAGGCCGACGCGGTCAGCACCATGGCGACTGATACGAGCGCGATCGCTCCCCGCTTTGTGTGCTTGATCATTCCTTGCTCCCTCCGGTTGGCGGATCAGCGCTCGTGGGCGTGGTGATCCGGTCCTGCTCGACACCGGGGCCTACTGCGGAAGCAGCAGCCGGTGCACGGTCGTGACGCCTGAATCGGCGCGCGAGTCCGGCGAGGCCGCCGGGCTCGAAGAGCACGACGAGGACGATCGCCCCGCCGTACATGAACGCGGCCGCCTGGCTCGCCACGATCCCGGGTTGTCCGGGGTCGACGATGAACGGCAACGAGCCGGCGTACTCCTGAAAGACCAGGGGGAGTGCGCTGACGAAGACGGCGCCCAGGATCGACCCCGTCACCGATCCCAGCCCGCCGAGAACGATCATCGCGAGGAACTGCACCGAGAGGGCGAGCCCGAATGAGTCCGGGGCGATCGAGCCGATCGAGAGCGCATAGAGCACGCCCGCCAGCCCTGCGTACATCGAGGAGACCATGAATGCCTTGGCCTTGTAGTCGCGGACGTTGACACCCATCACCGACGCCGCGACCTCACTGTCCCGCAGGGTCTGCAGCGCGCGCCCCGGTCGGGAGCGCACGAGGTTCGACGCGAACCAGTAGGCGCCGATGCTCAGTGCCAGACCGAGGTACCAGAGCCGCTCGGCTTGCCCGAAGGGCACCCCGAGGACGGCCAGTTGAGGCGAGTCGCTCCCGCCGAAGCTGAAGCCGAAGACGGAGAAGTTGGGAACCATTCGACCGTTGAACCCGCCGGTCACGTGCGTCCAGGTGTTGAGCACGTGCACGCCGATGAAGACCAGTCCAAGCGAAGCGATGCCGAGGTAGATCCCTCTCAACCTGGCGGCGATGGGGCTGAAGGCGAGCCCGGCGAGCCCGGCGGCAACCACCCCCAGCACCATGCCGACGAGCGGTGGCCACTCCAGCCCGCCGTACGGGTTGGCGGTGCCGCCAGGGGCACCCGACACGAACGTGTAGGTCACTGCACCGACGGCGATGAAGAAGGCGTGCGCGAGCGAAAGCTGGCCGGTGGTGCCCACCAGCAGGTTGAGCCCGAGCGCGCCGATCATGGCGCCGAAGACCGCGAAGCCGGTCCGCAGCCAGAACTCCTGCACATAGATGGGGAGCAGGAGGAGCACCACAAGCCCGGCGAGAAGTAGCACCTTCTTGACCAATGACCCCCGGCTCCACCTCTGGCGTGGCGGTGCCGCATTGTCAACGCGTTGCCGGGCGGCGGCGGTGGTCTCAGACACGAGTCATCTCCCGAGTGCCGAAGAGTCCGGACGGTCGCACCATCAGCACGGCGACCATGACGACGTACGGCACCACGTCGCCGAATCCGCGCCCGAGGAAGGCGATCTGATCCTGGTAACCCGCGGCCATGGCCTCGGCAACCCCGATCAGCAGACCACCCACCAGCGCTCCGCCAGTCGAGTCGAGCCCGCCCAGGATCGCCGCAGGTAGGGCGCTCAGCGCGACAGTGGCGACCGCGGGCGTCACGCCCGGTGGCGGGGCGCCGACAGCGAAGAGTCCGGCCACCGCGGCCAGCATCCCCGCAATCATCCAGGCGATCATGGAGACCCGACCCATGCGAATGCCCATCAATGCCGCCGCTTCGCCGTCCTCGGCCGCGGCGCGCATGGAGATGCCCCAGCTGGAATACTTGAAAGTGACGAAGAACGCCAGAATGAGCACGGCGGTGACGACGATGGCGAGGGCCCGGTTCTCGGTGATGCCGATACCGCCGAATTGAAGAGCATGGCCTCCCCAGGGATGACCGAGGTTGAGGATGTCCGAACCAATCCGTCGGGTCAGCTCGGTCACGATGATCAGGTCGACGCCGATCGTGAGGATTGCGAGGCTGATGACCGGCGCGCCACGCAGCCGGTTGATGAGTACCCGCTCGACCACGATCGCTGCGAGTGCCGCGCCCCCGATACCCACCACGAGCGCTCCCCCAAAACCAAGCGTGTCGTGGAAGCGGGCCATCAGGTATGCCCCCAGCAGCACCAGTGAACCCTGCATGAAGCTGGTGACCTCGCTGGCTTTGAAGATGATGACGAAGCCAAGTGCGATCAGCGCGTAGACGGAGCCGAGCGACAGGCCGTTCAGCAAGAGCGACAAAAATTGCGTCATGACGAACTCTCCTCGTGGTCGGGCTTGTGGTCCGAGCTCGTGTCTGCGGCGTCGGAGGGGTCGTCGTCCCCGGAACCGAGGTAGGCACGGATGACCTCGTGGTCGGCCTGGGTCTCCGCGGGGGTGCCGTCGGCGATGCGGCGACCGAAGTCGAGAACGGTGACCCGGTCCGCGATGCTCATCACCATGCCCATGTCGTGCTCGACCAGGACGATCGAGATGCCGAGCGCGTCGCGGATCTCGAGCACGGCTCGCGCCATGCGCTCGGTCTCCTCCGAGTTCATGCCGGCGACGGGCTCGTCGAGGAGCAGCAGCCGCGGCTCGGTGCACAAGGCGCGGGCAACCTCGACCCGCTTCTGATCGCCATAGGACAGCACGCCCACGGGAAGCTCCAGCTTGTCGCCGAGGTCGACGAACTCCGCGATCTCGCGGACGCGTGCGTGGTGCCGGCGACTCTCCCGGGTTGCCGCCGGCAACCTCAGACCGGAAGCGAGGAATCCGGCGTGGGTCAGAGCATGACGCCCGAGCATCAGGTTTTCAGCCACGGTCTGGGTGCCGGACAGCGCGATGTTCTGGAAAGCGCGCGCGACGCCGAGACGGGCGATCTTGTGGGGTCGCAACCCGTTGAGCACAGTGTCACCGAGCCGCACCTCACCCGCTGTGGCGCGATAGACGCCCGACAGCACGTTGAACATCGTCGACTTGCCAGCACCGTTGGGGCCGATGATGGCGTGCACCGTCCCCGGACGAACCGTGAACGACACATCCGACAACGCGGTCACGGCGCCGAACTTGACCGTCACACCCTCAACGGTCAGGGTTTCGACGTCCGAGCGAAGGTCGACCGAGGTGCCCGCGCTCACTCCGACCACCTCGTGAGCTGCTTCTTCGGATTCTCGGCCCTGGCCGCGACACGCTCGGCAGACTCGTCGGTGCCGTGCCCGAGGTAGAGGCGCTGCACGGCGTCGGACTGTGCCAGCTCGTCGGCTGACCCGGACAGCGACACGCGACCGACGTCGAGGACGAACGCGGTGTCTGCGGCGCGGAGCGCCATGGTCGCATTCTGCTCGACGAGCAGGACTGAGGTGCCTTGGCGGTTGATCTCACGGATCACCTCACCGATCTGTCCGATGATGCGTGGCGCGAGTCCGAGGGAGGGCTCGTCCAGCAGGAGCAAGCTGGGCCGCGACATCAGGCCACGTCCGATGGCGAGCATCTGCTGCTCCCCCCCGGACAACAGGCCGGCTCGCTGCGAGCGCCGCTCCGCAAGGATCGGAAACATGTCATAGATGCGCTGATAGTCGGCCGATCGTCCGCCCCGCTCCCGGACGGAGAGCCCGCCAGCCCTGAGGTTCTCCTCCACCGTGAGTCGGGTGAAGATGCGCCGGCCCTCAGGCACCTGGACCAAGCCGCTGGAGACGCAACGGGCCGGGTCACGGCCCTTGAGGTTTTCGCCGCGATACAGAATTTCACCGCGCTCGACCCGGCCACGATGCAGGCGCAGAGTGCCGGAGAGCGCACGGAGGAGGGTGCTTTTCCCTGCGCCGTTGCTGCCGAGCAGCGCCACCACGCTGCCTTCATCCACCGTGAGGTTGACCCCTCGAAGGGCCTGGACCGCGCCACCGTACGTCACGACGAGGTCGCGGATCTGCAGGATGGGGGTGCCCGGAGCGGACGTGCTGCTCATGCCGGGGTCTCCGGACAAGTCACTCGCCTGACGCTCTTTCCGCAGGCGGACACGGCGGGGAAGCCGTTGCAGCCTGTCGACGACTTCTCGTTCCGGGTTGTCGAGGCACCGCTGGAGACACTCACATCCCGACCCTAGAGACGCACGTCACAGGAGACTATGGAATTCAGACACATACTTGTGACTGAACATGTGTGGATGACACGCGGATCAGGCGGACGTGATCCGATGCAGGCGCAGCGCCAGCTGCACTTCCAACTGGCGGTGAGGTGCCTGCCAGTCGTCGCCGATCAGCGAGCTGATCCGCTCGAGCCGCTGAGTCACCGTGTTGACATGAACGTGCAGCAACTCGCGAGTCCTCTTGAGGTTTCCCCCGCACTCGAAGTACGCGTGGACAGTCCCCAGAAGGTCGGTGCCGCGTCGGGCGTCGTACTCCACGATCGGGCCGACGACCGAGGCGACGAACCTCGGTACGTCGGGATCGTCGCCCAGCACCAGGCCCACGAAACCAAGATCAGCAGCGGCCGCGCCGACGCCCGAGCGGCCCAGCCTTCGCAGAGCCGATTCGCACCGCGCCGCCTCGTGATAGGTCGCTGACAGGGCACCGACGTCCACGCTGGGGCCGGCACTGCCAATGGTCACCGGCAAACCGACTGACTTGCCGAAGTCGCTCGCAAGACGTTGGGAACGTCCACCTGCATCCGGGCCCGAGAGAACGAGAACGACGTTCCCGTCGAAGATGCCCGACAATCCGCCCTCGGTGCTCGCCAGGTGGGCTGCGGCGCTCCTCGTCCGCTCCCTCCCTGACGGTGCGACTCCCACCACATAGACGCAGTGCGGTTCGCCGAGGTCGGTCCCGAGACGTCTCAGCCGCTCGACGGTCGTCTCGAGGTCTGCACCGCCGACGTCGCTGCGGAGCAGGTCGTCGAGGAGCTCCCCGCGTACCTGCGTCTCCGCCTCTGCGCGGGATCGACGCGAGAGCAGCAAAAGGGCAGTGACGAGTGCCGTGCGTTCAACGATCCTCTGGTCGACCTCCGTGAGGTCCTGATGACCAGCCAGTACCAGCGCGCCCAGCGTCTGCTGTCCCGCTACGACGGCGGCCACCCAGAGCACCCCGCCTTCCTCCTCGATGCGCACGGCCCGACGGCTACGACGCGACTCGAGCACGGCGGTCTCTATCCGGTCGCTGTCAAGGTCCAGGGGATCGCCGAGCGACGCTGTGGTCCGGTAGTCCTCGTCCACCACTGTCACGCTCCCGCCGACCACATCGACCAGCACAACGGCAACGTCCTCGACGCCACCTCCGCGCAGGACCAGCTCAGTCATCCGATCGTGGGCGTCAGCTGCTTTCTCCACAGCCTGGCCATGCGACCGGAGCAGCTGATTCACCTCGCTGAGCTCGGCGAGCGCCTGACGCGTCTCGTCCAGCAGTCGGGCCTTGTCGATCGCTGCCGACGCGTGCGCGGCCAAGGAGCCGAGCAGCGCGACCTCCGCACGTGTGAATGGCCGTTCGAATCGGTTGGCGGCGTACAGCACACCGATCACCTCGGGCCTCATCTGGAGCGGTACACCCAAGATCGCCACGAGGCCCTCGGACTTGACTGCCGAATCGATGGTCTTGGTGTGATTGAAGCGCGCGTCGGTGAAGTAGGACGACGTGGCGTACGGCATGGCGGTCTGTGCGACCAGGCCCCCGAGACCCTCTCCCATGGCGAGGCGCAGCTGTCGGAACTTGGCGGACGTGGCACCGTCCGTGACCCGCATGTAAGTGTCGCCCTCCTCCGCGTCGTTCATCGTCAGGTAGGCGATGTCGGTGTGGAGCACCTGCCGGGCCCGATGAACGATCGCCTGGAGGACGGCGTCGACGTCAGACACCCGCGCGAGGTCGTCAGCGGTGGCGTACAAGGCAGCCAGCTCGCTCTCGCGGCGTTGCTGCGCGACGATCATCTCGCGAATTTGCAACGCGAGCTGCTTGCCGTTCTCCAGCTCATCGACGACATCGGCCGGCTCACCGGCCGCGCGCGCTTCGATAACAGGTGCCTCGTATTCAACGATGCTTGCACCGCGCGCGAGCAGCTCCAGGAACTCGATCCACATGAGGTTGATTGTGACCCGCCCGTGGGTTCGCGCACCCGCGGGCTGCCTATTCACTGGGCGGGCCATCTGCCGGCGACCACCAACGATGCACCCGTGATGGCGCCGGCCGGTGGTGAGCGAAGGTAGCCAGCCAGGCTCGCCACCTCGTTCGGGTCCGACAGACGCTCGAGCGCGGAGCGCTCCATCAGGACGTCGCTCACCACCCGCTTCGGAGACATCTCATGCAGCTCGGCCTGGTCGGCGGTCTGCTGCTCAACCAGGGCGGTACGTACGTATCCAGAGTTGGTTGGGTCTGAAGTCACGCCGGGACGGGCTGCCTCCACGTGCTGCAGGCCAGCGTTGTTGACGACGATGTTGACGTCGACGCCGAGGGTTGCGATGGCCTCAAGTCTCGACAGGTCGAGCGTCACGTGTTCACCGCCAACCCCTGCCGCGCCCCGTCTTGCCCCTGCGCCGTCGCGGTAGGTGATGACGACATCCGCGCCCAGCTCCGAGAGCTGGACGGCGCAGCGCGGCCAATGTCGTTCTCGCCACCGGTGATCAGTGCGCGCCGACCGCTGAGATCGGTCGAGAACCACCGTGGATCGTAGGCCATAAGGCCGAACCTATCGAGCCATGAGACTCCCGCACACGGTTCAGGTCGCCATAGGGTAACGGATGATCATGGGCGAAACCGACATATCCGCCGGCGAGCCGCTTGTCGGGTCACACGGCTCGACAGCCCAAGGCCCGATATTCCCTGAGCCCCCCGACAGGAGTCGAACCTGCGACATCCTCGTAACGAAGCCCCCACCGGGGCACCCGGAAGCGGCTGTCAGTGGGCACATCGCGGTCTACCAGGCCTTGCGTCACTTCACCGCAGATGAGCTAAGGCCTGCGCTCGCTTGTTCTGAGTCCGAGTGGTCTGGGGATCCGTGGGATGCGGACACACGTTAGTCACAGAGCTGCCGAATCGGACTAGATCTCCGATTCGTCTCCGATGTCTGCGAGTTTGCTCCGCAAGTGCGCACGGCCAAGGAGATCATCAACGCCACCATCCACATCGTCTTTGCCGAT
>NZ_JACMOM010000173.1 GCF_014378035.1 Aeromicrobium sp. | reverse complement strand
TTGGCCCCGGCGCGACCTCGAGCGCGACTTCTTCCTGATGGTCGTCGAGAAGCCTGCCTGACGGGCCAGGACGACACCAGCTCTGCTCCACGACGAAAGGGGCGACGCACCTGTCGGTGAGCCGCCCCTTCGTCGTCGCGCGACGTGGTGCTGTCGGAATGTGGTGCGGCCTAGCGGCCGGCCTCGCCCTCGACATAGTCGTTGTCCGAGCTCTTGACCCAGGACATGAGCCCGCGCAGCTGCTTGCCGACGGCCTCGATGGGGTGCTCGGCGCCCTTCTTGCGCAGCGCCAGGAACTCCGGTCCGCCGGCATCCTGGTCGTCGATGAACCGCTTGGCGAACGTGCCGTCCTGGATGTCCTTGAGCACGGCCTGCATGTTGGTCTTGACAGACGGGTCGATGACGCGGGGGCCTGAGACGTAGTCGCCGTACTCGGCGGTGTCTGAGACCGACCAGCGCTGCTTGGCGATACCGCCCTCGTAGATCAGGTCGACGATGAGCTTGAGCTCGTGCAGGACCTCGAAGTAGGCGACCTCCGGCTGGTAGCCGGCCTCGGTCAGCGTCTCGAACCCGTACATGATGAGCTGCGAGACACCTCCGCAGAGGACAGCCTGCTCGCCGAAGAGATCGGTCTCGGTCTCCTCCGTGAACGTCGTCTTGATGGCACCGGCGCGGGTGCCACCGATGGCCTTGGAGTACGAGAGCGCGAGGTCCCACGCCTTGCCGGTGGCATCCTGCTCGACGCCGATGATGTTGGGCACTCCGCGGCCCTCGACGAACTCACGACGGACGAGGTGACCGGGGCCCTTGGGGGCGACGAGCGCGACGTCGACGCCGGTCGGAGGCTTGATGTAGCCGTAGCGGATGTTGAACCCGTGCCCGAAGAACAGCGCGTCGCCGTCGACAAGGTTGGGCTCGATCGAGTCCTGATAGAGCTTGCGCTGAGCGGGGTCGGGGGCGAGGACGACGATGAGGTCGGCCTCCTCGACGGCCTCTGCCGGGTCGAGCACGCGCAGGCCCTCGGCCTCCGCCTTGGCGCGGCTCTTCGAACCGGGGAGCAGGCCGACGCGCACGTCGACCCCCGAGTCGCGCAGCGAGAGCGCGTGGGCGTGACCTTGGCTTCCGTAACCGAGGACGGCCACATGGCGTCCTTGGATGATGCTCAGGTCTGCGTCGTCGTCGTAAAACATTTCAGCCACTGGGTACGTCTCCTTGAGGGGTGTTCAGCCAGCTTGCGTGCCGGGGACGGCGCGCAGGGTGCGGTCGGTGATGGATCGGGATCCGCGGCCGATGGCCACGCGTCCCGACTGGGCGATCTCCCGGATGCCGAAGGGTTCGAGGACGTTCAGCATCGCGGTGAGCTTTCCCGCGTCTCCGGTTGCCTCGATCGTCACGGCATCGGTGGCAACGTCGACAACTTTAGCCCTGAAGAGCTGCACGGTCTCCAGCACCTGCCCCCGGGTCTGGGCGTCAGTCTTGACCTTGATCAGCATGAGCTCGCGCTCGACCGCGTTGTGCGAATCGAGCTCGACGATCTTCAGAACGTTGATGAGCTTGTTGAGCTGCTTGGTCACTTGTTCGAGCGGCAGCTCGTCGACGTTGACCACGATCGTCATGCGCGAGATCTCGGGGATCTCAGTCGGACCGACAGCCAGCGAGTCGATGTTGAAGCCGCGGCGCATGAAGAGGCTCGAGACGCGAGCCAGAACACCGGGGGTGTTCTCCACGAGCACACTCAATGTATGGGCAGTCACAGATCCTCCTCGTCCCAGGCCGGCGCGAGGTCGCGGGCGATCTGGATGGCGTCGTTGCTGGTGCCGGCATGGACCATGGGCCACACCATGGCGTCGCGCTCGACCACGAAGTCGATGACGACGGGCCGGTCGTTGATCGACATGGCTTTCTCGATCGTGGCGTCGAGGTCGGCTTCGCTGTCACAGCGCAGGCCCACACAACCGTAGGCATCGGCGAGCTTGACGAAGTCGGGAATGCGACGCGCGCCGATCGACTCGGGTCCGGTGTTGAGGTCGGTGTTGGAGTAGCGCCCTTCGTACAGGAGCGTCTGCCACTGGCGCACCATGCCGAGCGATGAGTTGTTGATGACCGCGACCTTGATCGGAATGCCCTCGATCGCGCAGGTCGCGAGCTCCTGGTTGGTCATCTGGAAGCAGCCGTCGCCGTCGATGGCCCACACCACGGTGCCGGGCAGCCCGATCTGCGCACCCATTGCGGCCGGCACGGCATAGCCCATCGTGCCGAGGCCGCCGGAGTTGAGCCACTGGCGCGGCCGCTCGTAGTCGACGTAGTGAGCGGCCCACATCTGGTGCTGACCCACCCCCGCGGTGTAGGTGGCCTCGGGCCCGGCGATGGCGCTGATGCGCTCGATGACGGTCTGTGGCGCCAGCCCGGTCTCGGGCTTGTCGTAGCCGACGGGGTACTTCGCCTTGATGCCGAGCATCTGGGTCTTCCACGCCGTGAAGTCGCCCTCCACGTCGTCCTCGGTGGCCTGTTTCTTCAGCGCCACGACAAGGTCGGAGATCACCTCGAGGCAGTCACCGACGATCGGGACGTCGGCGGTGCGGTTCTTCGAGATCTCGGCGGGGTCGATGTCGGCATGGATGATCTTCGCGAGCGGGGCGAACGTGGACAGCTGCCCCGTGACGCGGTCGTCGAAGCGCGCACCGAGTGAGATGAGCAGGTCGCTCTTCTGCAGGGCGGCCACCGCGGCCACCGTGCCGTGCATGCCGGGCATGCCCAGGTGCAGCTCGTGCGAGTCAGGGAACGCGCCACGCGCCATCAGCGTCGTGACGACGGGTATCTGGGTGAGCTCGGCCAGGACCCTCAGTGCTGCCGACGCGTCGGCCTTGATGACGCCACCGCCGACGTAGAGCACCGGACGCTCTGCCGCGGCGATGAGGCGCGCCGCCTCGCGGACCTGCTTGCCGTGCGGACGAGTCGTCGGACGGTAGCCCGGCAGGGCAAGCTCTGTCGGCCAGGTGAAGGTGGTCTCGGCCTGCAACGCGTCCTTGGAGATGTCGACGAGCACGGGACCGGGGCGACCCGTGCCGGCGATGTGGAACGCCTCAGCGATGACCAGCGGGATGTCGTCCGCGTTGGTCACGAGGAAGCTGTGCTTGGTGATCGGCATCGTGATGCCGCGGATGTCGGCCTCCTGGAAGGCATCCGACCCGTTGGAGGCGCTGGCGACCTGCCCCGTGATGGCGACGATCGGGACGGAGTCCATGTGCGCGTCGGCAATGGCGGTGACCAGGTTGGTGGCGCCGGGGCCGGAGGTTGCCATGCAGACGCCGACCTTGCCGGTGACCATGGCGTAGCCCTGTGCGGGGTGGCCGGCCCCCTGGTCGGGGCGGACGAGGATGTGCCGGATCTTCTCCGAGTCGAAGAGTGGGTCGTAGGCGGGCAGGATCGCGCCGCCCGGAATACCGAAGATCGTGTCGACCTCGGCGTGCTCCAGCGCCCGCACGAGGCTCTGCGCCCCCGTGAGCTGCTCGGTCATGATGTCGTCCTTCTGTTCGGGTCAATCGTAGGCCGTGTGCCAACCCGGCTGCCTGCATAAAAAAATCCCTCGGCCCCAGAGCTGCTTGACGGGGTTGATCGAGGGAGACGCGGGGCCGGGTCAGGCCATCGCGTCAGCGAAGTACTACAAGAATCTGCACTCCCTCAGTCTCGCCCTACCGGCGGCAGTGGTCAAGTGCTGAGACAAGACGTACCAGCATGTGGACTCCCCCGGTTCACAACAGCGGGAGGCTCGTGTCGTCGCTTGCGGTTCGACCCGTGGCCAGACGGATCCACGCCATCTCGTCCGTCACCTCAGGTGGCCGCCCGGTGGCGTCGATGTAAGCATCGATGAGCATCTGCGACACCTCGGTGACGACGTTGCCATTGATCGGCGCCGGGCCGACCTCGCGCACCGAACGCCCCAGGTCGTCGCCGTGCACCACGAGCTCGAGCAGCCGGGTCAGCACGAAGTCGTCAAGGGTGATCGCTCCGCGTCCACCACGGACGACCTCGGCGGTGAGCCCGTCGAGCGCACGAAACCCGAGCACGGCGCACCTGTCGACGCCGCCGAGCAGGTCACCGGTGAACGACCTCGACAGCTCGCGGGTGCCGCTGGCGATCTGCTGGGCGGCCGACTGATAGTGCGAGATGTATGACCGGATCGAGAGCGGGGTGGCGCCGGACGCGGGTCCGAGCAGCGTGAAGGCGAGGAACGACTGACCGGTGTGGGTGATGAGGTCCTGCACTGTCCACCCCTCGAGAGCACTCGGGTCGTCGAGATGCTCGAGCAGGCCCGAGTCCTCGATCCACGCCCGCAGTGCGGTCCACTGCTCGCGAAGGAGGTCGCGAACAATCACCATGGCGAGGCCTCGTAGTCCTTCAGGAAGACCCCGTTCACGTCGTCACCGGCTTCGCCTCGCACGATCGGGTCGTAGACCCGAGCGGCGCCGTCGACGAGGTCGAGCGGAGCCTTGAACCCTTCCTCGGCGAGGCGGACCT
>NZ_JACMOM010000172.1 GCF_014378035.1 Aeromicrobium sp. | reverse complement strand
CTGCGGCGTGTCGGCGTTCGCACGCACCTGCAGGCGGCGCTGGCTGTCGGCGGGCTCCATCAGCCGCGCGGCCGCGATGACGGGCTCGTCGCCAGCGGCGGCCTCGTCGCCCTCGAAGTGACGCATGACGGCCGAGTCGACCACCGGCACGGAGCCGGCGAACACCTCGCCCGTGGTGCCGTCGATCGAGATCACGTCACCCTCGGCGATCACGGTGCCGTCAGCCGAGGTGAATCGGCGGTCGTGGATGTCGACCTCGAGCTTGTCGGCCCCACACACGCACGTCCGTCCCATGCCGCGAGCCACGACCGCCGCGTGCGACGTCTTGCCGCCGCGGCTGGTCAGAATGCCCTTGGCCGCCACCATTCCCGCCAGATCATCGGGAGTTGTGGTCCGGCGCACCAGGATCACGTCATCGCCCCGGGCGGCCCACTCGACCGCCGTCGGCGAGTCGAAGACGGCCTTGCCCACCGCTGCGCCGGGCGAGGCGTTCATGCCGCTGCCGATCAGGTGACGCTCGGCGTCGGTGTCGAAGCGGGGGAACATCAGCTGCGCGAGCTGGGCGCCGTTCACCCGGTTGACGGCCTCATCGAGGTCGATGAGCTCTTGGTCGACCAGCGAACTGGCGATGCGGAACGCCGCCTCGGCCGTCCGCTTGCCGACTCGTGTCTGCAACATCCAGAGGGTGCCGTGCTCGACCGTGAACTCGATGTCGCACAGATCGCGGTAGTGGCCCTCGAGTCGCGCCATGATCTGGATCAGCTGGTCGTAGGCGGCCTTGTCGATGTGCTCGAGGTCGGCAAGCGGCACGGTGTTGCGGATGCCCGCCACGACGTCCTCGCCCTGCGCGTTCTCGAGGTAGTCGCCGTAGATGCCCTGTGCGCCCGTGGCGGGGTCGCGGGTGAAGGCGACGCCGGTGCCTGAGTCGGCGCCCCCGTTGCCGAAGACCATCGTGCACACGTTGACGGCGGTGCCGAGGTCGTGCGGGATGTGCTCCTGGCGACGGTAGATCTCGGCGCGCTCGGTGTTCCACGACTCGAAGACGGCTCCGACTGCCATGTCGAGCTGTTCGCGCGGGTCCTGCGGGAAGCCGCGTCCGCCGTGCTCGGTGATCAGGGTCTTGTAGGTCTCGACGAGGCCTTGCATGTCGAGGGCGGTGAGGTCGAGGTCGTCGCGGGTCCCGCGCTCGGCCTTGAGGGCGTCGAGCGCGTCGTGGAAGACGTCGATCTCGATGCCGAGAACGGTGCTGCCGAACATCTGCAGCAGGCGCGGGTACGAGTCATAGGCGAACCGCTCGTCACCGCCGGTCACCTTGGCCAGGCCCTTGACCGACTCGTCGTTGAGGCCGACGTTGAGCACCGTCTCCATCATCCCGGGCATCGAGAACTTTGCTCCCGAGCGCACCGAGACGAGCAGCGGGTCGTCGGGGTCGCCCAGCGTCCTGCCGCGAGCCGCCTCAACCTTGGTGAGATGGGTGTCGATCTCCTCGGCCATGCCGTCGGGCGCCCTGCCCACCTCGAGGTAGGCCCGGCACGCATCAGTGGTGATGGTGAACCCCGGTGGCACCGGCAGCCCGAGCCTCGTCATCTCAGCGAGGTTGGCACCCTTGCCGCCAAGAAGGTCCTTCTGGTCCATGCCGCCCTCGGCGAAGTCGTAGACATACCTGATCATCTGGACATCGTCGCCGACGGACGCCCGAACGTACAGGGTCGATGGACCCCGGTGCGGGGGCCGGACGTGTGCCGGCCGCCGTCCTGCCGTCCGGCGTCCGACCCTGTGGCGGGAGGTTCTGGCAGGGTGTTCGCCATGAGAAGCCCCATGCGCGCCGGCATCGTCGCTTCGGCCGTCATCTTCGCGCTCACGATCATCCAGCTCGCGATCGGCGCATTCGGCGGCCTCGACCAGTTCGAGGGCAAGGGCTTCGGCTACCGGCTGCTCGTCTACCCGCTGCTGATGCTCGTGGTGCCCGCGATCTGGTGGCGCACGAAGGCCACGACCCTGGACCACGAAATGCCCTGGGGTGCGTTCGCCCTGCTCATGTCACCGTTCCTGATCGATGTCTCGGGCAACACCCTCGTCCTCTACGACTCGGTCGAGTGGTGGGACAACGCCAACCACTTCGTCAACTGGTTGCTGCTGCTGTGGGGCGCCGGCCTGCTGCTGAAGCTGCTCGGCGTTGGCCCGCCATGGGTGCTGATCCTGACCATCACGAGCCTCGGGTCATTGCTGGCAATCGGCTGGGAGCTCGGTGAGTGGTACACGTTCATACGCCGCGGCACCGAGCTCGACGGTGCGTATCAGGACACCTTGAGCGACGAGCTGCTCGGCACGTTGGGGGCGCTCGTCGCCGGCATCATCGTGGGGTGGAATCCGGCTGCCGACCGCGAGCCGGCGGAGCTCAGCCGGCGGTGACTGCCCAGCTGGTGGGCGCGCGACACGGTGAAAGTGGCGATGAGGCCGGGCTGGTCGCGGGCTGAACGGTGCAGATCAGCGGTTGATCGGTGGGTTCAGCACCGTTGCCGAACCCACGGTATAGGTACGCGCCGGGCGCCCCGGGCCCTCAGAGACGGTGTCGCCGGTCTCGACCAGGAAGTCATCGACCGACCGGGTCTTGCGGCTGAAGTTGGCCGGGTCGAGCCCGACGCCCCAGATGATCTCGTACACCTGCCGAAGCTGGCCGATGGTGAACGTCGGCCGGCAGAACGAGGCGGCTATCGGGGAGTACTCGAGCTTGGCCCTGGCGCGTTCGAGCGCGTCAACGAGCATGTCGTGGTGGTCGAACGGCAGGTCGGTCGCCAGCAGCTCATCGACCGGGATCCACTGCGCATCATCGGCATCGGTGCCCGCTGCACCCTCCGGCAGGTTGGGCATCACCGCCAGGTAGAGCACTCCGAACGTCCGGTTGCGGGGGTCGCGGTCGGGGGCACCGTAGGTCTTGACCTGTTCGAGGAAGTCGACTTCGAGCCCCGTCTCCTCACGCAGCTCACGCCGAGCCGCGGTCTCGAGGTCCTCGTCGAGGTGCACGAACCCTCCCGGCAGCGCCAGACCACCGAGGCCGGGCTTGCGTCCGCGGCGGATCGCCATGACCTGCAGCCGGCGGTCGCGGACCGTCAGCACGACGATGTCGACGGCAACGTAGGCCCACGAGTACTTCGGAGGCTTCTGCCGTTTTGTCACGACGACACCCTAGTCACCCGTCCGCAAACGTCACGACGTTCAACCCGATCAGTCGAACGAGTGCCAGTTGGAGAACCCGGCGTCGATGCCGAGGTCGGTGAGCCACGTGCGTTCGCCGCGATCGAAGATCTCCTCCGCTCGCGCGCACATGACCTCGATGATGTCGGCGTCGACCGGCTCGCCGAGTGCGGTGCAGATCGTGCCGAAGTCATCCGGCTGGACAGTGATGACGTACTCGTACTCGCTCGTGCCCATGAACCCACCGAGGTCCTGTCCACTGAGCCGCAGCTCGCCCGCCTCGGTCAGCGAGATCCACACGCAGCAGGTGCCCTTCTCCTTGAAGACCCTCGTCTCGAAGCTGGAGTTCTCAGACACGCTGCCCATGCTCACCACCCCCTGGGCGTGATGACGTCGGCAGGCCCCGGGATTCCGACGTCACCCGATCGGCGCTTCCGTCACGGCGGTCTTGTAGACGGCCTCCAACATCGGCCCGTACTCCTCGGCGTACTCCCCGGTGCCGTCGATCAACCGCTCGGCAACCTCCGCGTTGAAGCCGGCCGGGTGGATGGTGGTGGGCACGAAGACGTCACTGTTGTCCAAGCGGAAGAGCTTGCCGCGAACCGAGAGCACGTTGAGGTGGTTGATCTCGGCCAGTGCGTCGGGCCCCACTCCGGTTGCCGCACGTGCCAACAGATGAATGATCGGCTCAGGCTTCTGGACGACCCTGACGAACACGGCCATGCGCCTCATGCTCACCCGCCACTCCCCGTCCTCATCTTGCTCGAGCGCTCCTGGGGGCAGGAACTGGTTCAGGCATCGTCCGACGTGGTCCATCAGCTCAGAACTGTTGCTGTTGTTCATGGTCATCACTCCTCTGTTTCGTCCTCTGTCCCCATCCTGCCCGACTCATAGGACAGTTCTGGTCACTCTGACTTTTCATTTCCCGTTGGATATTGTCATATACACAATATTAGAAGGCGGTGGTCAGATGGAGACCTACTCCCCCGACCGAGCGGCCGGCGTCCTGCTCGGACAAGCCTGCGGCGACGCTCTCGGCGTCCCCTACGAGTTCGGGCCGCCACTGCCCGAATCCTTCATCCCACACATGGTGGGTGGCGGCCCCTTTGGTTTTGCGCCCGGCGAGTACAGCGACGACACCTCGATGGCGGTCTGCATCGCGGAGGTGGCACGCACCGGTGCAGATCTCACCAGCGAGGCGGCTCTCGACGACATCGCAGGACGATTCCTCACCTGGGCCACCACCGCCCGGGACGTCGGCAACCAGACTCGCACCGTGTTCTCTCGCGCCCGTCGAGACGATGGGCCCCGTGGCGTCGCGATGCTGGCTGCTTCGCAGGACCACGCGCTCGCCAATCCCGGACGAGTCGGCAATGGCGCCCTGATGCGGACGTCCGTCGTTGCGCTGACCCGGCTCGACGACCGCGACACGACCGCCGCGGCGGCCCGATCAGTCGCGTCTCTCACCCACGCCGATCCGCTCGGCCAGGAGTCGTGCGTGTTGTGGTCCGAGGCGATCCGTGTCGCGGTCACCACTGGCGAGCTCGACCTGCTCTCCGGGCTCGATCTCCTCGCACCTGAGCGTCGCCGCCGGTGGCGCGTGTGGATCGACGAGGCCACCGACGTCGACCCACGGACATTCAGACGCAACGGATTCACTGTCTATGCCCTGCAGGCCGCTTGGGCAGCGATCACCTGGACGCCCATTCCCGAGCTCGACCCCGCCGCCGGCAGCTTCCCCGCCCAACACTTCACGTACGCGCTGAGGAATGCGGTCCGTGCCGGCGACGACACCGACACCGTTGCGGCCATCGCGGGCGGGCTGCTCGGAGCGCTCTGGGGCTCGTCAGCCATCCCGGCCCACTGGTCGCGGCAGGTCCACGGCTATGGCGGCCACCGCTCGCGCGGGCTGGTGACCCTGGCACTGCGAACCGCCCAACGTGGCGAGCGGGTGGGCGCGGGTTGGCCGACTGCGCCGCACATGTCGGAACCGGACTATGTCACTGCGCCCTCGACCATTGCTGCCCACCCGCACGACGACGGCGTGCGGCTCGGCACGTACCGCTCCCCCGCCCACGGTTGTGACGCCGTGGTGTCGCTGTGCCGCGTCGGCGCCGACGACTACACCGGCGTCGCAGCAGGTGGCCACATCGAGGTGCGCCTCATCGACT
>NZ_JACMOM010000171.1 GCF_014378035.1 Aeromicrobium sp. | reverse complement strand
TGTCGACGATGCACGATGCAGACAAGGGGGCGCCGGCCGCTGGCGCCACCGACGACCGGATGGGCCTGTCGCAGTCAACTGCGCTGATCACGGGCAGCATCATCGGGGTCGGCATCTTCCGCCTCCCCTACTCATTGGCCTCGTACGGTCCCATCAGCCTTGTCTCGATGGCCCTCGCGACAGCAGGAGCAGTCTCGCTCGCCCTGCTCTTCGCCGCGCTGACCCGCCGCATCCCCGCCGACGGCGGGCCCTACGCCTACGCACGAGCTGCGTTCGGCAACAGGATCGGGTTCGCCAACGCATGGTCGTACTGGATCACCGCCTGGGCCGGCAACGCGGCGATCGCCGTCGGGTGGGTCTACTACGTCGAGAACTTCATCAACAAGGGCGGCAACACTGCCTGGACCATCCTGATCGCCCTTGCCGGACTCTGGATCCCCGCGGCAGTCAACCTGACCGGGCTCAAGAATGTCGGGACCTTCCAAGTCGTCACGACTGTCCTGAAGTTCATCCCGCTCCTGCTGATGGCGGTCGTCGGGCTGTTCTTCATCAAGTCCGTCAACTTCACGCCGTGGAACACCAGCGGCAACACCAACCTCTCGGCGATCGGTGGCGCCATGGCCATCTGCCTCCTCAGCTACCTCGGGGTCGAGCCCGCCGCCGTCGCCCCTGCCAGGGTGCGCGATCCGCACCGCAACGTCCCCCGCGCCACGGTCTACGGAACACTTGCCAGCGCGGTCGTCTACATGCTCTCGCTGATCGCCGTGTTCGGCATCATCCCGTCAAGCGACCTTGCGCTCGACGCCAACAAGGCCTCCTACTCGACAGCAGCGAACATCATCACGGGCGATGGCACGTGGGCCGGCAACCTGGTGGCCATCGCCGTCATCATCTCGGGCATCGGCTCCCTCAACGGCTGGACCATGATCTGCGCGCAGATGCCGCGTGCCGCGGCAAAGGACGGTTTGTTCCCCCGGCAGTTCGGCGCCATGTCGTCGCGTGGAGTCCCCGCCTTCGGCATCATCAGCTCGACCTCCCTCGCGTCCGTCGCGGTGCTGATCAGTTACTGGGGAGCCAACGGCGCCACGGTCTTCACCACGTTGGTGCTCATGACCGGCATCACCGCCGCCATCCCATATGCCTTCTCGGCGCTCGCCCAGATCAAGTGGCGCTCACACGACGGGACCGCAGGCAAGGGCGGCAGCGCGCGTCTGATCCGTGACCTCACCGTGGCGGTACTGTCCCTGGTGTTCTCGATCGCGTTCATCTACTACTCCCGCAACTCCGGTGGCAGCTGGTACGTCACGTGGGGGCCGTTCCTGATGAGCGCCGGAGCCTTCGTGATCGGCGTCCCGGTCTACCTGGCGCAACGCAAGCACATGACGCAACCCACCCCCGTTCCCGAGTACCGCTGAGTCGAAAGGTTCACACCATGACATTCCACGTTGATTCCGAAGTGGGCGAGCTGCGCGAAGTGATCGTGCACCGGCCCGGCAGTGAGCTCTCCCGGCTGACCCCCGCCAATGTCGACAGCCTGCTGTTCGACGACGTGATGTGGGCGGAGAGGGCCCGCGAGGAGCACGACGCGTTCGTGGCGCAGCTACAGGGCCGCGGCACGACGGTCCACCATTTCTCCGAGCTGCTCACCACCGCGATCGATGAGCCGGGCGCACGGGAGTTCCTCCAGGACCAGCTCACGACCGCCACCCGCTTCGGGCCGGCGCTCGACGCGCCCCTCGACCATCTCGTCCACCAGACTCCGGCGGCGGAGCTCGCGGACATGATGGTCGGCGGTGTCCTCAAGCGTGAGGTCGCTCCGCTGCTGCAGGTGTCGAGCCTGCTGATGGAGTACCTCGACGACGAGGACTTCCTCCTCACCCCGCTGCCCAACCATCTCTTCCAGCGGGACAACTCCGCATGGATGTACGACGCGGTCTCGATCAACCCGATGTCAAAACCGGCGCGCAAGCGCGAGACCATCAACTCGCAGGTGATGTACAACTTCCACCCGATGTTCCGCGACGCGGACTTCACGTTCCTGTACGGAAACGATGCCCTGCAGCACGAGCCCGCGACGGTCGAGGGCGGCGACATCACCGTCATCGGCAACGGCGCGGTGATGATCGGCATGGGTGAGCGCACCAGCCCGCAGGGTGTCGAGATGCTCGCCGGTCGGCTGTTCGAGACCGGGACGGCCCGCCGCATCATCGTCGTGGAGCTGCCGAAGACACGTGCATTCATGCATCTCGACACCGCGATGACGATGATCGACCGCGATGCGTTCTGTGTCTACCCCTACCTTCCCGATGACCTGAGGTCGTTCACGCTGACCCCCGACGGGGCCGAGGGCCACTATCGGGTCCAACCGAACGCTGACCTGTTCGAGGCGGTGGCAGAGGCCATCGACGTCGACAAGCTGCGAGTGCTCAAGGTGCCCACCACGCCCATGGCCGCTGCCCGCGAGCAGTGGGACGACGGCAACAACTTCCTCGCGGTCTCACCGGGGGTGATCATGGGCTACGAGCGCAACACCACGACCAACGCCTATCTTGCCGACAACGGCATCGAGGTCATCCCGGTCGTGGGGTCCGAGCTGGGTCGAGGGCGCGGCGGACCACGATGCATGACGTGCCCCATCGTGCGGGAAGGGGCCTCGTCATGACGTCTCTCGACACCTCGCTCAGCGACCCCATCCCTCTGACGCACCTGGGCCTGGCCGGTCACAGCTTCACCAAGGAGCTCGACGTCACCGTCACCCAGTGGCGAGGACTGCTCGAACTCGCCGCCGTGCTGAAGCACGAACGGCGTACCGGGCATGAGAAGCCCCGGCTTCAGGGCAGGAACCTTGCGCTCATCTTCGCGAAGTCGTCGACCCGCACACGCTGCGCCTTCGAGGTCGCCGCGCATGAGCAGGGTGCGCACGTCACCTATCTCGACCCGTCGGGCTCGCAGCTCGGCCACAAGGAGTCCGTCAAGGACACCGGTCGCGTGCTGGGCCGCATGTTCGACGGCATCGAGTACCGCGGCTTCTCCCAGGCCGGAGTGGAGGAGCTGGCCTCGTCCAGCGGTGTCCCGGTCTGGAACGGCTTGACCGACGAATGGCATCCGACGCAGTCGCTGTGCGACATGCTGACGATGCTCGAGCACACGACGAAGCCCGCGTCCGAGATCTCGTTCGCCTACTGCGGAGATGCCCGCAACAACACGGCAAACTCGCTCCTCGTCGCCGGGGCCATGATGGGCATGAAGGTCACGATGGTGTCACCGCCGCAGCTGGCGAACCCTGACTCGGTCGTGGCGATCGCGACGAAGATCGCCACCACGACCGGCGCACGCATCACCCAGACGAGCGACGTGGCTGCGGGTGTGGCTGGCGCCGACTTCATCTACACAGACGTCTGGCTGTCGATGGGTGAGCCTGAGTCGGAGTGGGACGAGCGCATCGCCCTGCTGTCGGACTATCAGGTCAATGCCGATCTCCTCGGCCTCACTGGCAACCCCGACGTGAAGTTCATGCACTGCCTTCCGGCCTTCCACGACCGCCGCACAGAGGTGGGCGAGCAGATCTTCGAGCGCACCGGACGCACGTGCCTCGAAGTCACCGACGATGTGTTCGAGTCGGACGCCTCGATCGTGTTCGACCAGGCGGAGAATCGCATGCACACCATCAAGGCCGTTCTCGTGGCCACGTTGGAGAAGCGCTGACGTGCGGGTCGTCGTCGCGCTCGGCGGGAACGCGATACTTCGCCGAGGTCAGTCCATGACGGTCGCCAATCAACGTGCCTCCATCGCGGAGGCGTGCGTCCCGCTGGCCCGCATCGCTGCCGAGCACGATCTCGTGGTGTCGCACGGCAACGGTCCGCAGGTCGGGCTGTTGGCACTGCAGGCGGCGTCGTACGACCACGTGAGCGAGTACCCGTTCGACGTGCTCGGTGCGCAGACCGAAGGGATGCTCGGCTACCTCATCGAGCAGGAGCTGGGCAACAGACTGAGCAATGACCGGGCCATCGCCACCCTGGTCACACGCACCGTCGTCGATGCCGACGACCCCGCATTCGGCGACCCGACGAAGTTCGTCGGCCCGGTCTACACCGAGTCGCAGGCCGACGAGGTCTCGCGGCAGCACGGATGGACCATGAAGCCCGACGGTGACGCGATGCGGCGGGTGGTCCCGTCACCGACGCCGTTGCGCATCCTGGAGAGCGCGCCGATCGAGTGGATCCTCGAGCGCGGTGGAGTGGTCATCTGCGCGGGCGGCGGGGGAGTGCCGACGACCCACGACAAGGTCACCGGCCTGGCCAATGGTGTCGAGGCCGTCATCGACAAGGACCTCGCCTCGGCGGTGCTCGCCCACGACCTCGGGGCCGACATGCTCGTCATCGCGACAGACGTCGACGGCGTCTACCTCGATTGGCACGGGCCAGACCAACGCCTCGTGTCTCGAGCACATCCCGACGCCCTCGACCCGGCCGACTTTCCCGCCGGTTCGATGGGTCCGAAGGTGCGCGCGGCCGCCCAGTTCGCCCGCGACGGGCGCGGCTCGGCCGTCATCGGCTCGCTGCACGACATCGACAAGATGTTCGCCGGCACGGCCGGCACGGTGCTGACGACGTCCGCTGCGGGGATCGACTGTCGGGCATGACGGTGCCCGGCGACTCACCCACGTGGCACGACCTGCCGATCGACGAGTCGCTGGCTGTGCTCAAGACCCACCTCGAGGGCCTGACCATCGAAGAGGCAAGGTCGCGGATCGAGCACTACGGACCCAACGCCATTGCTCGTGACGAAGGCCCCGGCTGGTGGACGGTGCTGCTTCGGCAGTTCAACAGCCCACTGATCTATGCTCTCCTCGCTTCGGCCGGAGTCGCGTTCGCGCTGAGCGAGGTGACCAACGGCTCGGTCGTCATCGCGGTCGTGGTGCTCAACTCACTCATCGGGTTCGTGCAGGAGTACCGAGCAGGCAAGGCCATCAACGCACTGGCCGAGATGGTGTCCGAGCCGGCAACGGCGCTGCGCAGCGGGGAGTGGACCCACGTCCCGGCGGAGTCGCTCGTGCCGGGAGACGTCGTCGAGATGTCACCGGGAGATCGCGTCGTCGCCGACCTCCGGCTGCTCGAGGGGCATGGTCTACGTGCTGACGAGTCGGCGCTGACGGGGGAGTCCACGCCGGTCGACAAGACACCCCCCGCGGTGCCGGCCGCCACGGCGCTCGCCGAGCGGTCGTCCTTGCTGCATGCCGGCACCATGGTCAGCGCAGGGACAGGGCACGGCCTCGTGGTCGAGACCGGCGATCGCACCGAGCTTGGCCGGGTCTCCGGGCTGCTGCAGAGCGCCGATCGCTCCACGACACCGCTCACCCGCTCGATCGCCCACCTCGGATCCGTGGTCACGCGCGCGATCGGCGCTGTCACGGTGGTCCTGCTCGGTGTCGCTCTCGCGCGCGGCTACCCGGTGGCAGACGCACTGCTCGCCGCGATCACCCTCGCCGTTGCTGCGATACCCGAGGGCCTCCCCGCCATCGTCACGATTGCCCTCGCGATCGGTGTACGACGCATGGCAGAACGCCGAGCCATCGTCCGCGAGCTGCCCGCGGTCGAGACGCTCGGCGCCACCAGCGTCGTGTGCACCGACAAGACCGGGACGCTCACGCGCAACGAGATGGCGGTGCGAAGCGCGTGGACGCCCGTCGGCGAGGTCGACTTCGAGGGCCTCGGGTATGCCGCCGAGGGCCGCATCCTGCAGCACGGCCCACCTCGGCCGTCCGTCACCAGCGCTGTCGAACAGCTGCTCGTCTCGGCCGTGCTGGCCAACGAGAGCCAGCTGTCGGGGCTCGGGGAGGAACGCCACGTGCTGGGCGACCCGACCGATGGTGCGCTGCTCGTCGCAGCTGATCGTGCGGGGATCGACCGCCACGAGCTCGTCTCGAGAACCGTGGTGGATCTGTTGCCCTTCGACGCTGACCGGCGCTACATGGCAAGCGTCGTCGAGACGCCGGACGACCACCCCGATCCCATGACGTACGTGAAGGGCGCTCCTGAGCTCGTCCTCCCGCACTGCGACGCCGACCTCGCCGGTCCAGCCCGCGAGGCGTTGTCCCGTTTCACCGAGGACGGCTTGCGGGTCCTGGCCTTTGCCCGCCGCCGAGGAGCCGGGATGGGAGTGGACTCCTGGGTTGAGCCGCTTGAGCTGCTCGGCCTGATCGCGATGATCGACCCGCCCCGCGAGGGTGTCGCCGAGAGCATCGCCGTGTGCCGGCACGCCGGGGTCGACGTGAAGATGATCACCGGCGATCACCCGGGTACCGCCTCGGCCATCGGTCGCGAGCTGGGAATCGTCGGTTCGAGCCCCGCCCTCACGGGCCCGGAGATCGGCCTTCTCGACGACGACGGCCTTCGTGAGCGGGTCGGCACCACCGCGGTGTTCGCGAGGGTCGCGCCCGAGCACAAGCTCCGTCTGGTCCGGGCCCTGCAGTCCGGTGGTGCCGTCGTCGCCATGACAGGCGACGGCGTCAACGACGCCCCGGCCCTTCGTCAGGCCGATATCGGGGTCGCGATGGGCATCGCCGGCACTGCGGCGGCCAAGGAGGCGGCCGACATCGTGCTCGCGGACGACAACTTCTCGACCATCGGGTCGGCCATCGAGGAGGGCCGACGCGTCTACGACAACCTCGTGAAAGCACTGGCCTTCGCATTGCCGACCAACGTCGGCGAAGGGCTCGTCATCCTCGTCTCAGTCCTCAGCTTCCCCATCATCGGGGGGCATCCCGTGCTGCCCATCGAGCCCGTACAAATTCTCTGGGTCAACCTTGTCGCGACGGTGGGCCTTGCCCTTCCTCTGGCGCTGGAAGCCAAGGAACCGGGCCTGATGGGGCGTGCTCCCCGCAATCCTCACGAGGCGCTTTTGTCGCGATTCGTCGTCGTGCGCACGATCTACGTGGGCGTGCTGCTGTGCGGCATCGCCGTGGCGTTGTTCCTGCTCTCGCTCCGCGCGGACGGAGCGTCGCTGAGCGGCACACAGGCACCAGACGCCGTCAGCCTCGTCCAGGCGCAGACACTCGCGGTGACCGGGTTGATGTTTGCCCAGGTGTTCTACCTCCTGATGTGCCGGACGCTGAGGGCACCTGTTCGCACGATCGGTCTGGCATCCAACCCGTCGGTCTTCGTGGGCATCGCCGTTGTCATCGCGCTGCAGGCGGCCTTCGTGCACGTGTCCTTCATGCAGGCGGTGTTCGGCACGAGCAGCCTCGGTCCGGCGCAGTGGGCGGTCGCTGCGGCGGCCGGTGCCGTGGTCGTCCCCGTGGTGGCTCTGGAGAAGGCCTGGCGCCAACGACGATCCAGCGGGGGCTCGACATGACCGGCGCAGTTCTGGCCGACGGCACCAGCGCCGTCGTCAGGCGGATGGCCGCCGCCGACAGGTCGTCGGTGGCCGCCCTGTTCGGCGCGATCAGTGAGCAGAACCTGTACACGCGCTTCTTCACCCTCGGCAGCGAAGCGGTGACGCGCCATCTCGAGCATCTGTTCGCCGACCAGTCCACGGCCCTCTCCTACGTCGTCGAGGTCGCCGGCCGTCTCGTCGGTGTCGCCGATGTCGAGGCAGTCGACCCGGAGAGCTCGGAGATTGCCTTCCTCGTCGCCGACGACATGCACGGTCTGGGCATCGCGACCCTGCTGCTGGAGCGAGCCGCACACGACGCACGCAACAGCGGAGTGCCGTGGTTCGTGTCAGACGTGCTCGCCATCAACCACCCGATGCTGCAGGTGTTCACCGATGCAGGGTTCCTGCTCGAGATCGACCGCGAAGGCACAGATGTGGCAGTACGCATGAGCACGACGCTGAGTGATGAGGCGACCGCGGCAACGCACCTACGCCGCCTGAGCGCCGAGGCAAGACGCCTCGGCCACGACTCCACGTCCCCGAGGTGAAGGGACTGCGGTCACGCAGAGGCCGCGGGTGAGCTGAAACCCTTGACCTGTCGGGCGCCGACGTGGTCGGGCCTGGCGTCGTCGTGCAGTGCGACAACCCGGTCGCAGCGGGCAAGCACGTAGGGCGAGTGGGAGATCACGAGCACCGCGTGGTCGCGCGCCACAGCCACGATGTCGTCCATCAGCGCGACGGCTGTCGGCTCGTCGAGGTGCTCTGTCGGCTCGTCGAAGATCAGCACGTCGCGCCCCGACATGATCAACCTGGCCAGCGAGAGTCGTTGCCGCTCACCGCCGCTGAGAAGCGCACCGTGCTCACCGATCGGTGTCTCGAGCCCCAGCGGGAGCTGATACACGAACGATCCCATGCCGGCGCGGCCGAGGGCGGCATGCATCGTGTCATCAGATGCGGTGGGGCAGGCAATGCGTAGGTTCTCGCGGATCGTGGTGTCGAACAGGACATCGTCCTGGCTCGATGCGGCGACCCTGGTGCGGATGTCTGCTCCGTCGAGATCGCAGAAGTCGGTGCCACCCAGCGTGACGCGGCCGGCCCTCGGCTCCACCAGCTTGAGCAGCGTCAGCGCGAGGGTGCTCTTGCCGACCCCACTCGGCCCGCTGACGCCCACGACAGATCCGCGATCGAGGACGAACGAGATGTCACGGGAGATCGTGTGGTCCCATCCGATCGAGAGCTCATCGACGACCAAGGTGCTCTGGGCCGGTAATGGACGTGCGGTGGCGGGCTCGGCAACGGGGGTGGGCGTGAGGGACAGGTCATCGAGACGGCGGCGCGCCGAGTCGACGTCGGGACGAAGTCGTTCGGCGTCGGCCAGCGACTGCAGGGGCTCGAGGAGCGCGACCGGGGCGAGGAGGACGACTCCCACGAGGACCGCCGGGATGTCGGAGGCGCGCGCCGCGAGCAGTGCGATGGTCACGCCGGTGGAAGCGAGGACAAAGGCCGAGCCGAGACCGCCGACCCAGGTGCGGGAGCGCTGCCTCGCGCCGAGCTTGTCGATCGTGGCGCCGATCGTTCGACGGAAGTCACCGGCCGCCCCGTAGGCGACCAGGTCGCGCGCCGACAGTGCGACCAACGAGACATCGGCCGACAGGGTTCCCTGCAGCTCTGCCGTGGTCGCCCCGTTGCGGCGGGTCGCACCGGAGACGACGCATCGCACGAACAGCGCGCACGCCGCGACGTGCAGGGCGAGCAGCAGCCCCGAGACCGGCTCGATCAGCGCGAGCAGGACGATGGTGCACGCGGCCGAGGCCGAGGCATAGATCCAGGGGAGCCGGATGCGCAGGAGGCCGTCCTGGGCAGCGTCGACGTCGGCAACGACACGGCTCACGACGTCACCGCGGCGCTGGCGGGGGAGGCCGATCGGCGCCACCCGGGCGAGCTGGTGGTAGGCACCCACCCGCTGCTCGGTCATGGCGGTGAGCGCGGCATCGTGCGTCAGCAGCCGCTCCGCATAGCGGAAGGTGGCGCGGCCGAGGCCGAAGAAGCGCACCGAGACGATCGCGACCATCAGGTAGAGGACCGGCGGGTGTTCGGCCGCGCGCACGATGAGCCAGGCGGCGGTGAGGAGCAGCGCGACCGAGCAGAGCTGTGACAGCACGCCGAGCACGGCTCCGGCCACCAGGCGGCGCCTCACGACGTGACCCTCTCGTTGGCGGTCAGGCGCACGACTCGGTCGGCGGCGGCGATCGTCTCCGCACGGTGCGCGACGACGATGACGGTGACGGGAAGTGCTCTCAGCGCGCTGATGACAGCGCCCTCCCGCACCGCGTCGAGGCCAGCGGTCGGCTCGTCGAGCAGCACCAGACCTGCGCCCTCGGTGCGCACCCGCAGAAAGGCCCGAGCGATGGCGATGCGTCGGCGCTCACCGGCCGACACGTCGTCGGCCGACTCGCTGATCCAGCGATTCGGGGCGAGATCGCCGGCTCCGGCGTCGCGAAGTGCCGCCTTGACGTCATCGTCCGAGCCGATGGTGTTGGCGAGTCGTACGTTGCTGGCAACGGTGCCCTCGATCAGGGCCGGGAACTGCGGCACCCAGGCCACGTGGCGCCGCAAGAGGTCGGGGTCGATGTCGCCCAGCTCGATCCCACCCAGCAGGACGCGACCCGATGTCGGCGCGACGAACGACAGCACGACGGCCAGGAGGGTCGACTTGCCCGAGCCCGACGGACCCGCGATCGCCACGAACTCACCCGGACTGATCACCTCGTCGTCCAGCCGAAGGGACGGCCCGTTGCGGTCGTCGAACGACACCGCGAGGTGGTCGAACGTGATGGCGGCGGTGGTGATGTCGGGCGGCTCGTGCTGGCCCGTGCTGCGCTCGTGCTCGAGCAGCTCAAGCGCCTCGCCCACCGCCTCGGCGCCTGCAGTGCTGTCATGGAACATCGTGCCGAGCTGGCGGACCGGCAGGTAGGCCTCGGGGGCCAGGAGCAGGACGAGGAGTGCGCGTTGGAGGGTCAGGTTTCCGTCGACGACGCGTAGGCCGACGCTCACGGCCACCAGTGCGACCGAGAGCGTGGCGACCAGCTCGAGCACGAGTGAGGACAGGAACGCGAGTCGCAATGACCTCATCGTCTCGCGCCGGTGGCGTTCGCCGACTTCCCGGAGCCCCTTTTCCTGGTCCCGGCCGAAGATCTTCAGGGTGACCAGGCCGTCGAGCACGTCGGCGAAGTGCCGGCTCAGGTGCTCGAGCGCGCTCCAGCGCTTGTCGAGGGCGTCTCGGGTGAGAAGACCCACGAGCACCATGAACATGATGCTCAGCGGCAGCGTCACGGCGATGATGAGGGCAGACAGCGGGTCGGCGACCAGCACGACGACAACAACGAGTCCAGGCACGACGGCCGACAGGATCAGCTGGGGCAGGAAGCGTCCGATGTAGCCGTCGAAGGCATCGAACCCCGGGCCGAGCAGAGTCACGACTGTCGAGCTGCGTGGTGCCGGCCCGAGACGTCGTGGGTCGAGCAGGTCGTCGACGACCTCCTTGCGGAGCTCGGCCTTGGCCCCGACCGCCGCGCGTGCGGACACCACCGCATGCACCCAGTGAAGGGCCGCGCGGACGGCCAGGCAGGCTGTGATCGCGATCGCCACCGCCATGGCCGGCTCGGAGGAGAACAACCGGGCCACGGCGTCGGCGATCAGCACCGCCTGGAGCACGATGGCGACTGCGGTGACGACTCCGATCGCGACCCCGATGGCAAGGTATCGGCGCACCGCGTGCGACCGCCGGAGGAGTCGGGGGTCGAGAGGCTTCACTTCGTCAGAATCTCGGACGTCGGCTTCTCCTGCGGGATGTGCTGCACGCCGATACGACGGCGGAAGACCCAGTAGGACCATGACTGGTACATCAGGACGATCGGGGTGAAGACCACCGCGACCCACGACATGATGACCAGCGTGTAGTGCGTCGACGAGGCGTTGCTGGTCGTCAGGTTGAAGGCAGGGTCGAGCGACGACGGCATGACGTCGGGGAAGAGGCCGGTGAACAGCATGACCGTGACGAAGGCGATCGAGAGTGAGGTGGCCACGAATGCCCATCCGTCACGGTTGCGGAGGGTCGCAACGAGCCCCGCGACGAACGCGCCGGCGGCCAGCAGTCCCAGCAGCCAGACCGTGAGCTTGCCCTGGTCGATCCCGGTCCAGACGATGAACATGACAGCCAGGGCGGCCGCGGGGAGCCCCACCCGGAGCGCGAGCCTCTGCGCCCTCTCCCGGATGTCACCGACGGTCTTGAGCGCCACGAAGATCGCACCGTGCACGAGGAAGACCGTCAAGGTCACGAGCCCTCCGAGCAGGGCGTAGGGGTTGAGCAGGTCGAAGAACGACCCGACATACTCCTTGCTGCTGTCGATCGGCACGCCGTGCACGATGTTGGCGAGCGCGACACCCCAGAGCAGCGCCGGCAGGGCAGAGCAGATGACGATCGCGATGTCCCAGTTGCGACGCCAGCTCGAGTCGGTGCGCTTGCCGCGAAACTCGAATCCGACAGCGCGCACGATGAGAGCGATCAGGATGAGGAACAGCGGCAGGTAGAAGCCGCTGAACAGCGTGGCGTACCACTCGGGGAACGCCGCGAAGGTCGCACCGCCGGCGACCAGGAGCCACACCTCGTTGCCGTCCCACAGTGGGCCGATCGTGTTGATGAGCACCCGTCGCTCGGTGTCGTTCTTCGCGAGGACGCCGACGAGCATGCCGACGCCGAAGTCGAATCCCTCGAGCACGAGGTAGCCGACCCAGAGGACGGTGATGAGGATGAACCAGAAGGTCGTGAGTTCCATGGGTCAGGTCCGATCAGTAGGCGAACGCGAGCGGCGCGTCGAGGTCGTCGCGGTCGGCGGGGGTCGTGTCGACCTCCGGGAGCCCGGCCTGGATGTATTTCAGCAGCAGCTTGACCTCGATGACGGCGAGGACGCCGTACAGGACGGTGAATCCGATCAAGGAGGTCAGCACCTCGGCTGTCGTGGTGCCGGGCGAGACCCCGGCGGCGGTGGGCATCAGACCGAAGACGGCCCACGGTTGGCGGCCCATCTCGGTGAAGATCCACCCGAACGAGTTGGCGACGAGCGGCAGCAGTGGCAGGACGATCGCCGTGCGCAGCATCCAGCGGGAGGTGGGGAGTCGGCCGCGGCGGGTTGCCAGCAGCATCCAGATGCCCGCGACCATCGCGATCCCTCCAGCAGTGATCATGGCGCGGAACGTCCAGTAGGCGATGGGGATGTTGGGGGAGTAGTCGCCAGCCCCGTACTTCTGCTCGTACTCGGACTGCAGCGCATTGATGCCCTGGACCTCGCCGTTGACACTGCCGGTGCCCATGAAGGAGAGCAGTCGGGGTATCTCCAGCTTGAAGACCTCCTTCGACCCATCGAGCGTCCCGATCGTCAGGACCGAGAAAGGAGCCGGCTGAGCGGTCTCGTAGAGGCCCTCGGCGGCCGCCATCTTCATCGGCTGGACCTCGGTCATGACCTTGCCCTGGAAGTCACCGGACACGGTGGTGCCGAGGCCGGCTACGAGGAGGGTCGCTGCGCCGAGACGGAAGGCGGTACGAAAAGCGTCGGCGTCGCGGGTCGGGTGCCGGAACAGGTGCCAGATGGCGATGCCCGCCACGAAGGCGCCGCCGACCATGAAGCTGGCGAAGATCTGGTGCGGGAAGGTGGCCAGGGTGACCTTGTTGGTCAGGACGGCAGCGAAGTCGGTGAGCTCGGCGCGCCCCTTCTCGGCGTTGAACCTGTAGCCCACGGGGTGCTGCATGAAGGAGTTGGCGGCGAGGATGAAGTAGGCCGAGAGCAGGGTGCCGATCGCCGCGATCCAGATCGTTGCGAGGTGGACGTTTGGCTTGAGTCGGTCCCACCCGAATATCCAGAGACCCAGGAAGGTCGACTCGAGGAAGAAGGCCAACAGGCCCTCGATGGCGAGCGGAGCGCCGAAGATGTCACCGACGAAGCGGGAGTAGTCGCTCCAGTTCATCCCGAACTGGAACTCCTGGACGATGCCGGTCGCGACTCCCATCGCGAAGTTGATCAGGAAGAGCTTGCCGAAGAACTTCGTCAGCCGGAGGTATTTCTCCTTGTGCGTGCGGAACCAAGCGGTCTGGAGACCAGCCACGAGGAACGACAGACCGATCGTGACCGGTACGAAGAAAAAGTGGTAGACGGTCGTGATGCCGAACTGCCAGCGTGCGATGTCCAAGGCTTCCATGTGAGACTCCGTGCTCCCGGATCGCGTTGCAGGGCGTGAGCCGCCCGCGCCTTCAGTGTCGAGCAGCAGCGTCGCGAGCCACACGGTCGGAGAGCACCGACCCGGGGGACCAAGGTCCTGGCCAGACCCCGGCCGCCGGGGTTGACGCCCAGGGTGGCGAGGACAGGACCAGGACGACCTCGGAGCCGGCGCCGAACCACATCAGCCCGGTCAGGGTCCCGCGCCGGACGTCACTGGGGTTTGGAGAGTCACTGGGGTTTGGAGAGTCACGGTGGTTTCAAAGAGTCACTGTGGCTTGGGAGAGGAGGTGCTCATGTTGGTGTCGTCCCAGGCGGCCTTGGCGCCACTGTGACCGATGCGCGCAACCTGCACCGAGGTACCGACGGCAGCCAGCACGGCCAATGCGGCCACCACCATCACCAGCGGTCTTTTCACGGACCGGGCATTGTGGCCCCTGGTCAGGAGGTGGAGCAGGTAGCCGATGGCGGAGAAGACGAAAAGACCGATCATCCACGGCAGCAGACCGTCAGCGAGCCGCGTGTGCTCCTCCAGCAGGGCGGATGCCGCGACGTGCCTCTCGAGCGTCTCGCCCGTCGAGGTGCTCAGTGGGACCAGGATGAGCCCGACAAGGCTCAGCCCCATCGGGACCGGCCCTGCCCACGCCCGGAACCGAGCCCAGAACGCACTGAGGACCACGGTGAACGCCGCCAGCGGGATGATCACCACAGTGGCGTGGACGATGAGCGGGTGCAGCGGGAGTCCGAAGAAGTCGTTCGGCATGTGCCGTCCTTTGCAGAGGGTTGTCGTGGGAGTCTCCCGTGACACTCGATCGTGTCGCCCCGCTCATCAGTTGCGCATCATGCGGACCTCAAATCGAGGTCAATTCGCTCGATGGTGGCTGGTGGTCGTTGAATTGCCGGAGAAATGTCGACGGCTCGCGAGATCGTCAGGACGTGGACGTCGTGCGACGCGCCCGACACGATCAGGGCGCCGATCGAGAGCACCTGCCCACCACCTCGCACTGAGACGGCTCAGACGAAGGCGCTCTCGCCCGTGATGGCCCGTCCGACGATGAGGGTGTTGATCTCGCGGGTGCCCTCGTAGGAGTAGAGCGCCTCCGCGTCGGCGGCGAACCGGCCGACGTGGTGCTCCAGCAGGATGCCGTTGCCGCCGAGCACCTCGCGGGCCCAGCCCACCGTCTCGCGCATGCGTGCCGTCGTGAAGGCCTTGGCGAGAGAGGCGTGCTCGTCGAGCAGCATGCCGGCGTCCTGGAGCTGGGCGATGCGCACGCACATGGCGGTCGATGACACGACGTTGCCCAGCATCCGTACCAGCAAGTCCTGCACGAGCTGGAAGCCTGCGATGGGCTTGCCGAACTGCTCACGCTCCTTGCTGTAACGCAGTGCGTGCTCGTACGCGCCCCTCGCGCAGCCGGTCGCTGCCCACGCGACGCCACCTCGCGTGAGCTGCAGCACCCGCGAGGTGTCGGCGAAGGAGTTGGCATCGCCGAGCCTGTTCGACTCGGGCACCCGCACACCCGACAGGTGGACCTCCGCGTTCTGCACGACGCGCAAGGCGATCTTGTCCTGTTGCACGTCGAAGGTCATGCCCTCGGTGTCCTTCTCCACGACGAATCCCTTGACCTCCTCATCGGCCGCGTCCCGGGCCCAGATGATCACGAGGTCGGCGAACGACGCGTTGCCTATCCACTTCTTCTCCCCGTCGAGCACCCACTCGTCTCCGTCACGTGTTGCCGTCGTGCTCAGACCCCCCGCTATCGCCGACCCGGTGTCAGGCTCGGTGAGGCCGAACGCGCCGATCAGCTCCATGCGCGCCATGGCGGGCAGCCACCGTTCCTTCTGCTCCTGCGTGCCGCACAGCTGGATCGACCCCATTGCCAGGCCCCCATGGACGCCCATGAACGTCTGCATCGACGGGTCGACCCGGGCCAGCTCGAGCGAGATCATGCCGTCCGCGAGGCTGCTGCGACCCGCGCATCCCGGACCGTCGTACGCGAGACCGGCGATGCCCAGCTTGGCGAAGCCGGGGACCAGGGCGTGGGGGAACTCCGCGCGCGTCCAGTAGTCATTGATCACCGGCAGCACCTCGGCCTCGAGGTGGGCTCGGACGGTGTGCAGGAGATCGCGGTCCTGCTGCTCGAGCAGCAGCTCGAATCCGAGGAAGTCCCCGTCGGGAGTGTCGCTCAGCGTCAGTGTCGGTTGGTCGGTCATGACCTCGATTCTGGCTGTCCCGCACCGACTCCACCACCGGGAACGGGTCTCGCGCTGCCGATGGTCCCGACGCGAGGATGATGGTCCTCATGCCGTGGCCGACATGGGATCAGGCGGCGACCGCCGCACTGATCAACATCATTGCGTGGTTCGTGGTGGGTCGGAGCCGCACATCCCGCGCGAAGGTGGCCTTGCAGCCGGCCTTTCGCGAGTTCGCACTCATCTCATCGCTCTACTCGATCTGGCGACTCGCGCGCCAGCTGCCCTTCACCCACGAGTCCGGGGCCATCGAGCGCGCCCGCGACATCGAGAGGATCCAGCTCGACCTGCACCTGCCGACCGAGATCTCGTTGCAGCACTTCGTGATCAGTCACGACTGGCTGGCTCGGCTCGTCAACGCCTACTATGCGACGCTGCACGTCCCGGCGCTGATCATCTTCCTGGTGTGGCTGTTCGTGCGGCACCGCGACCGTTACGCGCACTGGCGCAATGGTCTGGTCGCGGTGACTCTCGGCTGCCTGATCATCCGGTTCGTCCGGGTCGCGCCGCCACGCTTCCTCGACGAGCACGGCTTCGTCGACCTATCGACGCGTTACGGCCTCGGCGTCTACGGGCCCGTCGGCACCGGGGTGTCTGACCAGTTTGCGGCGATGCCCTCGATCCATGTGGGTTGGGCGGCAGTGGTGGCTCTCGGTGTCTTCGCCTCGACGACCAGCCGGTGGCGCTGGCTCGTCGTGATGCATCTTCCGGCCACCATGTTCGTCGTGGCCGCCACGGGGCACCACTGGTGGCTCGACGGTGTCGTTGCCGTGGTGCTCCTGGCGGCCGGTCTCCGTCTCGGCACCGGCGTCAGCCGGCGCCGCGCCGCCATGTCGAGGCCCCTTCTCTCCTCGACATCCCGCTCCGTCGCCCC
>NZ_JACMOM010000170.1 GCF_014378035.1 Aeromicrobium sp. | reverse complement strand
GCGATGCCGTCGTGCTCGCGCGCGGCGACGGCGAGGACGACAACACCACCGAGCGGCGCTGCGACCAACGTGGATGGGACGACGACCCCGGCGGAGCGTGCCAGCACGGTCATGCCGGATGTGCGTTCATGTGATTTCCTCGGTCGAGACCGGAACCCCGCCCGACCCCAGGGGAAGGATCGAGCGGGGCAGGTCGAGGTGGGTGGTGGATGGGCTGGGTCAGGCTGCGGAGGACTCCGCGAGCTGCTTGTCGTCCCGCTTCACCTTGATCGTGAACCAGGTCACGCACCCGATGATGATCGCGAGGAACAGGGCGCTGGTGCCGTTGGTCCCAAGGCCCAGGCCGCCGTTCTTGGTCGGTGCTGTGAGGAAGTCGCCCATCGAGGCGCCGAACGGCCGGGTGATGATGTACGCCGCCCAGAAGGCGAGCACCGCGTTGGCCTTGAGCACGTAGAACGCTGCGGTGATGGCGACAATGACACTGCCGAAGATCAGCGCGGACGGGAGGTAACCCACAGCCAGCTTCTCGGCCACGAGGTCGCCGGCGGACGTGCCGAGGGCGAAGGTGAACAGGATCGTGAGCCAGTAGTAGGCCTCACGGCGGCGGGTGACGACCGTGTGGATCGACAGGGTCTTCTCCGACCGGTACCAAGCAACGAACGACGCGAGGAGTCCAGCGCCGAAGATGGCGCTCGTCGTCCAGAGGCTGACCCCGAAGTTGTCCACGAGGTTGTCGGAGAAGAGAGTGCCGACGACGCTGACGAGCACGACGACCAGCCAGTAGATGGCGGGGACGTACCGCTTCGCCGAGAGCTGGACAATCAGTGCGGCGGCCAGCAGCAACGCCATGAGTGCGGACGTCGCCGAAAGGCCCAGCCCCACATTGGCGTTGAGGAAGTCGGCAGCGGTCTCGCCGACGGTGGTCGAGAGGATCTTGACCACCCAGAACAGTGCAGTGACTTGGGGGACTTTGTTCAGCAGGACTTGAGTCCACGCGCTTCGGTCGACATGTGAGGTCGACCGGTCGGTGGTGACAGGTGATTGGCTCATGACGTCGATCGTGCGGCGTGGACCCTGTCACGAACCTGATCGGATGGTCACGGCTAGACGCGAGGGAGCGAGAGAGTGAAGCTCGTCGGGCTCGACGTCGAGGTGACGTGCACGTCGCCGCCCAGGGTGCGGGCGACCCGACGGGAGAGAGCGAGCCCGAGGCCTGCCCCGTCGCTGTCCGGCCCACGCCGACCCGACACGAAGAGTGTCTCGGTGTCGTCGGGCGCGATGCCGTCGCCGTCGTCGCTCACGATGATGTTCACCACCCGGTCGCTGCCTGCGACCGCGAACGTCACTGACGTACGGGCGTGCTTGAGCGCGTTCTCGACGATGGGTGAGAGGGCACGGAGCGCCAGCTCGGCGGGGGCCGCAATCTCATCGGACGTGACGTCCTCGGTCGAGATGGAGAGCGTCGGGACACGGTGGTGCTCGATCGACGCGAGCACGAGTGCGACGGCGTTGGTCCGCGACTCGGCCCGGGCGTCGCCGCGGGCGATCGCGACGAGTGACGCGATCGTGGTGCTCATCCGGTCCACCAGCATGACGACGCGGCCGAGTCGTTCGGAGACGGCAGGGCTCGGGTCACCCATCAGACCGAGTTCTGCCTCCCCACGGATCGCCGTGAGCGGGGTCCGGAGCTCGTGGGCGAGCTCGGACGTGAGCTGCTGTTCGCTGCGCAGCGCACCGGCGACGCGGTCGAGCAGGACGTTGAGGGTCCGACCGAGGTGGGCAAACTCATCACCGGTGCCCGTGGCGTCAAAACGGGAGTCGAGGTCGTGCTCGCTCCAGTCCTCGGCGCGAGCGGCCATGGAGGTGACCGGCGCGAGGGTGCGCCTGACGGTCCACGCTGCGAGGGCTGCGGCACCGCCGGTGACGACGAACCCGAGGACGACGAGCCCGAGGACCACTTCGTTGCGGGTCGACTCGTAGGGCTCGAGCGGTGTCTCCACCACGACGACGGCCCGCACGCTGCCGTCGCGGCGCACGGGTGCCGCGATGAAGCTCCGGTTGTCGGCCTTCATCCGAGCTTCCTTGCGAACCCCGGAGAGTGACTCGGCAGCGGCCATGAGCCGTGGTCCGGCGCGCGGGCCTTCGATGAGCGAGCCGTCCGCGGAATAGACCCACGAGGTGTCGTCGATCGTGTCGTCGGCCGTCTCCAGGGCGGTCACCATGCCGTCACCCCCGACGCTGACGGTGGCTGAGACGGCGGACAGCCGGTCTTCCAGGCGCGAGTCGATGTTCTTCTCGGTCAGCGCCGACAGCACCAGCACGACGGTGCCGATCATCGCCGTCACGGCGATGGCGGAGACCAGCAGCGTCGACCAGACGATGCGAGAGATCAACGTGCGTCCGGGCGCCCTCATCGCAGGGTGAACCCGACGCCACGCACGGTGGACAGCTCGACGGGCGAGTCGATGGAGGCGAGCTTGACCCGCAGTCGCCGGATGTACGAGTCGATGGTGTTCTCGTTGACGATGGCTCCGTCGGGCCACGCGGCCGCCACGGCCGCCCGTCGACGAACGACGGCTCCGGGCTGTGACGCGATCGCCGCAAGCAGCCTGAACTCGGTGGGCGTGAGGCTCGCCTCGTGCTCGCCGGCCTGCATCGAGAGGCTGTCGGGGTTGAGGGTCAGGCCGCTCGCCGATATGTCCGTGCGCCGATGCCGGCGGTCAAGTGCCTGGATCCTGACAAGGATCTCGGCGATCGCGAACGGTTTGACGACGTAGTCATCGCCGCCGGAGTGGAAGCCCGCGACCCGGTCGTGCACCGCATCAAGAGCCGTCAGGAAGAGGACGGGGGAGTGCTGCCCGTTCGCGCGCAGGGCCTGGCACACATCGCGTCCGTCGGCGTCCGGCAGCCCGATGTCGACGATGAGCACCTCGACAGCGCTGTTCGGCCCGAAGTTGTCGACGGCCTCGCGACCATTGCGTGCGATGACGACGTCGTGACCGTTCATCTTGAGCGCGTCGGTCAACATATGTCGGACGTCGCGATCGTCCTCGCATATACCGATAACTGTCATGTCGTCATGGTGCACCACCGCGGGCACCCAGCGGCATCTCGTGGTCAAGACAGTCAGGTCTTGTGCAGGTTTGTGCACGCATTCTGGCCTCATGACAACCGTGGCTGATCGTCGAGTGGGGCCACTCGGTCGACGTCTGAGCAGCCTCCCGACCTGGACCGTCCCGGCGTCGGTCGCCGCAGCGGTGCTCTGCCGGGTTCCCTTCGTCGGGCATGCAGCCGGCCCCGACGAGGCAGGCTTCTTGCTTGTCGGTGCGCAATGGAATGGTGCCGGTACGTCGTTGTACGGCAACTACTGGGTCGACCGCCCGCCCCTGCTCATCACGATCTACCGGCTTGCGGCTTCGCTCGGTGGCCTCACGGCGCTTCGTCTGATCGGGTGCGTCGCTGCGGCGTTGCTGGTCCTTGGGGCCTCGCGTGTCGCGGGTCTGATGGCGGGCAGGGAGTCAGCGCAATGGGCCGCGCTGTCAGCCGCCGCACTGAGCATCAACCCCCTTCTCGGCAGCCGGGGGGTCAACGGCGAGCTCCTTGCCGCCCCTTTCATCCTTGGCGGAATCGCAGCGATGATTGTCGCCCTTCGTGCCTCGAGCCGTCGGCAGGCGGGTGGCGCAGCCGCCGTGGCGGGGGCTCTGGCGGTGTGCTCCCTGCTCGTGAAGCAGAACCTCGCGGACGTCGCCGTCTTCGGAGCCGTTGCTCTCATCCTCGCGACATGGCGCGGGGACATCTCCCGTCAGCGCTTCACCACCTTGCTCACCGCCGCAACGGGTGGCGCCCTGGCGGCCGGCACCGTGCTGGCCGGCTGGACCGTGATCCACGGGACGTCCCTGGTGGGCGTGTTCGACGCCATGTACCCGTTTCGCCTTCACGCCGAGCAGGCGATGGCGGCAGGCGGGAGCCATCACGCGACAGTTCGGCTCTTCGTCCTGATCGGGGCCGCTGCAGCAAGTGGACTCATCTTTCTCCTCGTGGTGCTGGCGCGCGACGTGGTCGTGCGGCGCCCTCGCGACGTGCTCACCTGGGCGCTGATCGCGACGATCCTGTTCGACATCGCCTCGGTGCTGGTCGGCGGCAACTACTGGCACCACTACCTCGTCGAGCTGATCGGTCCGGTCTCCGTTGTGGTCGGGCTGCTGTGCGCAAGGCGAGCGCTGGGAGCGCGTTCCGTCCTCGCGTACGTCGCCGCCGCAGCCGTCCTCGGGTGGGCGGTCAGCCTTGGAGCACCTCAGGGCAGTGACGGTCAGTCGGTCGGGCGGTCCATCGCTGCTGTCTCGCAACCCGGCGACGCGATCGTGTCGACGTGGGGTCATGCCGACGTCACCCTGGCCTCGGGACTGTCATCGCCGTACGCGCAGCTGTGGAGCCTGCCGATCAAGACCCTCGACCCCCAGCTCACCCAGCTCGACGCCGTGCTGACCGGACCCTCCGCTCCGACCTGGTTCGTCTCGTGGGGGCACCTGCGTACCTGGGGTCTGGACACGGCGCGGACCGGCAAGATCCTGAGCCGCGACTACCGCCAGGTCGGCCTGGTGTGCGGCCGGACGGTCTACCTGCACGACGGCATCGTTCGCCCCGTTCCCCGTGTCGAAGGTTCGTGCCGCGGCACTGGCGCGCCACTCGACACTTCCCCACCAACAGCCTCGACCACAGCAAGATGAAGGAGCGCACAAGATGAGCACCGTCGTGATCATTCCCACCTACAACGAGGCCTCCGGGGTCGAGGCGGTTCCCGACGCCGCCCTGAGCGCGGCACCCGACGCGGACATCCTCGTGGTCGACGACAGCAGCCCGGATGGCACCGGGGCGCTGGTGGAGGCTCATCCATCTCACCTCCACCGCGTGTTCCTGCTCAGCCGCGCGGAGAAGGACGGTCTCGGTGCGGCCTACCGGGCCGGTTTCGCGTGGGCCGTGGAGCGCGACTACGACGTCATCGTGCAGATGGACGCTGACCTCTCGCACCCGCCGGCGAAGATCCCCGAGCTGGTTGCCGCGCTCGAGACGACCGACATCGCCATCGGTTCCCGGTACGTCACCGGCGGCGGAGTCGACAACTGGAGCGTCGGGCGCCGTCTCATCTCCTGGGCTGGCAACACCTACGTCCGCGCTCTGCTCGGACTCGAGGTGCACGACGCGACCGCCGGGTTCCGGGCCTTCCGCCGGCAAGCCCTCTTGACCCTGGGTGCCCTCGACTCGCAGTCGAACGGCTACTCCTTCCAGATCGAGAACACGTGGCGGGCGGACCGTCTGGGCCTCACGACGACCGAGGTGCCGATCACCTTCACTGACCGCACGACAGGTCAGTCGAAGATGTCGGCCGGCATCGTCCGCGAGGCAGTTGCGCTCGTGCTGGTGTGGCGCTGGAACGAGCTCAGGCACGAAGCCAATGTCCTAGTGCCGCGCGCGGTGGACGGACGACATGATGTCGCGGTGTAGCCAGTTCGTGGCGCGGCTCATGACGCCCGAGATCATGACCTTCCTCGCGGTGGGCGGCGTGGGTTACATCGTCGACGTCGCAGCGTTCAACGTGCTGAGATCGCTGCCGTCGCTGGCGGCCGCCGACCCCTCGATCGCCAAGTTGCTGGCCGTCGCGCTCGCCATGGTCGTCACGTACGTCGGCAACCGCGCACTGACCTGGCGCGGCGCACCTGCGGGCGATCGTCGACGCGAGGTTTCGCTCTTCGTGCTGTTCAACCTCATCGGGCTGGGCATCTCCATCGTCACCCTGTCGATCTCCCATGACTTCCTCGGGTTGACCAGTCGCTTGGCCGACAACATCTCAGCGAACGTCGTCGGCCTCGCGCTGGGCACGGCATTCCGGTACTGGTCATACAAGCGGTTCGTGTTCGCCACGGGTATCGAGGCCATCGATCGCGGGCGTCCACCCTATGATGGGTTGGCGTCGATGCACGCAGCCGGGCACTGACGTCGGCTATGTCGCCCTCGTTCCATGAGCGGGTCGTCGTGGGCCTCACTAATCTTGTCCCGCAGCAACATCGCACGACTTCCTGTCCGTCAGATCTTCGCGATTTAGAGGTGAGCGCCATCACGTCCCCGCCGCTTTCCGCACGCGATCAGGCGACCGCCTCCGCTTCCACTCCCGACACCGGCCCCTATCGCTGGCTGGGCTGGTTGCTGGCGGTCGTGGCTGTCTTCACCGTGGTCACCGCCGTGCGTTCCCACCAGGTCGACATCCCGTTTCGTGATCCCGGCGGACGAATCTTCCTGTCCCGCATCGCACTGTCACTCGCGTTGCTGATCGTGTTGTCGTTGCTTGACGCGGCGATGCGTGTCGGTCGCCGCAACTGGACGGTCAGGAACACTGCGGCGATGCTGCAGTCGCGCTGGCCGGCGGACCGGGTGCTCGTGGCGGTCGGTGGGCTCCTGACCTACCACTTCGCCTACGCCTGCTACCGCAACCTCAAGAGCTGGGTGGCCTTCAACGGCGGTCACGACGACCGGCTCCTGAGCCTCGACCGCAACCTCTTCTTCGGCCACAGTCCGGCGGTCCTGCTGCACGACCTCTTCGGACGCCAGGTCGCCCCTCATGTCATCGGCGTGATCTACGAGTCGTTCTCTGTCATCGTGCCGATCTCCTTCGTTGCCGCGCTGGTGTTCGCCGACCGGATCCGCGACGGCTTCGTCTTTCTCAGCTCAGCCATCTGGGTCTGGATCCTCGGGGTGGCGTCCTACTACCTCATCCCGACGCTCGGGCCGTTCGCGTCGGCACCCAAGGAGTTCGCCGGACTCGACCCCACGTCGATCACCGCCACCCAGGCCAAGTACATGGCCGAACGCGCTCAGCTGCTCGACCATCCGGCGGCCGCAGACTCGTTTGCGAGCATCTCGGCCTTCGTGAGCTTGCACGTGGGTTTCACCTTCATGATCTTGCTGATGCTGCGCTACTACGGCTTCACCTGGGCCGTGCGGGTCATGTACGTCTACCTCCTCGCGGTCATGGTTTCGACGGTCTACCTCGGCTGGCACTTCGTCATCGACATCCCGGGCGGGCTCCTCGTGGCCTACCTTGCCGTGCGGCTCGGGCGTCTCACGACCTACCCGCACGGGCGCGGGTCGCCATGAACGTCATGACGCGAAGGCCTGCACGGGCACTCTCCAGCATGCTGACGCCACCGCAGGGCTCGATGGTTCGCTGGTGGTTTCTCTGCTCCGCGATCACCGTCGTCCTGCGCACGCCGTTCATCAATGTCCCGCTCGGCATCGACGAAGGGGGAGATGCGTTCGTCGCGCGCGCCTGGGGCACCACCCAAGGGTCGATGTACGGCGGCTCGTGGCTCGACCGACCACCGTTGCTCGTCCTCCTCTACAAGATCGGCGTGCTCGGCGGTGACCGCGGCATTCGCGTGCTGGGCATGGTGGCGGCGATCATGCTCGTCGCCGCGACGATGGCGATCGCGCACCGCATCAGCGGGGCCCGCGCCGCGCGCATCACCGGGGCGATCACTGCCGTCATGACGTCGTCCGTGGTCCTGGGTGCAGTCTTCACCGGCAACGAGCTGCTGGCCAGCGTCCCCGTCACGTTCTCGATCGTCACCCTCGTGCGGGCACGCGACTCAAGCCAGCCGGGGCGATGGCTCTTCGTCTCTGGGTTCCTGGCCACGTGTGCGCTGCTGATCAAGCAGTCGTTCGGCGAAGTCGTCGTGGCGGGCGCGATCTTCCTGCTGGTCAGCTGGATGACCCGTGAGCGGTCGGGCTTTCGCGCGATGTGGATCGTGATGTGGCTTGCCGGTGTGCTGACGCCCCTGCTGGTCACCCTGGCCTGGTTCGCCCACTACTCCGTGGGCGTCAAGGCCTTCGTCTACGCCGTGGTCGGCTTCCGCCTCGACAGCTTGAATCTGCTGCACCGGTCCGAGCAGGGTGCGACCTACATGCTCGTGCACCTGGGTCTCCCGATCGCCATCGTGTCCGGATGCGTGCTTCTGCTCCCGTGGGCGGCGTCCTGGCTCTTCGAGCACCGCACCGACCCGCAGCTCGTGCTCCCGCTGGGGGCGTGGCTCGTCGTCGGTTTCATCGGCATCACCGGTGGCGGCAATTACTTCCCGCACTACTTCATTCAGCCCGTCGCGGCTCTGGCGGTGCTGTCCGGATGTGCGTTGGCCGTGACGGGCCGACGCATCCTCGCGGTCGCGACATCTGCGGTCCTCGTCCTGCTGGCGCTCGGCAACGTCGCCGTCGGGGCGACACTGAAGTCGGTCGATCCACCGCAGCAGCGCACACTTGCCGTGTCGGCCTACCTGCGCGACAACTCGCGCCCCGATGACAGTCTCTACGCGCTCTATGCGCGCGCCAACCTTCTTTACTACGCCGACATGCATTCCAACTATCCGTACGCCTGGAGCACCATGGTGCGGGCGCTTCCCGATGCCGAGAGGCAGCTGCGCACCATGCTGAGATCGTCTTCTCGGCGACCGACCTGGATTGTCGAGTGGCAGGAGCCGACCGCGTTCGGCCTCGACAGGTCGGGCGAGACCCGCCGCCTCATCGCCAGTCACTACGTCCAGGTCGACAACATCTGTGGCAAACCGATCATGATCCGCAAGGATGAGTCGGGAAGACCGCTGAAGGCGCCGCCGCCAGCCACGTGCGCGACCCTCGACCTGCCCAGGCACCTCGGACCGGATGCCTCGCGCAATCCGTCCGACGGCGCCGAATACCTCTGGCAGTAGGCGTCCGCCCGCCCGCCCCGCCCACCCCGTCCGCTGAGTGGGACGTTTCGGCTGTCAAAACGCTGATCCAGCAGCAGAAACGTCACATTCAGCGGGGAGGGGACGGGTGAGGCAACGCTGGTCCCAGCAACGTCACAGTAGGTTGGCGCCATGGCAGATGACATCGAAGAAGCCCGCATGCCCGTAGGTCAGGTCCTGAACGGACTGACGATCCATCCGCTCGCTGATGGTGACAGGGCCCTCAGCGCGTTCGTGATGGTGAAGGTCGCGGACCCCGACGGCGACACCGGCTGGGCATTCCGCACAACCGAGCCGCCCAACCTCGAAGAACTTCTGGGCGCGCTGATGATCCAGGTTGAGCTCGTCAAGAAGAGCATCCTCGAGGAGTGGGACGGGGAGTAGCCCCACCAACACTCACTGGCAGGCCGCGGGTCATCGCGGCGTGGGATCGACCGGCTCCCGACCATCTGACGGGATGAGCAGGTCGCCGGCCACCCAGCAGACTCCCATGTGGTTGCCCACACCGCCGGAGACCACGGCCACGAGCGCGAGCCAGCTGCCCGACTCGTCCTTGCGCCACTCGATCAACAAGCCGGCCCACGGCTTCAGGCTGCCGTACTCGCGGGACTGGCGAACCCACACGTGTCGAACGGGTTCGCGCGCCCGAGGCTTCGGCTTCGGGTCACGATCGACGAATCCCATCGAGCAAGAGTAGAACAGATGTTCGACCAGGTGAACCTGTCGGCACTGACGCCGCCGACACACTGGCGGC
>NZ_JACMOM010000169.1 GCF_014378035.1 Aeromicrobium sp. | reverse complement strand
TCCCACGGCTCGACGATGAGCTTGACCTGGCTGTCGACGGGGTCCTGCTGCACGAGCTCGAAGAAGGTCGCGAGCTTGTCGACGTCGTAGAACTCACGGGCCAGCGCGGCCGCCAGGTCGAACCGGAACCCGTCGACGTGCATCTCCGTGACCCAGTAGCGCAGCGAGTCCATGATGGGCTGCAGCGTGTGCGGGTGACGCACGTTGAGCGAGTTGCCGGTGCCCGTGTAGTCCATGTAGTGCTGCTCGTCGTCCTCGACCAGTCGGTAGTAGGCGACGTTGTCGATGCCCCGCATCGAGAGCGTCGGCCCGAGGTGGTTGCCTTCTGCCGTGTGGTTGTAGACGACGTCGAGGATGACCTCGATGCCCGCCTCGTGCAGCGCCCTGACCATGCCCTTGAACTCCTGCACCTGGCCGCCCGGCTGTGAGGCGTAGTCGTCGTGGGGAGCGAAGAAGCCGATGGTGTTGTAGCCCCAGTAGTTCTTCAGCCCCTTCTCCGACAGGTAGTGGTCAGTGAGGAACTGGTGCACCGGGAGCAGCTCGATCGCCGTGACGCCGAGCGTCTTGAGGTGCTTGACGATCGCCGGGTGGGCGATGCCGGCGTACGTCCCGCGAAGTCCCTTCGGCACGTCGGGGTGGTTGATCGTCAGCCCGCGCACGTGGGCCTCGTAGATGACGGTCTCGTTGTAAGGGGTGCGCGGCAGACGATCGTTGGCCCAGTCGAAGAACGGGTTGACGATCAGGGAGTACGGCACATGGCCCGCAGAGTCGGCATCGTTGACCGACTCGGGGTCGTCGAGGTCGTACGAGAACAGCGAGGCGTCCCAGTCAACGCTGCCGTCCACTGCTTTCGCATACGGGTCGATCAGCAGCTTGTTCGGGTTGCAGCGCAAGCCGTTCTCAGGTTCGTCGGGGCCGTGCACGCGGTAGCCATAGCGCTGGCCCGGCCCGACTCCCAGCATGAAGCCGTGGTGGACGAATCCGTCGACCTCCTCGAGTGTCACCCTGGTCTCGGCGCCGTCTGCGTCGAACAGGCACAGCTCTACCCGATCGGCGGCCTCGGAGAAGAGAGCGAAGTTGGTGCCCGTCCCGTCGTAGGTCGCACCCAGCGGGTAGGGGGTTCCGGGCCAGGGCTGCACGTCTTCTCCTTCATCGTCGAGAGGTCGTCGGGGGGTTACCCCGGTCGACCCGTTGGAACCGGATGTCGAGTGTGACGTCACTCGCTGCTGCTCCCCCGCGGGCGGGCCTCGCGCAGGGGCGCGACAGCGGCACGCACACGATCATCCGTGAAGAAGGCATCGAGGTCGACGGGGAGCCGGATCCTCCAGTTGGGATATTCGTTCACCGTGCCCGGAAGGTTGGGCTGGCGGACCTGCCCGACGGCGTCCGCGGGCGAGCTCAGCACAAGCCGCGACGCTGCCGGTGCGATGACCGCGTGGAGCGCGACGATCGGGTCGTCCGTGGACACACCCTCGTGACGCAGGAGGTCGAACAACGCCTCACGGTCCTTCGCCGCAGCGGCGAAGGCGTCGTCGGCCGGCCCGTCGAGCAGGCCGAGCTCGGCCTGCACCCGCACCCGCTCGTCGCGGAGCCACCCGGCCACGGTCGGCAGGTCGTGCGTCGAGATGCTCGCCATGGTCTCGGGTTCCCAGTCCTGGGGTCGGGTGTGCGGCTGGCCCGGCTCGTCCCAGGCGCGCTCGAACCACAGCACCGCAGAGCTGAGGATGCCGCGCTCGTGCATCGTGTCGGTGACGACGTCCTCGACGGTCCCGAGGTCCTCACCGACGACGATCGCGCCGGCGCGGTGGGCCTCCAGCAGCAGCACCCCGAGCATCACCTCGGCGTCGTAATGCACGTACGTGCCGCGGTGGGCCGGCTCTCCGGGCGGGATCCACCACAGCCGCCACAACCCGGCAACGTGGTCGATCCGGATACCGTCAGCGTGCCGCAGCACGCTGCGGACCACGTCACGGAACGGCGCGTAGCCGGCCTCGGCCAACGCGTCGGGACGCCACGGCGGCAGCCCCCAGTCCTGACCGAGGGGGTTGAACGCGTCGGCCGGGCAGCCGACCCGCACGTCGGACGCGAAGACATCCTGCAGCGCCCAGGCGTCAGCGCCGCCGGGGTGCACGCCGACCGGGAGGTCGTGCACGATGCCCACCGACATGCCCACGTCGCGAGCCGCGTCACGGGCGGCATCGAGCTGCTCGCGGCACAAAAGCTGCAACCAGGCGTGGAACCCGATTCGTTCGGCCAGTGCTGACCGAGCCTCTCGCACGGCCTCGCCGGACGGATCTCGCAGCTCCTCCGGCCATTGGCGCCAGTCGGCACCGTGCACCTCCGCGAGCGCGGCGAACGTCGCGAAGTCGTCCAGGTCGGCGTCGCGCTGCTCGACGGCCTCGGTCTGGCGCTCGTCGCGGTGCGGCCACAGCGTCTCAAGGGCCGCCAGCTTGGCTTCCCAGACCGCGTCGTAGTCGATCAGCTCGGTGTCCTGGTCGGGCGCCAGGGCCAGCACGCGGTCGTGCGTCGCGTCCCCTGCCGCTGCGTACACACTCGTCGCCGTGACCCGGAGGTAGAGCGGGTTGGCGAAGCGGCGGCTCGACGGCGAGTAGGGCGACCGCTCGAGCGGGTGCGAGGGCACGAAGGCCTGGACGGGGTTGACCAGCAGCACACCGGCCCCCTGCTCGGAGCCCGAACGCCGGGCCATCTCCGCGAGGTCTCCGTAGTCGCCCATCCCCCACGAGTCTGTCGACTTCAAGGCGTACAGCTGCAGCATCCAACCCCACGACCGAGGCACTTCTGCCATCCGTCGTGGTGCGACGACCAGCGTGACGTCCTGGTCGGCCGTCTGGAGGCGATGCCATCCGAGCGGCAGGTCGTCGGGGAGCCGGCGGCCGACGTCGATGACGCTGCCATCCTCGAGGACCACACGTGCTGCGACACCAAGATCTTTCGTTGAGCCTCGGGTCATCACGACGGTGGGCGCCAGGACGCCGTGCCGCGACTGCGCCGCCCGCACGGCGTCGAGCTCGCGGGCGATCTCGTCGGCACTGCCGGCGTCGACGCCGAGCTGACCGAGGACGGCAATCACGATCGACTCGTCGACATCGATGGGACGCCGGTCAGAACCCTCGTAACGGGTGGCCACGCCATGTGCGGCGGCGAGCTCGGCAAGGGGGTCAGTGACAGCGATGGCCATGACGCCCAGCATGGTCCGCACACGACCCGGACGCCACACCGCCCGACCGGGAGGAGGCTCGATGCCGCACCCGGGCCGAGGGGTCCAGGAAGACGATCGCCATCAGGGCGAGCCGTCGGACGAGGAGCAGAGGCGTGTGCATGGTACGAACCTGTCTGTCGGGAGGACCGCCGTCATGGTGTTACCCCCGGCCCCGCCGACGTGTCGATGCGTGTCAGCTGCCCGAGAACGTTGCCTTGCCGGGTCCGTTCTCGATGAACGACGACATGCCGGCTGTCTGGTCATCGGTTGCGAACAGCGCGGCAAACTCGCTGCGCTCGATGTCGAGACCGCTCTGCAGATCGACCTCGAGCCCTCGGTCGACGGCGCTCTTCGCCGCTCGCAACGCCAGCGCGGGCCCGCCGACGAACTGCGCAGCCCACTCGACCGCCTTGTCGTAGACCTGGTCTGCCGGGTGCAGCTGGTCGACCAGACCTATCGCGAGCGCTTCCTCGGCACCGACGAATCGTCCGGTGTAGATGATGTCCTTCGCCCTGGCCGGTCCCACCAGCCGGGCGAGGCGCTGGGTTCCTCCTGCGCCGGGGATGATCCCGAGCAGGATCTCGGGCTGACCGAGCTTGGCGTTGTCCGCCGCGAAGCGCAGGTCGGTCGACAGCGCGACTTCGCACCCGCCGCCGAGCGCAAAACCGGTGATGGCCGAGATGGTCGGCTTGCCGACGCCGGCGAGAGCGCGGGTGAACTCTTGCAGCGTGTGAGCGTGGCGGGACATGTCCTGGTACGACATCGCCGACATCTCCTTGATGTCCGCGCCTGCGGCGAAGACCCGCTCGCCGCCGTACACGACCACGGCTGCCACGTCATCACGGCGGTCGGCCTCGGCGCAGACCTCCGCGATCTCGCGCTGCATCTGTGCGTCGAGTGCGTTCATCTTGGGCCGGTCGAGACGAATCGTCCCGACACCCTCACTGACCTCGAGTCGTACGAACTCACCCATGCCGGCCTCCACGATGTTCATCGACGGCCGTCCGGCCACCGCGTTCGAGCATAGGACAGACCGTCGCCGCGGCAGACTCTGCCCGCGTGATGCCGAGGCGCGAATGGCGTGTCGCGGCAACACGGACCTATGGTTGCCTTTTGCACCCCGACGGAAGGCACCCCATGTACATCGGCGGATCCATCGCACTCCTGGCCATCGGCGCCATCCTGTCCTTCGCAGTCCAGGCCTCGATCAGCGGCATCGACCTCATCGCGGTCGGCTACATCCTGATGGTGGCGGGCGCCCTTGGCATCGTGCTGAGCCTCGTCCTCGACGGTCAGCGCCGCCGGGACCTTCCGCCCCCCCGCTGACTGCGAGGCCAGCAGGATGCTGGGCGAAAGACCCATCGGCTGAGCACATCCGGCACCGCCCGATAGCCTGAACGTATGTCGAGCGTGTGGCTGGTACCGGAAGAGATGGCGTGACTGAGACCTTGCGCGACGACGACCTGGCGCTCGAGCCGACGTCAGGCCCCGAGGAGCTCGTCGGATTCGCCATCGTGCTCGCGGGCGAACGGGTCGGCACGGTCGCGCTGTGTCGCGAGGACCCGCGCACCGGATCGGTCCGCTGGGACACGGAGACGGACAACGTCACGGTTGCCGTCCGGGCGCTCCGTCTCGCGATCGGACACGCCTTCGACGACCTCGGCATGACCCGCATCGAGGCGCGGGTCCCCACCGATCGGACCGGCGACATCCGGGCGGCCTCGATTGCCGGTCTCCGTCGAGAGGGCATCCTGCGCGGTGCCGGCGATGACCCCGACCGGGCACTGCTGGCGCGGCTCCACGACGATCCGCCACCGTTCAGCCGTGATGGCTTCATTGCGATCCTCAACGCCGGGCTGCCGACGAAGCGCATCATCAGCCAGGGGCTCCTGCGTGATGAGCAGGGCCGCGTCCTGCTGTGCGAGCTGACCTACAAGAACGAGTGGGATCTCCCCGGTGGCGTCATCGAGGTCGGCGAGGCGCCCTCGGTGGGGCTGGTTCGCGAGCTCGAGGAGGAGCTTGGCATCGCGGTCGAGGTGCGCGATCTCATCACGGTGAACTGGCTGCCCGCTTGGCGTTCGTGGGACGACGCCTGCATCTTCCTGTTCGACCTCGGCATGGTCGACAGCTCGATCACCAACGACATGACACTGCAGCCCACCGAGATCAAGTCCGTCCAGTGGTGCGATCCGCAGACCGTCCGCTCCAGAGGTGCCGCCGCCGCGATCGAGCTGCTCGAGGCAGTGGAGTCAGGCGCAATGCCGACCTACCGCGAAGCCCCCAAGGCCCCCGAGTGACCGATCCCGGCCCCTACTGACCGTCGGCGCTGACGACTCCCCCGTACTGGCCGAGGGCGCGGGGCTTGCCGGAGCCCGGCGGTATGTAGAGGAGCACCTGGTGGAAATAACGCAGCTTGCCTGAGCTGGAGATTCCCGACGAGAGGAACGCCTCCTGGGGCGAGCCCTTGGGCCACGTGATCGTGAGGCCGTCCTTGACCGTGTAGTTGTCGAGCCGCAGGAGCGTGACGAAGGCCAGCGCTCCACCGTCGGTCGTGCGCAGGACGTACTTCACGTCGTCCGCACCCCACGACTGGGCGAAGGCAACATCCTTGAGCCCGGCGTTCGTGGTGGCGGTGGCGCGCATCTGCTTGATGAACGAGTCGTTGGCGACCTTGCCAGCCGCCGCCGATGACGGGCTGCCGATCGCTGCCGCGTACGTCTTGGCAGCCTGTTGCGGCGACATCGACATCCCGACCTTGTCATCGGGTTTCACCGTGAGCGCCTGACCGCCACCGCCCCGGCGCACGCCGGGCACGTCGGTGTCGGTGAGCGTCTCGGGGCTCGCGACCAGTAGCCACGGGTCGGATGCTGCCTCCCGCTCGAAGATCTGCACGCGGTTGACGCCCAGGCCTTCATCGCGGACCACGGCGAAGAACCACAACGGGTACCTGGTGAAGTTCGGCGTGAGCACGTCGGTGACCTCGACCGGTGAGGTGTCCTGTTTCTGCTTCTGTGCCAGTCGCTGCGAGACCTCGAACGATCCGGAGTCGATGGCCAGGACCGGGCCGCTCTCGACCGTCGACAACGGCTTCGGGTCGAGCAGCTCGATGGCCGTGTTGCGCACCGCGCGATAGCGCTTGAACACCGTCGTGACCTCGGCCTTGCTCGCCGCAGTCTTCTGGAGCGACAGGTCGCCACGCTCGTGGGGCACGGCGCAACCTGCCAGCACGACAGAGAAGACGATCAGGAGCAGGAGCCTTCTCATGTCTCATCCTGTTCATCGGCAATCTCGAACTCGGCCATGTCCTCGGCGCTGACCTCGTGCTCGACTCCATCCTCATCGACAAAGACGTAGACGACATCGTCGCCGCCAGCCGACTCGTCGGCGGCCGCAGGCTCCGGCGCGGTCGCCGGCGCAGGTGCAGGTGCCGGCGCGGTTTCAGGCAGGTCGCCACCGACGATCTCGCCCGCCGTCATGACGCCGAGCGTGGTCGTGGGCTGAGCGGCCGGTGCCTCGCGTGGCACGGGATCGGGGTCTGGGTCTGGGTCTGCAGAAGGTCTCGTGGGCTGACCGTCGTCCGGTTCCTCCTCGTGCTCCACCACCTCGTACGCCTGTGCCTCCTCGGCCGAGATCTCGTGCTCCACACCGTCATCGTCGACGTAGAGGTAGACGACCTCTTCGTGGACGTCGACACCGTCTGTTTCGATACCGTCTATGTCGACACCGTCGTCGTCGATGCCCTCGTCGTCGGAGCGGTCGCCGACCCACAGTGGCGTCCGACGTCGCACCAGCAGCCCGATCAGGACCGCGCCGAGGCCGAGAAGCAGAATTCCGGCACCCTTGGCGAAACCGCCCTTGACGCCGTAGGCGAGCGACACCGTGAGGCCCGAGAGGTTGCTCGAGCCGACCGACAGGACGGCCACCGAGACGGTCTCGTCGGGCAAGGTCGTGCTGATGCTGGCACCGCCGAGCCCTGCAGACTCCACGATCCACCAGTCGACGGCGGTCGGCGCACCCGGAAGGCTGCGGGAGCCGGGGACCTGGCGCTGCTCGACCTTCCACGGCGTGTGGAAGTTGGTGATCTCCAGCCGCGCGGTCTTGCTGACATAGTTCTTCACGTCGACGCTGTTGCCGAGGCCGAGGAAGATCGGCTTCTGCACCGGCACCTCAGCAAGCACGTCGATCTGCACGTCTGCCCAGCTGATGACCTTCGGTGCTGTCACGACCGCGATGCCATCTGTCTCGATCGCGTGCGGACCGGTCGTGCGGCGACTGTCCGGCCCGAGAACGACCATGATCGCCAGCCCGAGGAGAGCGAAGACCACGCCGAGCACCTGAAGTGCCCACCCGAGCCTCGTTCTCATGTGCACACTCCCTGTCAGGGCACCCACCGCAAGGCTGCCGCCCAAACCCTACCCGTCAGGAGGCCCCCCGTTGGGGTAGTCAGGACGGTTGGCGTGCGCGCGTCACCGGCCCGCTCTCAGAAGAGGGCCGAGGCCAGCAGCTTGCGCGCAGCTGCCACGCGCGGGTCGGCGACACCGACGACCGTGAACAGCTCGAGCAGACGCTGACGCACGACCTCCCGGTCGTCGACGGCAGAGCGTCGCACCAGGCCCACGAGCCGGTCGAAGGCGTCCTCGACGTGGCCGCCACTGACGTCGAGGTCAGCCACCAGAAGCTGAGCCTCGACGTCGTCGGGCGCATCGGCGGCGGCCGCGCGCGCCGCCTGAAGGTCGACGTCCTTGGTGCGCGACAGCAGCTTGACTCCCGCGAGCCTCTCTGCGATCTCGGTATCGGCCGGGTGCTGCGCGATGAGCTTCTCGTACTCCACCACCGCGGTCGCAAAGTCGCCACCGGCAAAGGCCGCATCCGCCGCAGCGAAACGGGGGTCGTCGTACGGCTCTGCCTCGACCTCGGGTTCAGTCGGCGCGGCACCGGTGGGCGTTGCTCGGCCGGACAGTCCGTTCTCAGCCGCGACCGTGATGAGCTCGTCGAAGTAGCGACGGACCTCGGCGTCGTCGATGGTGCCCTGGAACAGCGGCACCGGCTGGCCCTTGACCAGGCCGACCACCAGTGGCACGGCTTGCGCGCCGAGGGCTTGGGCAATGGCCGGGTTGGCATCGATGTCGATGCGCGCGAGGACGATCTGACCGTCGTACGAGGAGGCGATGACTCCAAGAGTCTCGCTGAACGACATGCTTTGCGGCGAACGGGGCGACCACAGGCTCAGCACGACGATGTGGTCCATCGACGCCTCGAGGGCGGCCTGCTGAAAGTTCTGCTCGGTGATGTCGACGACGAAGGAGCTGGCACCGGCAGCCTGCGCCGGGCGGGCGGGCGGCGGCTTCAGTGCGGAGAGGTCGATGGCGCCGGGACGTGAGAAGTTCATGACCTCAGTGTAGGAACCCCGTCGCGACGCCAGCGACGGACGGGCCTAGCGACCGTCCGTCAGACGCTGCTCCGCGGTCCGGCCACGCAGGCCCGAGCGCTGGATGACCCGCTGGATCGTGAGGTCGCGCGCGTCCGGATCACCGATGAATCGGATGTTGCGCAGGCCCTGTGCCTGGGCGGCCGACTCGAAGGTGAAGTGGCCGTAACCCAGAAGGCGACCCAGCAGCGGCTTCTCGACGGTGATGTCGAGGATGCGGGTGATCGGCATCGTGGCGATACGCACCGAGAACACCCCGCTCGCCCTGAACACCCGCATGTTCGTGATGACGAAGACGTCCCGACGCTCGCGCAGTGTGAGGTAGAGCGCGTGGAGGGCGAGGCCGACGCCGACAAGGATGAAGAACCATCCGAGGCGAATGGGACCGATGATCGCGAGCAGCCACAGCAACCCGGTGCCGGCGAGCTCAGCCAGCGGACGCCAGTAGACGACCGAGTGGTGCCGCACCAGGTCGACGACGATCTCCCCTTCTTCGGCGAGAAGGTGACTGTCGATCTTCTGATCGGGCAGCCGATCGAGCAGGGCCCGGAACATGCTCGGCCTAGCCGACGAGCTCGTTGAAGAAGACCCCAACCTGGCGGAATGCGTCCATGACGGCCCCGGCAGCATCGCTCACGGCCGTGGCCGCGCCGGAAGGAGCCGTCAGCAGGTAATAGACCGCAAAACCGACGACGAACAGGACAATGACCTTCTTCAACACCACGTCAGTGTGTCTGACGATGACCCCTCTGGTCCGGCAGGCGCGCCGTGGGCACGTCCAGCTAGAGGTGCTCGACGAGGGTGTCGGCGGCGGCGAACGGGTCGAGGCGACCGGCAAGGACCTCTTCGGCGAGGGTGTCGAGGCGCGCGTGGCCAGAGAGGTGGGCGAACCTGCGTTGCACATCAGTGAGGGCAAGCGCCTCGATCTCGCGCCGCAGGCGAGCGAGCCGTCGGCCTGTCAGCTCGCCGGAGGCGTCGAGGTGTGCGTGGTGCGCGGCAATCTCCCGGACGACCTCCGGGATGCCCTCGCCCGTCGTGGCCACGGTCAGCACGATGGGGGGCTTCCACGCGCCGTCAGGACGATCAGTCATCGAGATCACCGAGCGGAGCTCGCGTCGTGTCGAGGCGGCTCCATCGCGGTCGGCCTTGTTGACCACGAAGATGTCACCGATCTCGAGGATGCCGGCCTTGGCCGCCTGGATGCCATCTCCCATGCCTGGCGCCAGCAGGACGAGGGTCGTGTCGGCGAGGCCCGCGATCTCCACCTCGGACTGGCCGACGCCCACGGTCTCGACCAGCACGACGTCGCAACCCGCGGCGTCGAGCACCCGCAGAGCCTGGGGCGCGGATGCGGACAGCCCACCCAGGTGTCCGCGACTGGCCATCGAGCGGATGTAGACGCCATGGTCGGTCGCGTGGTCCTGCATGCGCACCCGATCGCCCAGCAACGCACCGCCGGAGAACGGTGACGTCGGGTCGACTGCCAGGACGCCCACCCGCCGGCCCTCGGCCCGCAGCGCGGTGACCAGCGCCGAGGTCGAGGTCGACTTGCCGACTCCCGGCGAGCCCGTGATGCCGACGATGTGGGCACGCCCGGTGTGGGGCGTCAGCGCGGCGCTGACCTCCCGCACGGACGGCGAACGGTCTTCGACCATCGAGATCAGCCGCGCCACGGCCCGGGCCTCGCCCGCCTGGGCTCGTTCGACGAGCTCAGCGACGGGGACCGAGGCCGCGAACGGGACGGCGCGACTGTCTCGTGACACCGCTGTCGAGCTACTTCTGGGGAACCCGGATGATCAGGGCGTCGCCCTGGCCACCGCCGCCGCACAGCGCAGCAGCGCCGATGCCGCCACCACGACGACCCAGCTCGAGCGCGAGGTGCAGCACGAGTCGGGCACCGCTGGCGCCGATCGGGTGACCGAGCGCGATCGCACCGCCGTTGACGTTCACCTTGTCGTCGGAGACCCCGAGGGCGCGCGTGCTCTCGATGCCGACCGCCGCGAAGGCTTCGTTGAGCTCGAACAGGTCGATGTCGCTGACGCTGATGCCTTCCTTCTCAGCGGCCTTGGCGATCGCGTTGGCCGGCTGCAGCTGGAGGCTCGAGTCGGGCCCGGCCACGGTGCTGGCGGCGCCGATCTCGGCGATCCACGACAGTCCGAGCTCCTCGGCCTTGGTCTTGCTCATGACCACGACCGCCGCAGCGCCGTCGGAGATCTGGCTTGCCGAGCCGGCCGTGATGGTGCCCTCCTTGCTGAAGGCTGGGCGCAGCTTGCCGAGTGACTCGGCCGTGGTGTCTGCGCGCACGCCCTCGTCCGCGGAGACGACGACCGGGTCGCCGCGGCGACTCGGGATCTCGACGGGGACGATCTCCTCGTCGAAGACACCGTTCTTCTGCGCCGTGGCGGCGAGCTGGTGCGAGCGGGCGCTGAACGCATCCTGCTCCTCACGGGTGAGCTTCTGCCCGTCCGCGTTGATCTGCTCGGTGAGCCCGCCCATCGCCTGGTCGGTCAGCGCGTCCCACAACCCGTCGTACGCCATGTGGTCGGTGAGCTTGGCATCGCCGTACTTGGTGCCCTCGCGAGACCCGAGCAGCATGTGTGGCGCCTGGGTCATCGACTCCTGGCCGCCAGCGACGACGATGTCGTACTCGCCGGCGCGGATCAGCTGGTCGGCAAGCGCGATGGCGTTGAGGCCTGACAGGCAGACCTTGTTGATGGTGATCGAGGGGGTGCTCAGGGGGATGCCACCCTTGAACGCGGCCTGGCGCGCGGGCACCTGGCCGGCGCCGGCGCCCAGGACCTGGCCCATGATCACGTAGTCGACCTGGTCGCCGGTGACACCGGCCTTCTCGAGTGCTCCCTTGATGGCGAGGCCACCGAGGTCTGAGCCGGAGAGAGACTTGAGGCCGCCGAGGAGGCGGCCGATCGGGGTGCGCGCACCGGCGACGATCACGGACTGGGTCATGGAGTTGCTCCTTCGCAAGACAGTTCGACCCACTTTACTCATGGTGTCGGACGATCATCAGGGGTGTGCGGCGTACGCCACATCGCCGGCCAACGGCGGCACAGTGCCCTACCCTCGTACGCATGCCCAGCAGTCCCCTCGTCCCTGACCACCTCCTGATCGCGATCGACCACGTCGGCATCGCCGTCCCCGATCTCGACGACGCGCTCGAGTTCTACGCCTCGACATTCGGCCTGCACTCGGTGCATGAAGAAGTCAACGAGGAGCAGGGTGTGCGTGAGGCGATGCTCGCCGTCGGCGACTCAGACCAGCGCATACAGCTCCTTGCGCCGCTGAGCGAGGATTCGACGATCGCGAAGTTCATCGCCCGCAACGGTCAGGGCATCCAGCAGCTCGCCTACCGGGTCGCCGACATCGACTCGGTCTCGGCGATCCTGCGCGAGCGCGGCGTGCGACTCCTCTACGACGCTCCGAAGCGCGGCACCTCCGACAGTCGCGTCAACTTCGTCCATCCCAAGGACGCTGGCGGGGTGCTGGTCGAGCTGGTCGAGCCCGCACGCCGAGAGTGACGAACACCACCCCCTGACATCTAGCCACCGCCCCGTTACCACCAAGTAACATCGCGGAGACCCCGAACGAAGGACGCCACGTGCAGAACATTCTCGACGCCATCACCGCAGGCGACACCGCTCCCGAGGAATTCGGCCACATTGCCCTCCCCGAGACCTACAAGGGCATCACCGTCCACAAGGACGAGGTCGACATGTTCGAGGGGCTCTCCAGTCGGGAGAAGGACCCCCGCAAGAGCCTGCACCTCGACGACGTCCCGATCCCCGAGCTCGCGCCGGGTGAAGCGCTCGTCGCCGTGATGGCCAGTGCCATCAACTACAACACCGTCTGGACCTCGATCTTCGAACCCGTCTCGACCTTCAGCTTCCTCGAGCGCTACGGCCGCCTGTCCGAGTACACCAAGCGCCACGACCTGCCGTACCACGTGGTCGGCTCCGACCTCTCCGGCGTCGTCCTGCGCACCGGCCCCGGCGTCAACAAGTGGGCGCCCGGCCGTGAGGTCGTTGCGCACTGCCTGTCGGTGGAGCTCGAGAGCCCCGACGGACACAACGACACGATGATGGATCCGGAGCAGCGCATCTGGGGCTTCGAGACCAACTTCGGTGGGCTCGCCCAGCTCGCCATCGTCAAGGCCAACCAGCTCATGCCCAAGCCGGCACACCTCACGTGGGAGGAGGCCGCCAGCCCCGGGCTCGTCAACTCCACCGCCTACCGCCAGCTGGTCTCCAAGAATGGCGCCGACATGAAGCAGGGCGACACGGTGCTGATCTGGGGCGCCTCGGGCGGCCTCGGCTCCTACGCGACGCAGTTCGCCCTCAACGGCGGTGCGACACCGGTGTGCGTCGTGTCGTCGCCCGAGAAGGCGGCCATCGTCCGCAAGATGGGCGCAGAGCTCGTCATCGACCGCTCGGCAGAGGGCTACAAGTTCTGGAAGGACGAGCACAACCAGGACCCGAAGGAATGGCTGCGATTCGGCAAGAAGATTCGCGAGCTGACCGGTGGCGACGACCCTGACATCGTGTTCGAGCACCCGGGTCGCGAGACGTTCGGCGCCAGCGTCTTCGTCGCCCGCAAGGGCGGCACGATCGTGACCTGCGCCTCGACGTCGGGCTACATGCACGAGTACGACAACCGCTACCTCTGGATGAACCTCAAGCGAATCGTCAGCTCGCACTTCGCCAACTATCGCGAGTCGTGGGAGGCCAACAAGCTCATCGACAAGGGCCTCATCCACCCGACCGTGTCACGGGTCTATGCCCTCGAGGACACTGGTCAGGCCGCTCTTGACGTGCACCACAACCTCCACCAAGGCAAGGTCGGCGTGCTCTGCCTCGCTCCTGAGGAGGGCCTGGGCGTGCGCGACGACGACAAGCGTGCGCACCACCTCGACAAGATCAACCGCTTCAGGGGCGTGTAGCCACCCTCCGGGGCCGCGCGTCAGCGACCCGATCTGACCAGCATCT
>NZ_JACMOM010000168.1 GCF_014378035.1 Aeromicrobium sp. | reverse complement strand
CTCGATGTCGGCGCGCACGCGCTCGTGCTCGTCCTCACGCCGGGCCAGCAGACACACCGTCGCCCCCAGCCGGGCGAGCTTGCGGGCCGCCTCGGCGCCGATGCCGCTCGACGCGCCGGTGAGCACCACGGTGGTGCCCGACAGCTTCACGGAGCGTCGCCCCCGAAGAGTGCGGCGAGCATCCGCACGCAACGTCTCATCATCTGCTCGGCGCTCTCCTGGGGATGGTCCATCCACCAGTTCATCAGGGAGTCGACGATGCCGAGCCAGACGGCGGTCATGGCGGAGATGTCGAGGTTGTCGTCGTTGCCGGCGATGCTCATGAGCTCTGCCACTCCCTCCTCGGCGAGCTTGCCGATGCGGTCGGCGTACAGCGTGATGGAGTCCGCGATGGGCCCGGTCGAGGGGGCTGTGGTGTCGAAGAACATCCGCCAGAGGTAGGGCTGGGGCTCCAGGAGTGCGAACATGCCGCCGAGCGTTGCCATGCCGCGCTCGATGCCGACCGCGTCACCTTGTGCGATGCGCTCGATCTCGGTGGCGAGCAGCTCTCCGCCACGGTCGAGGCAGGCCTCGAAAAGGCCCTCCTTGGAGCCGAAGTAGTTGTAGATCAGCGGCTTGGAGATGCCGGCCCGATCGGCGACGACCGCGACGGACGTGGCGGCGAACCCGTGGGCGCCGAAGTGCTCCGAGGCGACGTCGAGGATCTGTGTCTCGCGGTCGAGGCGGGGGACGCCCTTGGTGCCGGCATTGGGTCTGACCACGGCTGAAGTCTAGCGGGGTGAAAATGGTGGCGCGGTGATATGAGTGCGTGGTAACTTACCCATCAGTCATATCGGCTGCATCGTCGGTCCGGCAGGAAGGAAGGGTCATGGAGCTGCTCGACCCCTTGCAGAACCCCACTCTTGCCGCCGCACCGTTCTTCGTGCTGTCGCTCGCGGTTGAGCTGGCCGCGTTCAGGTGGCTCGAGACCGACGACGGCCTGCGTGGCTACGAGCGCAAGGACGCCCGCACCAGCATCCTGATGGGGCTCGGATCGATCGTGTCGAGTGCGGTGTTCAAGCTGGGCACCCTCGTGGTCTTCGTGGCGGTGAGCGTCTACCTCGCTCCCTGGCACCTGCCGACTGACGTGTGGTGGTCGTGGGCGTTGCTGATCCTCGGCCTCGACCTCGCGTTCTACCTGCAACATCGCTTCGTTCACCGCGTCCGTGTCGGCTGGGCGGCACATCAGGCCCACCACTCGAGCGAGTACTTCAACTTCTCGACGGCGTTGCGGCAGAAGTGGAACCCGTGGGCGGAAGCGCTGTTCTGGCTGCCGTTGCCGTTCCTCGGGTTCGAGCCGTGGACGCTGTACGTCGCTTTCTCGATCAATCTGATCTTCCAGTTCTTCGTGCACACCGAGCGCATCGATCGCATGTGGCTGCCGATCGAGCTGGTCCTCAACACTCCGTCGCACCACCGGGTGCACCACGGCAGCGACCCGCTGTACCTCGACAAGAACTATGCCGGGATGTTCATCGTCTGGGACCGGATGTTCGGCACGTTCCAGCGAGAGGTGCACCGTCCGACGTACGGGTTGACGGTGCCGGTCGACACCTACAACGTGCTGAGACTGCAGTACGGCGCCTACGGAGAGCTGATCCGTGATGTGCACCGCGCAGCGCGCTGGCGCGACAAGGTGGGTTACGTCTTCATGCCGCCGGGTTGGCAGCCCGGAGAGCGGCGGGCCGAGGCCGTGCAACCTCGTCTCGACCATGCCGACGGCGAGGCGTCCCGTGTCGAGACGTCACAGTCCGCGTGAGAGGCCGCCGTCGACGGGAAGCATGACGCCGGTGAGGAAGCTCGCGGCGGGGGAGAGCAGGAATGCTGCGGCGCGACCGAACTCCTCCGGCTCGCCGTAGCGCCCCAGCGGGATGGTGCTCTCGTGGCTCGCACGTGCGGAATCGGCATCGCCGCTGAGCGCGTCGAGCTGGCGGACGCGTGCCGTGTCGACCCGGCCCGGGAGCAGGCCGTTGACCCGGATGCCACGGGGGCCGAGCTCGTCGGACAGGTTCTTCGCCGCCATCGCGAGGCCGGGCCGCAGCCCGTTGGAGATGCCAAGGCCTGCCACCGGCATCTTCGCGGAGGTCGAGAGGACGAAGGCGATCGAGCCGCCATCTCCGAGCTCGACGGCGACGGCCAGGGCCATGCGGATGGCGCCGAGGAACACCGACTCGAAGGCACTTCTCCACGCGTCCTCGGTGATGCCGAGGATCGGGCCGGCCGGCGGTCCACCCACGCTGATCAGGGCTCCGTCGAGCCGCCCGAACGACTCCTTCGCCGCTGCGATCAACCTGGCCGGCGTCTCGTCGTCGGAGTTGTCAGCCGCCACGCCCACCGCATGAGGGCCGAGTGCGGCGACCGCCTCGTCCACTGCCTGTTGACCGCGGGAGGAGATCACGACATCGGCGCCATCGTTGACGAGGCACTGAGCAGTGGCCAGGCCCAACCCGCTTGAGGCGCCGGTCAGGATGTACGCGCGGCCGCCGAGTCCCAGATCCATGTGCCAACACTAGGTCCTCGGTCAGGTGCTGGAAGGTGTGCACAGCGCGTCGGCGAGGGCGTCGAGTGACCCGGGGACCAGCGCGTAGAACGACCAGGTACCGCGCTTGGTGCGGGTGAGCAGGCCGGCGTCGACCAGGATCTTCAGGTGGTGCGACACGGTGGGCTGCGACAACCCGACGGGTTCGGTGAGGTCGCAGACGCACGCCTCACCGCCCTCGTGGGCGGCGACGATCGAGACGAGCCGCATGCGAGTGGGGTCGCCCAGCGCCTTGAAGCGCGCGGCGAGGCTCGCCGAGTCGTCAGCGCTCAGCGCCTCACCGACGACGGGCGAGCAGATGGTGGTGCAACAGTCTGAGGCCTGCACAGCAGTCACCGATGTCGTCATCTCTCCAGTGTGCCTGTTGCATTGACATCTGTCGATGATCGGACCACGATTGAGCCATCGACGTCCTTCGATCCGCACCATTGGAGTTGCCCCTGTGACCACCATCGACGCCCCGGTCATCGATCGACTGTCCCGCCTCGACCGTTTCCTCCCGGTCTGGATCGTGCTTGCCATGGCCGGCGGCCTCGTGCTCGGCCGCACGATCGACGGGCTCGACGACGCGCTCGACTCAGTCAAGATCGGGTCGGTCTCATTACCGATCGCCATCGGCCTTCTCGTGATGATGTACCCCGTGCTCGCCAAGGTTCGCTACGACGAGACCAGCCGCGTCACGGGCGACCGGAGGCTCCTCGCGGCGTCGCTGGTGATGAACTGGGTCTTCGGACCGGCGCTGATGTTCGCCCTCGCGTGGCTGTTGCTGCCCGACCTGCCGGAGTTCCGCACGGGCCTGATCATCGTCGGTCTCGCCCGCTGCATCGCGATGGTCCTGATCTGGAATGACCTCGCCTGCGGAGACCGCGAGGCCGCGGCCGTCCTGGTGGCCATCAACTCGGTGTTCCAGGTGTTTGCCTTCGCCGCTCTCGGGTGGTTCTACCTGCAGGTGCTTCCCGACTGGCTGGGCCTGTCGACGACCTCCGCGGACTTCTCGGTGTGGGCCATCACGGCCAGCGTCCTGGTGTTCCTCGGCATTCCGCTGCTCGCTGGCTTCCTCACCCGCACGATCGGGGAGAAGGCCAAGGGGCGTCAGTGGTACGAGGGCACGTTCCTGCCGCGGCTCGGCCCATGGGCGCTCTACGGCCTGCTGTTCACCATCGTCGTCCTGTTCGCGCTGCAGGGTGACGCGATCACCAGTCGGCCGATCGACGTCGTGCGCATCGCCGTGCCCCTGCTGGTCTACTTCGCGATCACCTTCACGCTCGGCATGTCCATGGGCCGCTGGCTCGGCCTGGGCTACGCCAGGACCGCGACGCTGGCGTTCACCGCGGCGGGCAACAACTTCGAGCTCGCGATAGCCGTGGCGATCGGCACGTTCGGCGTCACCTCCGGCCAGGCGCTCGCCGGGGTCGTCGGTCCGCTCATCGAGGTGCCGGTGCTGGTCGGACTTGTCTACGTGTCGTTGTGGGCGCGGAGGTTCTTCCCCGGCCAACAAGCTCCGAGCCCAGGAGCCACGCATGTCTGAGCGTCCTTCCGTCCTGTTCGTGTGCGTCCACAACGCTGGACGCTCGCAGATGGCTGCCGGCTTCCTGGGGTCGTTGGCGGCCGACACGATCATCGTCCGCTCGGCCGGCTCGATGCCCGGCAACCAGATCAACCCCGTCGCTGTCGCGGCGATGGCCGAGGTTGGCATCGACATCGCCAACGAGCAGCCGAAGAAGCTCACCGACGACGCCGTGCAGGCATCTGATGTCGTCATCACGATGGGCTGCGGAGACGAGTGCCCCTACGTCCCGGGCAAGCGTTACGAAGACTGGGTCCTCGACGACCCGGCCGGGCAGGGCATCGACGCTGTCCGTCCGATTCGCGACGAGATCAGGACCCGTGTCGAGGCGCTGATCGCGTCGCTCATCTAGGCATCACGCCTAGGTTTCGATGGTGGCCAGGGCCGGGGTCGAACCGGCGACCCTCCGCTTTTCAGGCGGATGCTCGTACCAACTGAGCTACCTGGCCACCGCCCGCGAACGAGCGACGTTCACCATATCGCACCGTTGAGCCGGGTCAGAAATCAGTCAGACCACCGTGACGGCGGCGTCGGCGGAGATGCGCGGAAGACGGTCGAACCACGGGTTGTCACCGGGGTGGCCGATGTTGACCACGAGCTGGGTACGCCAGCTCGTACCGCCGAAGAACTCGGCGTCGATGCCGGCCGCGTCAAACCCACCCATGGGGCCCGCAGCGAGTCCGGCGGCACGGATGCCGACGATGAAGTAAGCGGTCTGCAGCGCGGTGTTGTAGCGAGCGATCTCAGCGCGAGCAGCCTCGTCAGAGGCAAACATCTCGCCCGCGTCGGGCTTGGGCGGGAAGTGGGCCGACATCAGGTCGTGGAAGTCGACGTCCGCGGCGACGACAGCAACAACCGGGGCGGTTTCGGTCTTGGCGCGGTTGCCCTCGGCCATGTGGGACAACAACCGGCCGCGTCCTTCGGGGCTCTCGACGAGCAACAGCCGCATGGGCTGGATGTTCATCATGGTCGGACCCATCTTGACGAGCTCGAACACCTCGCGCACCTGAGCGGCAGAGACGGGCTCGTCGCTGAACGAGTTGGCGGTACGAGCCTCGCGGAAGAGGACGTCGAGCGTCTCATCAGAAAGGACGAAGGCAGGGTTGGCGGTCGTGGAAGTCATGGAACGTTCAACCATTGGAGGGGCAAAGAAAATCCCACGCACTCGTATCGAATGCGTGGGATTACTCACATGGCGACCCCGACCGGACTCGAACCGGCGACCTCCGCCGTGACAGGGCGGCGCGCTAACCAACTGCGCCACGGGGCCATGCGCATCGCGGCGAACCGCGCACGCAACTGTAACGCACGTCCGGACGGTCGAACAAAACGGGCCGCCCTGCCCGTCGTGGCGGGACGACCCCGGTCGGAGAAGTGGTGCCGTAGAACGAGATGGTCGCCCGATGAGGTCTCGCAGCGATTGCGGGTGGCCCAGCTATCCGACAGACTTTCCGCTGACTGTTCCTTGCCTACCTACTGTTCCGGTGTTTCAGCACCGAGCGCGGAGGACCGCATGATCGAGTACCGCTCCATCGGGAAGACGTTCGCCGACGGCACCGAGGCGGTCGGCGATTTCAGCCTCAAGCTCCCTTCGCGTTCGACCACAGTCCTCGTCGGATCATCGGGCTGCGGCAAGACCACGTTGCTGCGGATGGTCAACCGCATGGTGGAGCCGTCGCACGGTCAGGTGCTGATCGACGACGTCGACGTCGCGACCCGTAACCCCGTCGAGCTGCGGCGGAGCATCGGCTACGTCATGCAGCAGGCCGGCCTGCTGCCGCACCACACCGTGGTCGACAACGTCGCCGCCGTGCTGCGCCTGAAGGGGGTCGGCAAGTCAGAGGCGCGGGACAGGGCGCGCGCCGTGCTCAAGACCGTCGGGCTCGACCCATCGCTTGCCACCAAGTACCCGGCCCAGCTGTCGGGCGGACAGCAGCAGCGTGTCGGCGTCGCCCGCGGCCTCGTCACCGGCCCCAACATCCTGCTGATGGACGAGCCGTTCGGCGCGGTGGACCCGATCGTGCGCGACGAGCTGCAACAGGAGCTCCTACGCCTGCAGAAAGACCTCGACAAGACCATCGTGTTCGTGACCCACGACATCGACGAGGCATTCCTGCTCGGCGACCAGGTCGTCATCCTGAAGAAGGGCGGAGAGGTTGCGCAGGTCGGTTCTCCGGCTGAGATCCTGGCCAACCCGGCCGACGACTTCGTGCGCAGCTTCATCGGTCTCGACAAGGGCCAGCGGACGTTGCACGTCGAGGAACGTGACGGCCACAAGGTCGTGCTCGACGCCAACGGCAAGGCCGCGGGAATCCTGGCCGGATGAACTACCTGTTCGACAACGTCGACACTGTGCGGTCGTTGCTGCTGAAGCATCTGGTGCTCAGCCTCATCCCGATCGTCCTTGGCTTCGTCATCGCGCTGCCCATCGGGTGGTTCGCCAGCAGGAACCAGCGGCTTCGCTGGTCCGTGGCTCCAAGGAGTCCGACAAGGTGACCAAAATTCTCGACGACGTCTCGGCGCAGCTGACGACACAGGATCTGCTCGACCTCAACGGCAAGAACCAGGGCGCCGGCAAGCCGTCGCCGGCCAACCTGGCCAAGCAGTGGCTGACCGACAAGGGCCTCATCTGACCTCCCCATGATCACGACGCCGAGCTGCCTCAGCGTCCAAGACGTGGCACGGGGTGGACGCCAACCCCCGCCGATGGTGGCGAGGAGGGGTGCCGGGCCGGATGGCGGCCGCTGTGGCATGCTCGATCGTTGACCCCAGGAGGTCCGCATGCCCCTCGTCGAGGTGAATGGTGCCCACGTCCACATCCAGGACTCGGGTTCGCCCGAGAGCCATCCCGAAGCACCGGCGGTGGTCTTCGGTCATGGCCTGCTGTTCAGCGGCCGGATGTTCGACGCGCAGGTCGAGCGGCTCAGCAGCCGTTACCGCTGCGTCACGATCGACTGGCGCGGGCAGGGAAAGTCCTCTGCACCGGCGGGCGACTACGACATGGAAACTCTTGCCGACGATGCGGCAGCGATCGTCGAGGGTCTCGGTGCCGGCCCGGTGCACTACGTGGGGCTCTCGATGGGTGGCTTCGTCGGTATGCGCCTGGCCGCCCGACGTCCCGAGCTCATCAGGTCACTGACTCTCCTCGACACGAGCGCAGGGCCCGAGGACCCCGAGAAGATCAGCAAGTACCGGCTGCTCGCCAAGGTCTATGGGCTCCTTGGTCTCGGACCGGTGAGGTCACAGGTCGAGCCGATCATGTTCGGGCCGACGTTTTTGGCCGATCCGGCCTCGACGGTGCACCGCGACGCTTGGATGGCCGAGGTCAGGGCGGTCAAGCGTTCGGGCATGAAGAAGGCCATCTACGGTGTCACCGACCGGCTTCCGATCCTTCCCGAGCTGGGCGCGATCACTGCGCCGACCCTCGTGGTGGTCGGTGCCGACGACGTCGCCACGCCGGTCGCCAAGGCCGAGGTCATCGCGGGGGCGATTGCCGGGTCGAGGCTGGAGATCGTGCCCGACAGCGGGCACTCCAGCACGATCGAACAGCCCAAGGCGCTCAGCGACCTGATCGAGGCCTTCGTCGACCAGCACTAGCCAACGTCGCGGCCGAGAGGCAGGACCAGCCGAATCAGCGACTACGAGAGCGGCTTCTCGTAGTGGCGGAACTCCTCGTCGACCTCATAGCCGTGTCGCGCGTAGACGGCCTGTGCCCGCAGGTTGGTGTGGGCGGTGGCAAGCTCGATCGTCACGACGCCAGCCTCCTTCGCCAGCGTCGCCGCAGTCTCGAGCAGCGCGTCGACGGCGCCGAGGCCCCGCGCTGCCTCGACGACGAACAGGTCGTTGAGGATCCACATCGGGGCCAGCCGGGTCGAGGAGAACGCCGGATAGATCTGGACGAAGCCGACCGTGGCGTCGCCCTCCTTGGCGAGCAGGACGATCGACTGGTCGCGGGCGAGTCGGCTCGCAAGGAACGCCGTCGACGCCTCGAGGTTGTAGGGCTCGCCGTAGAACTCGCGGTAGGACGCGAAGAGTGGGGCAGCGTGGGAGAGGTCGGTGACCTGCGCGCGGACGACATTCATGCGCAAAGCGTCCCACGGTTCGGTGGTACCCCCGACGGTATCCGAAACCCTGCCGCCGCCGTGAAAGGGGACCAGATCTGCTGGGTCAATGGTGGTGACTGATGGTCGCGGCTGATGTCAGGGGAATTCGAACGTCGCCGTAGGTCCTGCGAGGCCGATCGTGCGACAGCGCCACCTACATGGCATCCCCGTAGCATCGGCGAATGCTTTTGATGTCCGATCCACGTGTGTCCGGCGTTCCGGTGATCGAATGTGGAGAGGGGTTGACCAACATCGGCCGATTGCCGGCGTTCCAGCTGGATCCACGCAAGCTGGACCCGACTGGCGTTGGAGCGAAACTGCGTGCCACGGTGGTCGACCGGCTCTTGACCGCCCAGGAAGCCTTGCCCGACGGGATACGGTTCCTCATCATCGAGGGCTATCGACGACCGGCACTGCAACAACGCTACTTCGACGAACACCGTGCGGACGTTGCCCGAATGCACCCCGAGTGGGGTCCCGAACGCCTGATCCATGAAACCAGCAAGCACGTTGCCCCACCCGCTGTCGCGGCCCACCCCTGCGGGGCCGCAGTCGACCTCACCCTGGTCAGAGACGGTCTCGAGCTCGACCTGGGCACCCCCGTCAATGCGACCCCCGAAGACAGCGACCACGCGTGTTTCACGGCCGCCGAGAACATCACCG
>NZ_JACMOM010000167.1 GCF_014378035.1 Aeromicrobium sp. | reverse complement strand
GGTGTTGGTGGGCGTCTTGTCGGGCACCGGCATCGTGAGCACCAGCTTCTTGCCCTTGCGGGTCAGCACCCCGTCAGACCCCTTGACCCAGCCGTCGTCGGCCAGCAGCCGCGCCGACTTCGCGGGGTCGTAGGCGATCGACGCCGAGGAGTCGTGATAGCCGCGCTGTCCGGGCAGGTAGGTGAAGCTGCCGAGCGTCTCCGTCGGGGCTCCGACGGCATCAGCGGACTGCGCGGCGACAACCCTGCGGTTGACGGCGGGGGCGACGGCGCGACGCACCGAGACGGACCTGAGCGGACCGCGCGCGCCGTTGAGCGTGATCTGGGTCCACTCCAGGCCCGCGGCCCGTTGCACGGTGCCGCTTGCCTTGGCGGTGTCGTAGGTCTCTGGCTGCAGCTTCACGGCGTCGAGCTCGCGGGCCACGTAGGCCTTGGCCTGGGTCGCCGGGGGTGCGACACGCCAGGTGATGCCGTCGAGCTTGGGTGGCGTACCCCACCACCGAGGATTGGGCTTCTCGACGATGGCGCCGCGGACCGTGTCGATGGAGCTGACGATGAACGGCCCGTTGGACGGGATGGCGCGCTTGCGGAAGGCCTTGTTGAACAGCTCGGGCGACGACGACACGTTGGACGGGAGATGGGGATAGATGAACAGCGGCCAGTCGCCGATGGGCTTCTTGAAGACGACGGAGTACGAGAACGGGTCCTTGCCGACGCGGACGTCGCGGATGTCCTCGTAGCCCGCGGTCGAGCTGACGTCGAAGTCGCTGTCGGTACCGTTCTGCACCTTCCAGAAGGCGACCATGTCCTTGCCCGTGATCGAGGTGCCGCCCTGCCAGACGGCTCGTCGATTGAGCTTGACGGCGATCGTGAGGGGGTTGGTGTCGGCGATCTTGACCGACTCGGCATAGTCGGGATCGACCTTCCAGGAGCCTCCACCGGTCAGCCGCACGGCGCCACCCGCCGTGGGGGCCAGGATGTCAGCGGCATCAGACATCGCCGCGTCGGCGTGCAAGGGGTTGAAGCTGCGCGGGACCGCCGCGGCAGCGAGTCGCAGCGTGCCACCCTTGGCGACGCGGTCACCAGCGGCGGCGACCCAGGCGGTGCTCGGCAGCGACACAACCTTGCGCTCGGTGGGCGCGGTCTTGTCAGCGCTCTTGGGGTCGTCCCCTCCGGGCAACAACGAGCAGCCGGAGAGCACAAGGCCTCCGGAGAGGAGGAGGGCAGCTGCCGTGCCGAGTGGGGAGCGCATCGTTCTGGGCGACCATTGTCGGCGGGCCGGCTTCCCTTCGTGCAGGTGCCGGCCCACCGAGTGGACTACTTCGCGACGACCACGTTGAGCTTGACCTGCGCGCTCACTTCGGGGTGCACGCGTACGGAGACCGTGTGCATGCCGAGCGACTTGATCGGGTTGCCGACCTCGATGCGACGCTTGTCGACCTTGGCACCGGCGACACCGAGTGCCTCGGCGATGTCGGACACCGTGACGGCACCGAACAGACGGTCGCCGCGTCCAGCGAGGACCGAGACGTTGATCGGCGCGGACTCGAGGTTGCCCTTGATGCTCTGGGCCTCCTCGAGGTCGTGCACGGCGTGCGCGTCACGCGCCGCCTTGATCGACTCGACCTGCTTGGCTGCGCCCTTGGACCAGCGGATGGCGAAGTTGCGCGGCAACAGGAAGTTGCGGCCGTAACCGTCCTTGACCTCGACGATGTCGCCGGGGGCTCCGACGTTGGTGACCTCGTGGGTCAGAATGAGCTTCATCGAGGCCTCCTTAGCGGCTGGTGCTGGTGTAGGGCAGCAGAGCCATCTCGCGGGCGTTCTTGATGGCCTTGGCGATGAGGCGCTGCTCCTGGACGGTGACACCCGTGACGCGGCGCGCGCGGATCTTGCCGCGGTCCGAGATGAACTTGCGCAGCAGCGCGGTGTCCTTGTAGTTGATGTCGGTGACCTTGGCCGCAGTGAGCGGGTTGCTCTTCTTCTTCGGCTTCCGGACTACTGGCTTTGCCATGTTGCTCCTGTACTTGATGCTGACGTGTGTTTAGAAAGGGGGCTCGTCGGTCGTACCGGCGTTGCCGCCCCAGGCGTCAGACCCACCCTGTGGCTGCTGTGGCTGCGTCGACCACGGATTGCTGGCTGCGGCCTGGCCGCCACCACCGGAGTTGCCGCCGCCGGAGCCACCCGCGTTTGCGCCGCCGCCGAAGTCGCCGCCGCCGGAGCGGCTGGCCTTCGTCACCTTGGCGGTGGCGTAGCGGAGCGAGGGACCGATCTCGTCGACGTTGATCTCGACGCTCGTGCCCTTCGAACCGTCCTGGCGCTCGAACTGGCGAATCTTCAGGGCGCCCGTCACGATGACGCGCTGACCCTTCTGCAAAGACTCTGCGCAGTTCTCGGCCAGCTGGCGCCATGCGGCACAGCGGATGAACAGTGCATCGCCGTCCTTCCACTCGTTCGTCTGCCTGTCGAACGTACGAGGCGTCGACGCGACGGTGAAGTTGGCAACTGCGGCGCCCGAAGGAGTGAACTTGAGCTCCGGGTCGTCGGTGAGGTTGCCGATGACGGTGATGACGGTTTCGCCTGCCATGTGGCGCAGCCTTTCGGGTGTGGGATGTCTGACTTCAGTGAACCGCAGACGTGTGACACCCCGAAGGGGTCATCCACAGGGCGGTCCTTGAACGAGGTCTACTTCACGTCGGGACGTGTGACCTTCGTGCGAACGACAGACTCGTTGAGAGTGAGCTGACGATCGAGCTCTTTGACCGTGGCCGGCTCTGCGGAGAGCTGGACGACGGCGTAGATGCCCTCGTTCTTCTTGTTGATCTCGTAGGCAAGACGACGCTTGCCCCACACGTCGACGTTCTCGACGGTGCCGCCGTCCTGACGCACGACGTTGAGGTACGTGTCCAAGCTGGGGGCGACGGTGCGTTCTTCGAGATCAGCATCAAGGATGATCATGACTTCGTACGGGCGCAATGACATTCAGTCTCCTTCGGACTAAAGGCGGCCACAGGATTTCCGTGGCAGGAGAGGCGTTGCCTGACAGGCAACCGGGAAAGTCTACGGGAGACCAGCGGGCGGAAGCCAATCGTCCCTGCCGCCCCGCGGGGAATCCGGCCTATTCGGTGCTGATGGCTTGGAGGACGTTGAGCTTCGCCGCCCGCCGTGCCGGAAGTGCCGCCGCCAGCACCCCGACGAGCCCCGCGACCACCACGAACACCGCCAGCCGTACCCAGGGGACCGCGAGGTCGGTGATGCCCTGGTCCTGCACCGCCTTCTGGAGCACGACACCGAACAGCAGACCGGCCACGATGCCCAGCACCGCTCCCAGCAGGGCGATCGCGATCGCCTCGAGCCGCACCATGCGGCGCAGCTGACGACGGGCCAGCCCCACTGCCCGGAGCAGCCCCACCTCACGGGTTCTCTCGATGACGCTGAGAGCGAGGGTGTTGACGATGCCGAGCGCGGCGATGACGATCGCGAGTCCGAGGAGCGCATAGATCAGGTAGAGCAGCTGGTCGACCTGGGCCCGCTGCGACGTCGCGAAGTCGTCGCGGTTCTGCACCGTCACGGTCGGGAAGTCCTTCGTCGCCGCATCGAGGCTGCGCCCCAGGGCGACCTTGTCGACCCCCGGCTTCGCGTTGACAGCGATGTTCGAGTCGGCGCGCTGCAGCTTGCCCGCCGTCACGGTGGAGAACGGCGTGATCGCGCCCGCCACGACATACGTCGATGTGTAGAGGCCCGAGACGGTGACGGGCACCTTGCCGGCGGCGAAGGTGAGCTGCAGCTTCTGGCCGACCTTCACGCCCAGCGCCGCCGCGGTGTCCTTCTCGAGCGAGATCTGGCCGTCCCTCAGTGCAGGACCACCCTTGACGTAGTCGATGTCGAAGATCGTCCCGATCGCCCGGGAGTCACCCGCCGATGCGTTCAGCCGCGAGCCCTTGATCTCGAACGACGTCAGCTGGGTCGGCGCGACCGTGCCGACGCCGGCAACCGCGCGGACGTCGGCGGCGATGGTTGTCGAGAAGGGCTGACCGATGGCGTTCGAGACCAGGAAGTCACTGGTGAACTGCTTGCGAACCCCGACGTCGATCGACTTGTTGACCGACGACCCGAGCACCGACATCGTCGTCACGAGCGCCAGCCCGATCATCAGCGCCGACGCCGTCGCGGCCGTGCGGCGGGGGTTGCGCAACGAGTTCTGGGTGGCGAGCTGGCCCACGGTGCCGAACAGGCGCCGGTAGATCGCGCCCATTCCCAGCAGCACCGGGATGGCCAGGACAGGGCTCATCAACGCGATGGCGATGAGGATCGCGAAGATGCCGATGCCAACCTGCGCAGCGCCGGACGAACCCTCGCCCATCAGGCCTGTCGCCATGAGTGTCGCCCCGAGCAGTCCCAGGGCACCACCGATGATGAGCCGGCGGCGGGTCGAGCCCTCTGGCAGGGCGACGTCATCGCGCATCGCGGCCACGGGCGCGATGCGAGCGGCCCTCCGCGCAGGGAGGTAGGCGGCGAACATCGTGACGAGGATGCCGACGAGGTACGACACGACGATCGTCCTCGGGGCGAACACCAACGGGTTGCCGCTGAGGTCGAGACCGAAGTTGGCGAACAGCAGGCGGAGCAAGGTCGCGAGGCCGAACCCCATCAGCAGCCCGAACGTCGAACCGATCAGCCCCACCACGGCAGCCTCGATCAGCACCGACCGCGTGACCTGTCTCCTCGAGGCGCCGAGTGCGCGAAGGAGAGCCAGCTCGCGACTGCGTTGCGCCACCAGGATCGAGAACGTGTTGATGATCAGGAAGCTGCCGACCACCAGTGCGATGGCGGCAAAGATCAGCAAGAACGTGTTGAGGAAGCCCAGCACGGTGTCGACGATCGACTTGATCTCCGCCGCCTGCCTCGCACCCGTCACTGCCTCGGCGCCCTCGGGCAGCAGCGGCTTGACCGCCTTGACGACCTGCCTCTGGCTGACGCCGCTGTCGGCCGTCAGCCCGACGCTGGTGAAGGCGTCCCTGCCCTCGAGGAAGAGCTTCTGTGCGGTCGGGGTGTCGAAGAAGACGAGAGTGGCGCCGGCGAGCCCGCCCCCGGCGAAGTCGGCATAACCGACCAGGGTCGCGCTGACGCGTGGCTGGTCGCCCGCCGTGACCATGCGGACCGTGTCGCCGAGTCGGTAGCCTGCGTTGTCCGCGGAGCGCCGGTCGATGGCCACCTCGTCGGCACCACGCGGGGCGTGCCCCCGGGAGATCACGACCGCCTGCGCCCCGCTCGCGTTGGGCGAGTCCGTGTAGTTGAAGGCCAGCGTCGGCGCACCCGTGCCGCCGAGAAGCTTGCCGTCGTGCTTCACGACGAAGAGCCCTTGGCCGTCGACCGAACCGTCCGCGCGTGCCACACCAGGCGCCTGCGCAAGGGTCGGGACGAGCGAGGCCGGGATGGTCCGGTCATCGATGTTGAGCGCCGCGTCGAACCCACCCTGCCCGATGCCCGAGAGGCGCACCGAGGCATCCGGGACCGACCCGCTGACGATGTTGTCGAAGCTCTTGCCCAGGGTGTCGGTGAAGACGAGCGAGCCGGAAAGGAAGGCCACGCCGAGGACGATCGCGAACGCGCTGAGCAACAGGCGCACCTTGCGGGCGAGCAGGTTGCGCATCGTCACGAGCAGCACGTCACACCCCCGCGACCGGTCGGTTCTGCAGCGATGCCATGCGCTCGAGCACCGAATCAGCGGTGGGCGACCGGAGCTCGCCGACGACCAGCCCGTCGGCAAGGAAGACGACGCGGTCGGTGTACGACGCGGCGATCGGGTCGTGCGTCACCATGACCACGGTCTGCCCGAACTCCTTGGCGCTGCGCTGGAGAAATCCGAGCACCTCGGCGCTCGAGGTGGAGTCGAGGTTGCCGGTCGGCTCGTCGGCGAACACGATGGACGGCCGACTCACCAGGGCCCGCGCGCACGCGACGCGCTGCTGCTGGCCGCCCGACATCTCCTGCGGCCGGTGGTCGAGGCGGTCGCGGAGGCCGACGGTGTCGACGGCCGTGTTGAACCACGCAGCATCCGACTTGCGGCCCGCGATCGCCAGTGGCAGCACGATGTTCTCCTCCGCCGTCAGCGTCGGCACCAGGTTGAACGCCTGGAACACAAAGCCCACACGGTCGCGGCGCAGCTCGGTGAGGTCCTTGTCGTTGAGCGTGGAGAGCTCGGTGTCGCCGATGTAGACGGTGCCGTCGGTGGGGGTGTCGAGCGCCGCCATGCAGTGGATCAGTGTCGACTTGCCCGACCCGGACGGTCCCATGACAGCGGTGAACTCCCCGGCGTACATCTCGATGCTGATGCCGTCGAGGGCGCGCACCTGCGCATCACCCTTGCCGTAGACCTTGGTGAGACCGATCGAGCGCGCGGCAACCGCCTCGGTGCGCGCAGGTGTGGTGGCGGCTGCTTCGGCCATGATTCTCCCGATGACGTGAGCTGTTCGACGAGTGTTGCCACCACGCTATCGAGAGCCGCTCGCCAGGTCGGCGTCCGTCCAGGTCGACGACCGACTAGACCTCCGAGGAGGCCGCCCAGATGTTGACTCCGGCCTCACCGGCGAACTCATCGATCTTGGCCAGCTCGTCATCGCTGAAGTCGAGACGTTGCACGGCGGCGAGGTTCTCGTCGAGCTGCTTCGTCGAGGAGGCACCGATCAGCGCCGACGTGACGCCGCCGGGGCGCAGGATCCACGAGATCGCCATCTGCGCGAGCGACTGCCCGCGCTGCTCGGCAATGCCGGCGAGCCCGCGCAGCCGGGCCAGGTTGTCCTCGGTCAGCACCCCTTCGTCGAGGCTGCCGCGGTCGACCGCGTGCTCGACGGGGTCGTCGCCGAGGTAGCGGTCGGTCAACAGCCCCTGCGCCAGCGGCGAGAAGCCGATCGACCCGAGACCGTGCTCGCCGAGCACGCTCAGCAGCCCGCCCTCGACCCAGCGGTTGAGCATCGAGTACGACGGTTGGTGGATGATCAACGGCGTGCCGAGGTCACGGGCGACGGTGACGGCCGCGGCCGTGCGCTCGGGCGAGTAGGACGAGATGCCTGCGTACAAGGCCTTGCCCTGACGCACCGCCGTGTCGAGAGCCCCGATGGTCTCCTCGAGCGGCGTGCCAGCGTCGGCGCGGTGGGAGTAGAAGATGTCGACGTGGTCGACGCTCATCCGTTTGAGCGAGGCTTCGAGGCTCGACAGAAGATATTTGCGCGAGCCGTGGTTGCCATAGGGGCCGGGCCACATGTCGTATCCGGCCTTGGTCGAGAGGATGAGCTCATCACGGTAGGGCCGGAAGTCGGTGCGCATCATGCGGCCGAAGTTCTCCTCGGCTGAGCCGTAGGGGGGGCCGTAGTTGTTGGCAAGGTCGAAGTGCGTGATGCCACGGTCGAACGCATGACGCAGGATCTCGCGCTGCGTCGCGAACGGCCGGTCGTCGCCGAAGTTCCACCACAGGCCGAGCGAGATCGGCGGCAGCAACAGGCCGGAGGTGCCGACCCGGCGGTAGTCGAGGTGCCGGTAGCGATCGTCGGCGGCGACGTAGGGGCTGTGCAGCTCGGGGACGGGGTCGGCGTAGTAGCGCTCTTCGGTCATGGGTCAACGCTAGCGGCCACATCCGAGGACGTCCGACAGCCGTCAACGCAGGCGGGTGATCTCCACGCCGACGAAGAGCTCGGAGGTGCCCGCGGTGGAAAAGATGCCGCGCAGCGGCGGGCTGTCGGCGTAGTCGCGGCCCTTGGCCACGATGACGTGCCTGGGTCCGGGCGCGATCGCGTTGGTCGGGTCCCAGCCGACCCACTCGCCGTCCCACCACTCGATCCAGGCGTGCGACTCGCCCGCGACGGCCTCGCCCACGACCGGCTCGGGCGAGGGGTGCAGGTAGCCGGACACGTACCGCGCCGGGATGCGGGCCTCACGCAGGCAGCCGAGGGTCAGATGGGCGAAGTCCTGGCAGACGCCGGTCTGCGCAGCCCACGCATCGGCCGCCGTGGTGGTCACCTCGGTGCTGCCGGGGACGTAGGCGACCCGGTCGTGCAGGAACTGGCTGACAGCCATGGCGTAGTCGGAGGGACGCTCAGAGGTGGCGAGCATCGGGGCCAGCTCGGCGAGCAGTGCGGGCGACGGGGCAACCCAGGCCGAGAGCGCGAGGAACTCGCACCACTCGTCCTGCACGTCCTGCAGCTCGGCCCACGAGGCGCCGTGCGGCTTGTCCGGGACCTCCTGCGTCTCGACCGTCGAGGTGGCCACGACCGTCAGGTCAGAGTGCGGGTCGCGCACCTCGAACGACGTGACGGTGGTGCCCCAGTAGTCGCGGTACTCATAGCTCCATGGCGTCGGGGTGATCTCGAGCCGTGAGCGCAGCACGTACTGCTCCGAGGTGGTCATCGGTGTCATGCGGGCCTCGTTGAACGACGCCACGGCACCCTTCGCGTAGTGGTACCCGGTGGTGTGCCGGATGCGCATCTGCATGCTCACAGCAGCACCCCTCCGCGCCACGTGTGCTCTTCGTACTCCGCGAAGTACCGGGCGGTGACGGCGTCGCTGGCTGCCGCGCAGCTGCGCTGCAGCCGCTCCATCTCGACGGGGAGGTCGAACACGATGTCGGCGAGTGGGCGGTACTCGAGCTCGGTGCGCGCCCGCCCCAGCAATCGCTGGGCCTCGTCGCTGAAGCCCGAGCGCTGGCCGCTGCGCTCGAGCTTGATGAGTGCCTTCTCGGCCTGGGCGAGAGACGACACGATCGACCGCGGGAACCAGCGGTCGAGCAGCAGGAACTCTGCGGCCTGCCGGTCGGCCTCGATGCCGCGGTAGGCACGGATGAAGCTCTCGTACGCCCCGCAGGCGCGCAACGTCGTGGGCCACGCGACCTGTGGGCCCGACGCGAGAGCGGCGGTCGAGAGCAGCCGGGCCGTCATGTCGACGCGCTCGATGCTGCGGCCGAGCATGTAGAACTGCCAGCCCTCGTCGCGCGACATCGTGGAGTCGGCGATGCCCGAGACCATCGCGGCACGATTGCGCACCCACGCGAACATGTCGGGCGACCTCATCGCCCGCGCGCTGGGCAAGCCGCGCCACGTCGTGTTGATCGCGGCCCAGATGTCGGTCGACAGGGTCTCGCGGGCGCGGCGGGCGCTCTCGCGAGCGGCACCGATCGCCGCCGCGATGGACACCGGTGAGTCGGCGTTGTGCGCGAGCAGGTCGAGGATCATCCAACGGTTGGGGATGCCGGTGTAGTCCTCGACACCCATGACTGAGAGCAGCTGCTCGCACGACGTGCGCTCGTCGATGCCGGGGTCCTCGATCAGGACCTGCATCTGCACGTCGAGGATGCGGGCCGTGTCGTCGGCGCGCTCGAGGTAGCGGCCGATCCAGAACAACGACTGCGCGATGCGGCTCAGCATGCGTCCTGCCCACCGTCGTGCGTCTGCTTCTGCTTCTGCGTCTGCGACCTGCCGGGTGACGACTGCTGCTGCTCCTGCTCCTGGACGTGAACCTCGCTGTCGTCGGTGTCGTCGAGGGACGGTCCGGCCGACTGGGCGACGCCGGCAACCGGGCTCGCCGTCGGAGCGACCTCGCCCTCGTCGTCAGGATCGCTCGGGCGGGCCAGCACCCAGGTGTCCTTCGACCCTCCCCCTCGGCTGGAGTTGACGATGAGCTCGCCCTCGGGCAGGGCGACGCGAGTCAGGCCGCCCGGGAGCACGAAGACGTCATCGCCGTCATGCACCGCGAACGGCCGCAGGTCGACGTGGCGCGGGCGGATGCCGTCCTCGACGAGCGTCGGCACGGTCGACAACGAGATGACCGGCTGCGCGATCCAGGAGCGCGGGTCGACCAAGATCTTGGCGCGCAGCTCGTCGAGCTCGGCCCTCGATGCGGCCGGGCCGATGACGATGCCTTTGCCGCCTGAACCGTCGACCGGTTTGAGCACGAGCTCATCGAGCCGGTCGAGCACCTCCTCGCGCTGGTCGGCCTCGCCCATGCGCCACGTGTCGACGTTGCGCAGGATCGGCTCCTCCGACAGGTAGTAGCGGATCAGGTCGGGCACATAGGTGTAGAGCAGCTTGTCGTCGGCCACGCCGTTGCCGACCGCGTTGGCGATCGTGACGTGACCCGCCCGCGCAGCGTTGATGATGCCCGGGACGCCGAGCGCGGAGTCGGGACGGAACTGCACCGGGTCGAGGAACTCATCGTCGATGCGGCGGTAGATCACGTGCACCGGCTCGAGGCCGTTGGTCGTGCGCATCATGACGCGGCCCGACCGACACACGAGGTCGCGGCCCTCGACGAGCTCGACGCCCATCGTGCGGGCGAGCAGCGTGTGCTCGAAGTAGGCCGAGTTGTAGACACCGGGTGTGAGCACCACGACCGTCGGGTCGCTGACGCCCGCGGGTGCCGACTTGCGCAGGGCGGCGAGCAGCGCCTGCGAGTACTGCGAGACCGGGCGGATGCGGTGGTCCGCGAAGACCTCGGGAAGCGCCGCTGACAGTGCACGGCGGTTGGTCATGACGTACGAGACGCCCGACGGCACCCGCACGTTGTCCTCGAGCACGCGAAAGTCGCCGTTGCCGTCACGGATCAGGTCGACCCCGGCGACGTGCACGCGCACACCGTTCGGCGGCTCCAGACCGGCGACAACACGGTGGTAGTGCGGGGACGTGACCACGGTGTTGCGCGGGACGACGCCGTCGGCGAACAGCTCACCGGGACCATACGCGTCGGCGAGGAACGCCTCGAGCGCAAGGACTCGTTGGCGCACCCCCATCTCGACGTGGTCCCAGTCGGCGGCCTCGATGAGCCGGGGAACGATGTCCAGCGGGAAGGGTCGCTCCTCGCCCTCGACGCCGAACGTCACTCCCTGCTCCAGGTAGGACGAAGCCAGGGAGTCTGCGCGCAGCCTGACCTCGGCCGCGCCCATCTTCTGGAACGAGGTGTGGACCTGGTCGTAGCTGGGGCGCACGTCCATGCGGGCAAACATCTCGTCGAAGCCGGCGACCGGGCCGTAGCCGTCGAAGAGCTCTGAGTCGTCCACTCGTTCACCGTAGGACAGATGTGCTCCCTGCAAGTTCCGGGGTGTCCGACCCGGCTCGGCTCCACGTCCTTTTCTTGTCCGCTTGGAGGGCAGTTGATGGCTGGGCCGGTTACGCTTTCGCTCAGAAAGGGGCCGGCCGATGGCAGAGACCTATGTCTTGGTGCTCAACGCGAGCTATGAGCCTCTGCAGCGCGTCTCCCTGCGGCACGCGATCAAGATGCTCGTGCGTGAGGTCGCGGTCATCGAGGAGGAGGCCGACGGCTGGTTCGGGCCGTTCCGCGTCCCCAAGGTCCTGCGCCTCGTCCGCTACGTCAAGACCCGCTGGATGCACCGGCGTTCCCACCTCTGCACCAAGAGTGCGATCAAGGCGCGCGACAAGATGTGCGCCTATTGCGGGGGTCGCGCCGAGACCGTCGACCACGTCATTCCACGCAGCCGTGGCGGCACCCTCACCTGGGAGAACGCCGTCGCGGCGTGCATCCGGTGCAACCATCGCAAGGCCGATCGCACACCCGCCGAGGCCGGTATGCACCTGCTCGTGAGGCCCGAGCAACCGCAGTTCGTCATCGTTGCCTGAGCCCGCCCCAGCCCGCGGCGGTGGGCAAAGGGCGGGGGTCAGAGGCCCACGCTGTCGTAGATGTCGTCAAGTGCGTCGAGGTAGGCGCCTTCGTCGTCACCGACCTCGCTGTGCACCGCCTCGGCCTTGGCCATGACCTCGTCCTGCACCTCTTGGTAGCGAGCAGCCCACTTCGCGGCGTCGACCTGCCAGTAGCCGCAGGTGTAGAAGTCGGCCTGCGGCCATCCGAGCTCCCGGCGCAGGTGGCGACGGACCGCGCGGCTTGCCCGCGCCTCGCCCGCGAACCACACGTAGCGGTCCTGCTCGGGCAGCTCTCGCGACGTGACCGCTCCGGCGAGCGCGTCGGCGATGTCGGTCTCGTTCGCGACGACCTGCCAGGTCACGGCAACGTCGGCCGGGCTCGGCAAGGCGATCTCGTCGCTGGCGTCGGTGAGCACGATGATGGCCTCGACCCGCTGCCCCGGCCGAAGGCCTCGCAGGATGCGGGCCAATGCCGGCAGCCCGGTGATGTCGGCGACCAGCAGCTGCCAGCCGACGTCGTCGGGTGCTGCGTACAAGCCGTGCGGCTCGATCAGTCCGACCTGGTCACCCGGCGAGCACGTGCGCGCCCAGTCGGAGCCGATGCCCTCGCCGTGCAGCGCGATGTCGAGGTCGATCTCGGTGCGACCGTCGATGAGACGGTGGTCGGAGATCGTGTAGATCCGGTGAGCCGGCTCCACCGACCCTTCCGGATAGGTAACGGTCCAGGCGTCGTCGATCTCCGGCAGTGCGAGCTCTGCACCGGCAGGCGGGATCAGCAGGCGGACGTACTCGTCTGGCACTCCCGTCGATGCGTAACCCTCCAGGCCCCCGAGAGTCACGGAGACCAAGTGGGCGGAGAGCACGCGGCGACCGAGCACCGTGGCGGCATACGTCTTCACAGTCGTTCCTTCCGATCAGCAGGTTAGGTCAGCCTAACTTATGCAGGCACACTCGTCGCCCCGCGCCGTGGCGGGCCGGCGTTGGTAGCGTGGGGTGGTGACATCAGCTCTCGTGGTCCGGCCCATCAGCGCACCCGAGCACCTCGATTTCGTGCGGAGTCGGCCCTCGGTCAGCTTTCTCCAGACGCCCGCGTGGGCGACCGTCAAGAACGAGTGGCGCGGCGAGTCGATCGGTTGGTTCTCCGATGACGGCACGCTCGTCGGCGCTGCCCTCGTCCTGTATCGACAGCTGCCCCGCGTGCGCCGATTCCTCGCCTACCTCCCCGAGGGTCCTGACATCGACTGGACCGGCGGCAATCTCGCCGACTGGCTCGAACCGCTGGCCGCGCACCTCAAGAGCCAGGGTGCCTTCGGCATCCGCATGGGCCCGCCCGTCGTCACCCGCCGGTGGCACGCCGCCACGATCAAGCAGGCGATCGCCGACCCCGTCCTCGCTTCGCTGTCAGACGTCCCGGCCGACGTCAGCGACGATGCTGCCCTGTCGGTTGCCACGTCGTTGACCGAGCTCGGCTGGAAGGAGCTGCCGACCGAGGGCGGCTTCTCCGCCGGACAACCGAAGTTCAACTTCCAGCTGCCTCTCGCCGGACGGTCGGAGGCCGAGGTCCTCGCCGGCATGAACCAGCTGTGGCGACGCAACATCAAGAAGGCCGCCAAGCTGGGCGTCGAGGTGGCCCACGGCACCCGCGACGACCTCGCCGCCTTCCACCGCGTGTATGCCGAGACCGCCGAGCGCGACCACTTCACTCCGCGTCCACTGTCGTACTTCGAACGCATGTGGGATGCGCTCACCGCAGAGGAGCCAGATCGGCTCGTCCTCTACCTCGCGCGTCACGAGGGAGACCTCGTCGCTGCCACCACGATGGTGCGCGTCGGCGGGCACGCCTGGTACTCGTACGGCGCGTCCACGACGGCCAAACGCGAGGTGCGGGGCTCCAACGCGATCCAGTGGCAGATGATCTGCGACGCGATGGCAGCCGGGGCGACGGTCTACGACATGCGCGGCATCACCGAGACCCTCGACCCCGACGACTCCCACATCGGGCTCATCCAGTTCAAGGTCGGCACCGGCGGCGAGGCCGTCGAGTACCTCGGCGAGTGGGACCTGCCCCTCAACCGCGCCCTCTACCTCGGCTTCACGACCTACATGAGGAGCAGAGGATGAGCTTCGATCTGGAAGTCGACGCCGAAAGGTGGCGTCGCGGCCTGCGCCAGCTGGTCGAGAGCACTCCCGGCATCGTTCCCGTGGTCAAGGGCAACGGTTATGGCTTCGGGCGCGACCGGCTCGCCGCGGAGGCGCATGACCTCGGGCTCCCGATGATCACGGTCGGCACCTACAACGAGGTGCCCGGCGCACTCGCCGCCTTCGACGGCGACGTCATGGTGCTGACGCCGTGGCGTCCGTTCTTCACCGACGTCGTCCACGACGAACGTGTCATCCACACCCTTGGCCGGGTCGAGGACGTGGCGGCCCTGGCCTCCGGGTTCGATCCGAACGCCCGCGTGCTGCTCGAGGGCGAGACCTCGATGGCGCGGCACGGCCTCGACCGGCACGAGCTGGCCGCCGCAGTCGCCGCACTGGGCGACCTGCGGCTCGAGGGGTTCGCCATCCATCTCCCGATGGCCGGGAGCAACCTCGTTGAGGCCGAGAGCTGGGCCGCGGCCCTCCAGACATCTCAGCTCGAGACGACGACGCTCTACCTGTCCCATCTGACTCCCGCCGAGCTGGCCACGTTGCGCGAACGTCGGCCCCAGCTCGACATCAGGCCGCGCATCGGTACGACGCTGTGGCTCGGCGACCTCGGCGCGATGTCGATCCACGCCCTGGTGCTCGACCGACATCTCGTCGCGAGGGGCGAACGCATCGGCTACCGCCAGCGCCCCATGCCGCGCGACGGATTCCTGTTGATCATCGCGGGCGGCACCAGCCACGGCATCGGGCTCGAAGCACCCAAGGCGGCCGCCGGGGTTGCGCAGCGCGGCAAGTCTCTCGCCCGGGGCGGCCTGGAGGCAGCCGGCTTCTCGCTGTCACCGTTCACGATCGACGGAAAGCAGCGCTGGTTCGCCGAGCCGCCGCACATGCAGGCGAGCATGATCTTCCTGCCGTCCGCCGTACGCGCTCCCGAGGTGGGCGACAGCGTCGACGTCGCGGTGCGATTCACCACCGCGACGTTCGACGCCGTCAACCTGCGCTGAGGTTCCGCGCCTCTACGCGCAGGCCGGCGTGGTGGCTGTGCCGCACGTCGGTTCCGGTGCCGGCTTCGCCGGCGGCGGCAGCGGCACGGTCGTCGTCGACGGTGTGGTCGGGACGGGGCTCGGCGTCGTCTTCTCCGGCGTCGGCTTGGTCTTCTCCGGCGTCGGCTTGGGCGCTGGCGGGGGCGGGGGCGGGGGCTGGAACGTGACG
>NZ_JACMOM010000166.1 GCF_014378035.1 Aeromicrobium sp. | reverse complement strand
GACCATCCCGATGTTGCCCACCTGGTGATCCAGATCGACTCGACCTACGCCCGGGACTGTTCCACGACGTGGCGGGCTGGCTGGCGGCGCAACGGGATGCGCAACGCCAAACGCCAGCCCGTGAAGAACGCAGCCATCATCGAGGCCATCTGGGCCGCGCTGGACGCTCGGGCTGGAACGGTAAAGTTCGTCAAGGTCCCCGGACACGACCCGCGCAACCAGTTCCCGTTGAACACCGCTGCCGACATCCTCGCCAACGACGCGGCAGAGAAGGCATCGACGGGCCTGCCGGTCGACATGATCTCGACCATCGACCTGGGCAGCGTCAAGCCTCGCGGGACCTCGTTCGGCAAATGGTGACGAAGGTCAATTCGTCATAATTTGCCGCTGCATTTGCCGCTGCCCGGGGGGGAGTCGATTAGGGTCAGGGGATGACCGACCATGAGAGCACCGGCTCGGAGTCGATGGGCAGCTACAGCCTTGATGGCGAGAACCAGCTCCAGCCTGAGGACACCCTGGATGACCGCGGGGTCGACGACGTTCTGGACGAGGGCTACTCGCCACCGGAACGTCCGCGTGGTGTCGACGCCTACGGGACAACCCTGTCCGAGCAGCGCCAGGGTGAGAGCCTCGAACAGCGTTTCTCCCACGAGGTGCCCGATCCCTCCAACGCGTTCGAGAGTGCCCTTGCCGAGTCGGACATGCTGGGCGGCGACGACCCGGATGCCATCGCGGCCGAGGACGACTTCCTCGGCGACGGCGAGGTGGGCAGTCTGCGCAGCGGGCGGCTGATGGCCCCCGACGAGGGCACAAATGAGGACGTCGACTCCGAGATGGTGGCCGACGACATGGGGATCGACGGTGGCGGGTCATCCGCCGAGGAGGCTGCCGTCCACATCATCGACAACGATCAGGAGTGGGACGAAGACTGACGCACGCCGCCCGGGCCGGTCCGTTAGCTGTTTTATTGCATCAGTACGTGAGCCCAAGCCCGCAATAGTGCAACAAAACGGCTAATGCCGTGTCGCAGCGGGCCCGAAGGGTTAGCGCACCACGGGCATCGGCAGATCGGTGAGGTTCTCGGGGAAGTGACACGCGACGCGGTGCCCCGGTGCGAGCTCGGTCAGCAGCGGCTCGACGGTGCTGCAGACCTCCTGGGCCTTCCAACAGCGCGTGTGGAAGCGGCAGGCCGATGGGGGGTTGACCGGGGAGGGCACGTCGCCCTCGAGCCGGATCCGATCACGTTTCGTGCGCCGGCCGGTGTCGGGGATCGGCACCGCTGACATCAGTGCCACCGTGTAGGGGTGCATCGGTTGCTCGTACAGCGGCGTACGGTCGGCGATCTCCACCATCTTGCCGAGGTACATGACCGCCACGCGGTCCGACATGTGGCGGACCACCGACAGATCGTGGGCGATCGTCACATACGTCAGGCCGAGCTCGTCCTGCAGGTCCTCGAGCAGATTGATCACCTGCGCCTGGATCGACACGTCGAGGGCGGAGACCGGCTCGTCGGCGACGATCAGCTTGGGCTTGAGTGCGAGCGAGCGGGCGATGCCGATGCGCTGTCGCTGGCCCCCGGAGAACTCGTGAGGGTAGCGGTTGTAGTGCTCCGGGCTGAGCCCCACGAGCTCGAGGAGCTCCTGGACGGCCTTCTTGGTGCCGTGCTCGGTCTTCACGTTCTGCAGGTGGAAGGGTGCCCCGACGATGGTTCCGACCGTATGCCGTGGGTTCAGCGAGCCGTAGGGGTCCTGGAAGATCATCTGAACGTCACGACGCAACGGGCGCATCTTGCCCATCGAGATGTGGGTGATGTCCCGGCCTTCGAACAGAATCGTGCCGCCGGTCGGTTCGATCAGGCGGGTCAGCATGCGCCCCGTGGTTGTCTTTCCACAGCCGGACTCGCCCACCAGCGACAGGGTCTCGCCCTTGCGCACGGTGAAGCTCATCCCATCGACCGCCTTGACTGCACCGACCTTGCGCTGAAGCAGACCGCGGCGGATCGGGAAGTGCTTCTGCAGGTCGGTGACGACGAGCAGGTCCTCGCTCTCGCCGGAGGCGTGCCTCCGCGGGCTTGCGGCGTCGGTCGGGGCTGAGGTCACGGCCTGGCTCCTCTGGTGGATACCGTGCTCAGGCTCTGGCACATTTCGGTCCTCATAGCGTCGGGCTGATGTCGCTCTCCCAGACCCGCTGGCGGTCCTGGGCAGAAAGGTGACAGGCGAGGAAGTGGCGAGCGGAGATCTCCAGAAACTCCGGGCGATCGGTCTCGCAGGAACCGCCGTTGAGCTCGGCATAGTCGCATCGCGGGTGGAACGGACAGCCGCTGGGGACATTGATCAGGCTGGGCGGGGTGCCGTGGATGGGCCGGAGCCGCTCGGTGCGCTCGCGGTCCAGCCGCGGCATCGAGCCCAGCAGCCCCCACGTGTAAGGGTGCTGAGGGGCGGTGAAAATCTCGTGGGCAGTGGCATACTCAACGGCCCTGCCGGCATACATCACCAGGATGTCGTCGGCGAGCTCGGCGACGACGCCGAGGTCGGGGGTGATGATGATGACTGCCGAGTTGAACTCCTT
>NZ_JACMOM010000165.1 GCF_014378035.1 Aeromicrobium sp. | reverse complement strand
GCCGCGGAGGCGACGTCGACGGCATCGACACCGGCCTCGATCGCGGCGACCAGGGTCGCGAGCTGGCCGCCGGGGGTGTCGTGGGTGTGCAGGTGCACCGGCAGGTCGAAGAGCACGCGCAGTGCAATCACCAACCTGCGGGCGGCCGGCCCCCGCCGCAGCCCGGCCATGTCCTTGATCGCCAGGACGTGCGCACCGGCATCGACGATACGGTCGGCGAGGCGCAGGTAGTAGTCGAGCGTGTAGAGCGTCTCGTCGGGGTCGGAGAGGTCGCCGGTGTAGCAGAGCGCGACCTCCGCGACGGCCGTGCCGGTGTCACGAACGGCCTCGATTGCCGGACGCATCTGGTCGACGTCGTTGAGGGCGTCGAAGATGCGAAAGATGTCGATGCCGGTGGCCGCGGCCTCGGCGACGAACGCATCGGTGACCTCGACCGGATAGGGCGTGTAACCGACGGTGTTGCGCCCGCGCAGCAGCATCTGCAGGCAGATGTTCGGAGCCGCTTGACGCATCGCAGCGAGACGATCCCACGGATCCTCCTTGAGGAACCGCAGCGCCACGTCGTACGTCGCACCGCCCCAGGCCTCGATGCTCAGCAGCTGCGGCGTCATGCGCGCGACGTACGGCGCAACCGTCACGAGGTCACGTGTGCGGACGCGGGTGGCGAGCAACGACTGGTGCGCATCGCGGAATGTCGTGCCAGTGACTCCCACCGTGTCGCGCTGACGCAGGGCATCGGCAAACCCTTCCGGACCCAGCTCGAGAAGCAGCTGCCGTGAGCCGTCGGGCGGCATGACGGTGAGGTCGACGAGCGGCAGCTTGGAGACCGGCTCAATCACCGTCGGCGCAGCTCCGTTCGGCTTGTTGACGGTGACGTCGGCCAGCCATGACAGGATCTTGCCGGCCGGGTCGGACGCGCCTCGGGCCTCGAGCAGCTCGGGGTGACCTTCGATGAAGGTCGTCGTGACATCACCGGCGCGGAAGTCGGGGTTGGCCAGCAGCCCCTGGAGGAACGGGATGTTGGTCGAGACGCCGCCGACGTGGAACTCGCCCAGCGCGCGCTCGGCCCGGATGACGGCGGACTCGAAGTCGCGTCCACGACAGGTCAGCTTGGACAGCAGCGAGTCGAAGTGCGCACTGATGACGGCGCCGGTGTAGGTCGTGCCACCGTCGAGGCGCACACCCGGCCCGCCCGGAGAGCGATAGGACGTGATGGTGCCGGTGTCGGGCCGGAATCCGTTGGACGGGTCCTCTGTCGTGATGCGGCACTGCAGGGCGAAGCCGCGCGCCTTGATGCTGTCCTGGTCGGCGAGGCCGAGGTCGGCAAGCGTCGCGCCGGCTGCGATGTGCATCTGCGCCTGGACGAGGTCGACATTGGTGACCTCCTCGGTGACCGTGTGCTCGACCTGGATGCGGGGGTTCATCTCGATGAACACGTAGCGGCCGTCCGGCCCGAGCAGGAACTCCACCGTCCCCGCGCACGAATAGCTGATCGAGCGGGCGAACGTCACGGCATCGGCACACATGGCTTTGCGGATGTCGCGATCGAGGTTGGGAGCCGGCGCGATCTCGACGACCTTCTGGTGGCGCCGCTGCACCGAGCAGTCGCGCTCGCGCAGGTGCACGACGTTGCCCTGCTGGTCGGCAAGGATCTGCACCTCGATGTGGCGCGCGTCGACCACTGCCTCCCCGATGAAACAGGTCGGGTCGCCGAAGGCGCCGTCAGCCTCGCGCATCGCGGCCTCGATCGACTCACGCAGCCGGGCTGGGTCGTCGACCCGGCGCATGCCACGGCCTCCACCACCGGCGACAGCCTTGACGAACAGCGGGTAGGTGAGAACGTCCGACGCCTCGATGAGCGTGTCGACGTCTGACGACGGCTCGACCGATTTCAGGGTCGGCACGCCTGCCGCCTTGGCGGCCGCGATCGCGGACGCCTTGTTGCCGGTGAGCTCGAGGACCTCCTTGGGGGGACCGATGAACGTGATGCCGGCCTGCGCGCACGCCTCGGCCAGATCGGGATTCTCCGACAGGAAGCCGTAGCCCGGGTAGACCGCGTCGGCACCACACTGGACGGCAGCCTCGACGATCGCCTCAGGGTCGAGGTAGGCCCGTACGGGGTGCCCGCGCTCGCCGATCTCGTAGGCCTCGTCGGCGCGGACCCGGTGCTCGGAGCCACGGTCCTCGACAGGAAACACCGCCACCGTCCGCGCACCCAGCTCGTGAGCGGCGCGGATCGCGCGGATGGCGATCTCACCACGATTGGCGACAAGAATCTTCTGGAACAACGGAACCATCCTTGCTCGGAGAAGCGTCGCCCCAACCTATCGTCCGCGCGTCCCGCCCAAATCGCGAGGGGACCCTCATGTTCGGACGGGACGCTGGTGCTGGGTCGCCGCCGAGAATCAGCACCCCTACAGCACACTCGCCGCCTCCTGGCCATGTCCGAGACCGAACGAGCTCAGTGTCTGCGGGCTGCCATCTTCAGCGGCGGTCCGCTCGATGCCATCGACACGCTGGCCGAGCTTCGTGGGTGGGATCCGCAGTGCCCCATGGTTCCCGTCGTCTCGGCCACTGCACAACTTCCTCAGGCACTGCTCGCTTCGACGGTGGTGCTGCGCGGGCATGAGAGCACCGAGGTCGTCGTGCCGCAGACGTGGAGTGCGCTCGAGGTCGCCTCACACATCGAAGGACATGCGGCGCTCG
>NZ_JACMOM010000164.1 GCF_014378035.1 Aeromicrobium sp. | reverse complement strand
TATGTCCTGAACCAGCACACTGTCCCCGCTACAAAAAGAACCGGGATTCCAGTGAAGACTGGGATCCCGGTTCTTCGATATTGGGACGCATTTGTCGAAAAGGCACGGATTGGGCACGGAGTGACAAGAAAAACGGGCACGGTTGCAGTCCGCTGATGTTGTGTCGAAATGCCGGTCCCGAGTTGGTCGCCCGCAGACACGCCGAAAGCGCATGAGTCAATCCACCCAGAAAGACGCGGATGCCGCAACGGGTGGTTCGGTGTTCTCCCGAGGTGAGTCAAGCGCGACGGGTCGGCCGACATCTGGCTGCTCACTTACCGCATCGCGCCGCTCATCCCGGTGTTCCATGCTGGCGGTGCGAGCGCACCGCGCTTGTTGTTCTGGTCCCGCCGCCCGCGAGGCGGCACAGGATGAGGGTTCAGCAGGCTCCCTGTGCGGCTATCGGTAGTCGCTACCCTGCGATCTGCCGGGGCGGTGTCTACCGGTGCCGGGTGAAGTCCGCACGATGGGAATGGACGAGGTCGGCGATCCCGCGGGGTCTATGTCCGAGGAGTTCGTCGAGCTCGAAGGTGTGCACGCGACCCTGATCGGCTCCGCGGCGCACGACGTCGACGAACTGCCGCACGAGGCCGCGAGCCTGCCAGTGGGGTAGGCCCGAGAGGCGCAGGCTCGCGTACATCACAGGTCCGGGAAGGTGTACGTAACGGATCTTGCGTCCGAGCTCGTCGCCAAGGATCGTCGCGATCTCGGGAAAGGATAGCGGGTGGGTGCCAGTCAGAATGTAAGACCTGCCGACCTGATCGCCTTGCAGTTCCGGCTCGCAAAGGACGCGAGCAGCAACCTCGGCGATGTCTTGGACATCGACCCAGCTGGTGGCGCCGTTTCCGCTGGTGCCGGGCAGTACTCCGAACTGGATGGCAGGCGCCAACTCCAGGAGGTTCTTGGTGAACGCTCCCGGAGCTAGGCGGGTCCACCGCAGGCCAGTGGCGGCGAGATGGGCGTCGGCCCGGGCGTGGTCGCGGGCCCATGGAATGGCGGACGTGGGATTGGCATCCAGTGTCGAGACCTTGACTACGTGTCGCACCCCGGCCTCGACCGCCGCATCGATGGCGGCTGTGTCCTGGTGATACTGATCCGGACTTTCGGGGGCAAGGAGAAAGAGCTGTTCGAAGCCCGGTATGGCATTGCGGATACTCGTGGGATCGCTGAAGTCGCCTTCGACCGCCTCGATGCCACGGGCTCGGAAGGAGTCGCGCTGCTCAGCGCGGCGACACATGACCGCGAATGGTGCGCCACGTGCCTGGAGGGTGTCGACCAAGTGAGCGCCGATACTGCCCGTTGCCCCGGTGACCAGTATCTTTCCTGGGACAGACGAACCGGAGACTCGGTTCGGAGAGGGGTCGGTCGTGCTCATCGCGGGCTCAATTCGAGAGTAGAAACAGGTTCCTGCTTCCAATACTAGGCGACCTCGGAGATACTGCAGGCGTGCCGTCCCTGCCCTCACCCGAGGACCTCGAGAGCTCTCCTGTCTGGTCAGTCATCCGTGCTGCACACACACTCGAGCGGAACGTCACCGCCCTGTTCGCGGTCTACGACCTCACGCCGGTGCAGTTCGGTGTGCTGTCCTACCTCGGGGCCAATGGGCCGATGACCACCGCCGAGGTGGCGCGCTCGGTGCTTGTCCGCCCACAGTCGATCGCGGGCGTCGTCAACAACATGGACCAGCGCGGCCTCGTCGTCAGGAGCCGCCCTCGTGGACGCGGGCGGTCCAACCCCATGCAGCTCACCGGGTCGGGAGCCGAGCTCCTGTCTCAAGTGTGGCCACGATTCGAGCAAGCCAACACCGCGGGAAACCTCGGACTTTCGCAGGATCAGACTGCCTCGCTCCCACTCCTCATGAGCGCTCTTCTCGCAGCGCAAGAGGCCGACCGCCGATAACGAACCGACACCCCGCACCGCAGCAGCAGTCCCAAGTGCGCCACTGGTCATCGTGGCTGCGATGGCCTCGTCAGTTCTTCGGTCGCGTTTGAAGCAGCAGCCGCGTTTTGCCATGATTCTGGTTCAAGGATTCGGCGCCGCAATTGGTGGCGTCATCTCCGACCGAGTAAAGGCGCTTGGTCCCGCGATTACGGCTGCGGTCAACGCTGCAGCACTTATCTGGATGCTCAAGTCCTAACGACGTCAAGGACCGATTCCCGTCGACTCATCTTGAACGAAGGTGTTTCAAGGGAGCGGGTGGTTGACGCAACTTACGGCAGGGCACGATTGCCGCGGCTCGTCACTCCCTCCCTCGCGACACCGAGCACTGCGACCGAGCCTGCCGAAACCCTCAACCGTCACGGTGCCCACTTTCTCACCCCATACGTCGCAGGAGTCTGACAACCGCCCTCAATTCTGTCGAGCGGGGACCGAAGATGTTGCGCTGGGGCACGTCTTACCACCGCGAATGCCCGTATCAATAACTCGCTGGGCTCGTAACCCAGAGGTCACAGTTTCGAATCCTGTGCTCGCCACCAACCGACTCGTAGTGGCCACCTCCGTGCGGCTCAGCGGTCCCTGGCTCTGACGTCTACCAGAAGTCTCATGGAGTGCTCGTATGACTACTCAGAACGGACTTCTCTGTGCCGAATGCCGCCGAACGGTCGGACGGCCGGTGAACGGTCCTATTGATTGCGGCGGTGGGTGGATCGGCATTGAGGCCGACTTCAGCGGTTCGGGTACTTCTGAGCTGATGCTCAGGTCGACCGGGGCTGGGGATCCGACTGTGACGACGGCGGCGGGCAGCGCGACTGAGCTGAAGTAGCTGCCCTCGACGAGAAAAGTATCCGGTTTCTGGGGGTGAGCCGCGATGTGCACCGGCCGAAGATCATCCAGTTCACGCATGCCCAGTTTCATCAAGCACTCGTGGATGGTCCACCGCTTCACGGCCTCTCGGTCGTCGCCGCTGTTCTCACCGCTGGGAATCAGTCGGGTCATGGCGTCACGGTGGTGCGTACGCGGAGGGCACTCTTCACAGTCGACGGCGATGGGCCCGCGTCGACTGGCTACTACGGCCACGACGTTGGCCGTGTGGGTGATGGAGACGTGAACGGGCAGGTCGGCGACGTGGGGGCGGCCGTGCGGGCCACCGCAGGTGGGGCACTTCTGAACGAGGAGCACCTGAGCGGGTTCGAGGGCGAACTGCTCGGCTACGACAACGCGGACCAGAGCGTGGCCGATGGTGAGATTCCTTCGTGCCTGCCCTGAGGGCAGGCTGTCACACCGAATCAGTTCGGGCCCGGTGAGGAAGCTCCGAGCAGTGGCGAGAGCGCGCCGGCCCAACGCTGAGGGTTCGATGATGCGTAGCTGAGCCGTGACCATTTCTTCGACTTGCTGGAAGGACATCCGCTCAAGCCTCGGTGCCCCGCAGCGCACGGGCAGCTGACCCGGTCGGGGGTTCAGCCGCTGAGGAGGCGCGGCGTAGCGTGTCGAGCACTGCGGGAAAATCGTGGACTACCCACGTCGCACCGGCTCCTTGGAGTTCCGTGCTGTCTCCGACTCCATGAGTGACGCCGATCGTGTCCGTTCCGGCGCGCTTTCCCGCCTGGATGTCGTGAACAGTGTCTCCGATCATGACGGCGCGACCGGGCAGGATGTCGAGCTGCTTGAGCGCGGCGAGCACGGGGGCGGGATCAGGCTTCGGATCGGTGACATCGTCGGCCCCGATGACGACGTCAAGGTGGGCGACAAGGCCAGATGTGCCCAAGATTTCGAGGGCACCTCCGTGGGACTTATTCGTGACCACACCTATGCGCCACCCGTCCTGTCTGAGGTGTCGCAACCCGTCGTGCACCCCCGGATAGACCAGCTCGGGCCCGGCGGGCACTATTCGCTCTAGATAGCGACGGCGGTAGCCGGCGACGATGAGTTGCGCCTGCGCTTCGTCGCCTCCGGCAAGCGCCAAGGCCATCTGAGACAGCGGACGGCCAACTTGCCGACGGGCCGCGTCGTGGTCGGGCCGGATGCCGGTCACTTGGTACGCCTCCTGCGTCATCTCAGTGATGATCATCTGAGGGGTGCGGAGCAGCGTCCCGTCGAGGTCGAAAAGTGCGACCTTCATGGTGCCTCCGCTCGGGAAAGGTTGGGGTGGTCGGTGTAAGCCCGGGCCCCACCGGAGTTGCAGGTCGCCCCGCGGGGCGCGTTGAACGCGCCGCCAGTGTCAATCCGTTCGATCAGGTCAGGGTTTGCCAGGGATTCCGCAAAGACGCACACTGCTTGCACCAAACCCGCGTAGACCCGTTCCGCCACCTGCGGATCCCCGTGCCCGGCAGGAACTTCGCGACGCGGGTTGACGATCATCGGACCCGCCCATGGCCATCGCACCATCCGCGTGTACACGGGGTCGACGGTCTCCGGTACTTGCAGGAGTGCGATGGGGCCAGAGCCCTCAGTGGGGGCGACTGGGTCTGCTCGATGTCGTCTTTGAGGTCGGTGGTGGCGGCAAGGAACTCGTGCGGCGAGAACCCGTTGCCACCGTGGATCTCGACGGCGCCGAACCCCGTATCGATGGCGAGCCGCAAGGCGCAGACGAAGTCGTCGATCTCCTCCAACGTGAGCGTGTGCGGTTCGGGGTACTCCGTGAACCCCTCCGGCGTGGAGCATGCACCGGCCGCGGGGATGGACGAGGGGGCGACGGACTGGTGAGCGCTGGGATACAGGGGCGGGCGTCCGATACGACTGGCGTGCATGAGCTGGACAGCGATGAGCCCGCCGCGCGCGCGGCCCGGCTTGTTCCGGAAACCCTGAGCGACCTGTGCGGGCTGGGTGCCCTCGGCGATGTCCAGTCCGGCATCAGCCCGATGTGCGTAGTAGGCGGCCATCAGCCCTGTCGGTGTGCCGTCGGGGTGGGCCTGGCCGCGCGTCAAGGGTGCCATGGCCGATTGGTTTGCGCGGTGTAGCGCAGCGAAGGTGGCGGGTTCGAACAAGTCAGGCATGCGTGATCTCCCGGTGTGGGTCGTGCGTGGAGGCAGATTCAGCGACGTGCATCGCGTGGACAGTCGCGAGTTGACCGGCGACCTCGGCGGTGCTGACCAAGACGGCCATGTTGGCTGTCGAGGAGCGTCCGTCGGTGGCGCGGTCGACACATCGCATGAGGAACTTGGTGACGTCCTTTCCGGTGATGCCCGTACGGCTGGCCTCCCGCAGCGCATCCTCGACTGCGGACTGGGCTTCGTTGAAGTCGATGGAGTCCTCCTCCCGGGGTGGGGTCGTGACAACGACTGCTGTGGAGCTGCCCAGGGACCAGTGCTGTTCGGCCATCTCTGCCAGCAGCACTGGGTCGTCGATGCGTCGAGGGCTGCGCAACCCGCTGGACCGGCAGTAGAAGGCTGGAAAGTCATCGGATCGGTAGGAGACGACCGGGACGCACTGAGTCTCCAGGAACTCCAACGTCAGAGGCAGGTTGAGGATGTTCTTTGCCCCCGCACAGACCACCATCAGCGGAGTTCGCGCGAATTGGATGAGGTCGGAGGAGATGTCCAAGGTGTTCTGCACACCGTGGTGAACGCCCCCGATTCCTGCTGAGCAGAAATGCTTGATGCCGGCCGCGTGCGCGGCGACGACCGATGACGCGACAGTGGTCGCGCCCATGCCGCCGGCAGCCACGGCGTGGCCCATGTCCCTGCTACTGACCTTGGGGATGCTCGGGCTGGTGGCGAACCGCTCGATCTGATCCTTGTCCAGACCGATGAGAATACGGCCGGCGTCGATGCCGATCGTGGCTGGAACGGCCCCGCCAAGCCGCACCGCTGCCTGCACCTTGGTGGCGGCCTCGGCATTGCGGGGGTACTCCAGGCCATGGGTGATGACGTTGGTCTCGAGCGCAACCACGGGGGTGCCGTCGTGCAGTGCCGCGGCAACCTCGGGGCTCAGGGTGATGGGTGGGCTGGAACTCACGTTGTCTCCTTGATGGTTCTGCACAGTTCAGGCGGGACGTGGCACTGACGTTGCTGCGCCTTGTGCCGCAGAAAGGCGTCGAAGCTCATCGGGTCTCAGCTCATCGTGCAGTGGCTCAGGAAGCCGGTCCGCGCAGATCACTTCGGCGAGCTCGTCGACGTCATCCCCCAGCACGGAGTAGTGGTCTCCCTCAAGAGTCAGCACGGTCGGTGCTGACGCCGAGTACGTCGGGGTGGCGTCGAGGAAGGAGTAGTCGTCCCCGGTGGCCTTCAGCACGCTGACCCGAGCATTGAGCCGGCGCTCGGCGAGCTCGTCGAAGGTGTACTCGAACTGGAAAGTACGCTCGACGATCCGCACGATTCGCCGGATGACGTCGGCTTCGAGCCCGGGCACAGTCGCGGTCATGAAGGCAACGAATGATTGCTCGTCATGGGCCTCGCGCAGACATTTCTCGGCCTGCTCACCACGGACCGTGCTGGCGAACACCGAGAACAGGATCCGCACGTACGTGGCGTCGCCGTAGTTGGCGCTATGGCCGTCGTTGGGCTCGTCTCCTTCCACCACGGGGTTGCCGGGGCAGATCAGCAAGAGGTTGTCCACGACATGGCCGGCCTGTTCCAGCTGCCAGGCCGCCTCGAACGCCACGCGCGCTCCGAAGGAGTAACCCCACAGCGTGTACGGACCTTGCGGCTGCACGCGCCGAATCTGGTCGATGTCGGCTCGCGCCATCGAATCGATGCTGGCGAAGGGCTCCTCCCCGGCGTTGATGCCCCAAGCCTGAACTCCGAGGACCGGTGTGTCGACCATGGTCTTGCCGAGCCGTGCCAGATTCATGGGTGAGCCACCCAGGCCCGGCCAGCAGAATGCCGCGCGGCCAGTGGTGCATCCGTTCAGCGCGATCAGGCGCGAGTCGTCGTGCCCGAGCGTGTCCACCTGCGCGGCCAGTTCCCGCAGCCGCGGGTACCGAAACAGGGATTGGACCTTCACGTCAGCGTCGCGGTCCTGGTTGATGCGGTTGACCAGGCTCACTGCGGTCAGGGAGTCGCCGCCCATCGCGAAGAAGTCGTCCTCGGCGGATACGTCCTCGTAGTCGAGGAATTGTGACCACAGGCCAGCAAGCCACTGCTCGGTGTCGCTGTGTGGCTCGACGATACGTCTGGATGAAGCAGCCTGTTCACGTTGGACTGTGTCAGCGAGGGCGTTCAGATCGATCTTGCCGTTGGGGCTCAATGGCAGCCGGTCAAGGACCATGGTCTTGGCGGGGACCATGTAGTACGGCAGTGCCCGACTCAGGTCGTCCTTGATCATTTCGGCAGGACCGCGCATGTGAACCTTGTCCTCGTCCATGCCTTCGCTGCCCACCTGCCCTTGAGAGACCTTGCCCCCCACTGCAAAGTAGGACGCCCCAGGAATCTCGCCTGCATCCTTGAGGAGCGAGTCCAGACGCAGGGAGGCTGGAAGCGGGTGTCCGGTCTTTGAGCTGTATCCCGAGGACATCAGACCAAGACCGTTCTGGTTGCTCTGGAGGCGCTGGAGGGCAAGCCCGAGGGCAACATACTCGAGCCAGTGACCGGGGCTGCGGGTGACGAGGGAGATCCCGAAGCGCGACCGCTTGTACACGTCCTGGTTGATGGCGATGACGTGGCGCGACTCGATGACGTGCGGTCCCAGCCTGACCAGGTCGCCGTCCTCGAGGCGGTAGAGCCCTGACGGCAAGTCATCGACGCTGTCCGGGTGGGCCTGCACGTAATGGGTGACGATGTCGGGGAAGTGGCCATCGCCCTGGGGCACGGCCTCGAACGAACCCAGATACGTGTCCGAGACCCCTGGCTGAAGGCGTTCCGCCATGGACTCCTCGAAGCCAGCCGGTCGAAGTGACAGACCTTGGTCGATCAGCGCTTCCTCGAGCGTGCCGAGCATGTGCCCGACCTCCATCTCAAGGACCTCGCGGACGTTGGTCTTGTAGACCGTCTCGATGGCCTCCTGTCGGCCCAGGAAATGGAACGCCAGTCGTGTCGCACCGGCAGGGTCGGTCTGATCCGGGACAACGCCCTCGACCAGGTACAGCTCGTGGTTGACGGGGTGGTAGTAGTACGTGCCGTCGGCAACGCCTGCGGTGTTGCCGAGAGTGACAAACAGCTGGGTGGCGTAAAGCGCTCCGGGCGAGGCGTAGGCGAGCTTGGGCAGGAGGCGCTCCTGGCTGTGGAACTGACCGAACCAGCGCATCAGCTCGCTGAGTCCTTCAAAGGTCAGCTGGGAGAGCTCGCGGCGGTAGTGAGGTCGACGGGGCTCAGCGAGGGCAGCGAGGATGTCGCCACGAGTAACAGCACCAGCGTTGAAGTTGCGGTAGGTCTTGCGGGAAAAGGCCTTGCGCCGTTGGTGCTGCGTGCCTGCCCGGTGGTGCAGCGGCACGACAGGTCGGTCACGCAGTTCATCGTCCGTGCGGACGCCCGGATCGGACAGTTGGGCACGGACCTGCACCCGGCTTGCCTTGGACTGATGGTGCGACCCGTGGTTGCCCTGGTCCATCAGGGCGGCCTGCTTGGCGTCCAGCTCGATGCACGCGACCAAGGCGTCACGCCCTGTGCGGGCGTCCTCGGTGACCAACGTGGCAGCTTTGCGCACCCAGGGGTGCTCTTCGATCCGATGGCTGACCTCGTCGAGCTCAATCCTGTGCCCGCGCAGCTTGACCTGGCTGTCGTGTCGGCCCACGAAGTACAGGACGCCCTCGCTGTCCCGCCTGACGACGTCGCCAGTGCGGTAGTACCGTTTGCCACCGGCAGCGGGCACCCGGATGAACTTCTCGTGAGTCAGCTCGGGGCGGTGAAGGTATTCGCGCGCCAGCTGGGAACCCGCGATCAACAACTCGCCCTCGTGGTCCGCCGCCAGCGGCTGCAGGTCTGGATCCACCACCAACACCTCGCAGCCTTCCACGGGCAGGCCGATGGGCACGGTTGTTCCACCCAGAGGAAGGTCGCTTGAGGTGAGGGTGTGACTGGTCGCGTTGATCGTGCATTCGGTGGGCCCGTACAGGTTGGTCAGCGCAACGCCCGGAAGCGCGCGCAGCAGGTCGCGAGCCAAGACCGCGCTCAGCGCCTCACCGCCGCTGTATACCCGCGCGAGGCTTGGCACCGTATCGAGGCGTTCAGTCTCGACCAACGCACGGAGAAGGGTCGGCACTGCCTGCAGGGTGGTGACGTCGTGCTCGCGCACCGCGTCGATCAACGCGTCGGGGTCGCGGTAGAGCCCGGGCTTGCCGAGCACGATCTGAGCGCCGGTGGCGTTGGCCAGCAGTTCCCATTGCGCGGCGTCAAAGCTGATGGGTGTCTTGTGCAGGATGACTGTCCGCGGGTCCAAGTGGTCCTGGGACTGCAACCAGCGAATCTGGTCGGCGATGGCCTCGTGCGCAATTGCCACCCCTTTGGGACGGCCGCTGCTGCCGGAGGTGTAGATGACGTACGCCAAGTCTTGGGGTCGGGGGCTTGGTAGTGGCCGGGCAGGGTCAGGCAGGTCAGCCCCACCCTCAAGACCCCGAATCTGGATGTCGTGCGGCAGAGACTCGCGCAGGTTGTCCGAGAGTTCGGGACTCGTGATCACCACCGATACGCCGGAGTCCGCGACCATGAAGGCTAGCCGTTCTTCGGGATAATCAGGCTCGAGCGGCAGGTACGCGGCACCGGAGCGCATCACTGCCCACACCGCGACAACCAGGTCGATTGAGTGCTCGAGCAGCACCCCGATGATGCGGTCGTCAATGGTGGACGAGATCGGGTGCTGCTGCAGTTCAAGCGCCAAGGCGCTGCTGCGGGCCTTGAGCTCGCAGAAGGTCAGCTGTTGATCGCCATGCTTGACGGCGATCGCATCTGGACAATGACGGGCGTGCTCGTCGAGCAGGTCGATCAAAGTGGCAACGCCAGGACTTCTGGTGGACATATCTCCCCGATTTCCGTTGATTCTGCGATGACTGAACGAAGAAGAACCGGCTAGTTGACTCCGCTTGAGAAGGGCACTGCTGATCTTGGCGGTGGCCGGCCCGATGACGAAGGTGCGCGTTGAGCGACCACGATGGAGGCAACGATGAGCACTGCGCCAGCGATCTGGACCACGGTCAGGGACTGGTTGAGGAAGACGAAGCCAAGGATGGCGGCAGTCAGCGGGCTGAAGAAGCCGAGGAACGACACCACCAGCGCCGGTAGACGTTCGATCCCCCGGAACCACACCGTGTACGCGATGAGCGCGCCGACCACGGCCAGATATGAAAAGCCTGCGACGTTGGTTCCGGTGATCTTCGGTGGCATGCCCTCGAAGAACACCATGGCAGGCAGCAGCAAAGCGCCGCCCAACGCAAGCTGAACGCCGGTGAAACCCAACAGCCCCGTGCCGGGCGGGCGTCCCCACCGCTTGGTGAGCACGATTCCTGCGGCCATGCTCAACGCTCCACCCAGGCCAGCGAGGACACCGACAGTGGTGAGGGTGGCTTCGGAACGAAGAACGAGAAGGCCGACCCCCAGGGCGCCCATGGCGCATGCGATGACATGCGACGCCCTGATCCTCGCCCCCAGAAGAACGGCACCAAGCAGCAACACGAACAACGGTTGCACCGACATGACCAGCGCGGCGACGCCGCCGGGCAGCTCGTACGCGGCAACAAACAACAGGAAGAAGAACAAGCCGATGTTGAGCCCGCCCAACACCACTGCCCTCAACCACCAGATCCCGTGCGGCCGCGTTTGTGTCACGAGCATCAACAGCAGGCCAGCTGGCAGGGCTCGGACGGTCGCGGCGAGCAGCGGACGATCCTCGGGCAAGAACTGTGTGGTGACCAGGTAGGTGGATCCCCACACGATCGGAGCAAAGGCGGTGAGGGACAAATCGCCGGGAGGGAGCTTGCTCATGACCCGCCGCCGTCCGTGCCGAAGTACCGGTCACCGAAGTCGCCGATCCCAGGCACCATGAAGGCGTTGTCGTCCAGTTCTTGTTCCACCGACGAGGTGACGACGGTCAGATCGGGGTGCTCCTCCATGACCCGGGCCAGTCCGGGAGGGGATGAAAGAAGATTCACCGCGATCACGCGCGAACTGGGGGTACCTGCCGAAGCGAGTACATCGAGAGCGGCCAGAAGCGAACCACCTGTGGCGAGCATGGGCTCGAGCAGCAAGACGTGCTGATGCTCCATGTTCGGGGGCAGGTGGGAGTAGTAGAGGCGGGGTTGCGCGGTCGACTTGTCGCGCTGGATCAGGATCTTGCCCACGCGCACGCCTGGGACAACAGCCCACAACTCAGACTCAAGGCTCTCCCCGGCGCGGACGACCGAAACGGCACACACGTTCTCGGTGAGGACCAAGCCCGTGAACACGTGCCCGGCCGGGGTCAGGACCTCCTTCGGCTCGCTGGGCAGCAGCCCCACCGCAGTCTCGAGCAGCATCCGGAAGACGCGGCGCGACTGTGTGGTGAACACCTCTCGGCTGGCGTCACGGTCCCGGATGAGAGTGTGGGCGGCAAGTAGAGCAGGGGTCGCCGGCAGCACGTGCAATTTCTGGGAAACGACAAAACCGCTGTCGCCGGCGGTCGGTGGGGGGCTCAGCACCGTGCCGCCAGCGCTCACATGGCTTGGCGAAGGCATCACGGGCGTCCTGGACGAAGCGGACCACCTTGTCGCGGTACTTGCGACAGTCGGGGCCTTGGACGGGGTTCTTGAGGTCCTGATGCAACCGCGCTGCGCCCTCGGTCGAGCCGCGCACGTAGACGGACGTCCACGGCCCTCCGCGAGATTTTCACGTCGTGGGCAGCCCGAACTGCTCGATGCCCAACGACCGCTTCGGTGTCTTCCACCTTCGTCATTGTTCATCCCCATAACTGTTCGACAACGTACTATTCATTGCTGAACAATTTAGGTGATGTAATCTTCGAGGTCAAACGAAAGATTGGTGAATGGAAAGCGACGCGGTGGACAACATCCTGGAACAGTGGAACAGGGAACGCCCCGACCTGGACGTGAGCGCCATGGGCGTGATGGGCCGGCTCACCCGAGCCAGCGGAATTGCGCGTGCTGACCTGCAACAGTTCATGCGCCGGTTCGGGATCGAGCCGTGGGAGTTCGACGTGATCGCCACGCTGCGTCGCGCTCGCATTGAGGGCCCGCTGACCTCGGGGCAATTGGCGGGCATGACGATGGTCGGATCGGCGGCGATGACGAATCGAGTCGACCGTCTCGTGGACCGCGGGCTGGTACATCGGGAGATCAACCCGAGAAACCGTCGTCAGCTGCTCATCTCGCTCACCCCGCAAGGCGTGGCCTTGGTCGACGACGTCGTCGAGCACCATGTCGAGAACCAGCACAAGATGCTCGCAGCCCTGGATGAAACCGAGGTCCAGACATTGTCGAACCTGCTCCGCAAGTTCCTGCTCTCCCACGGCGACGGAATCGACTGACCTACGCACATCCCCTGCAGCCCCTCGTACCGAGTCAAGTTGTTGGCAGGGTCTTGATCGCGTGAATGTCGGGGTGGTCGGGTTGGCGCATCGCACTGGGTCTGATGGAGGCTTGGATGTGTGACCC
>NZ_JACMOM010000163.1 GCF_014378035.1 Aeromicrobium sp. | reverse complement strand
TCACCCCACCCCGCTCGGTGACACTAGGCTTGCGCTGCGCTCCCGTAGCCCAATTGGCAGAGGCAGATGGCTTAAACCCGTCACAGTGTGGGTTCGACCCCCATCGGGAGCACACGATTCTCGACCCTGTCTCCCAGACCCGCCGGTGGACCGTCGACTGCGCTGGCTGAACCGAGAAGGCGCCCTCGTGGTGCCTTGGTCACTCCGACGAGGGACCTTCGCCACTTCTTGCGAATACCCCCGGGTTCTAGCGTCGGGGTGCAGGCAGAAGACAGGAGACAGCCATGAGGAGACTTGTCATTCTCGGCGGCGGAACGGCCGGGACCATGATCGCCAACAAGTTGCGGCACCGCCTCGACCATGGAGAGTGGAGCATCACAGTCGTCGACCGCGACGACGAGCACCACTACCAGCCGGGTTATCTGTTCGTGCCCTTCGGTGGGTACTCCCATGACCAGGTGGTCAGGTCGCGGCACGCGTTCCTTCCCGACGGTGTCGACTTCGTGATCGGCTCGATCGACACGGTGGACACCGCCGACGGCGTGGTACTTCTCGAAGGCGGTCGCGCACTTGCCTATGACCAGCTCGTCATCGCCACTGGCACGACCCCGCATCCGGACCAGACGCCCGGCATGCTTGGCCCGGAGTGGCGGCGCAGCATCTTCGACTTCTACACCCTGGACGGCGCTGAGGCGCTTGCGGAGGCGCTCGCCCGCTTCGACCACGGCAAGCTCGTCGTGCACATCACCGAGATGCCGATCAAGTGCCCGGTTGCGCCCCTGGAGTTCACCTTCCTCGCCGAGGCGTGGCTACGGGATCGCGGGATCCGCGACCGCGTCGAGCTGGTCTACGTGACCCCCTTGGACGGGGCGTTCACCAAGCCGGTGGCCTCGGCCCACCTCGGCGGAATGCTCGAGGAGCGCAAGGTGCACGTCGAGACCGACTTCATGGTCGAACGGATCGACAACGAACGGAAGATGCTGGTCTCCTACGACGAGCGCGAGGTCCCGTTCGACCTGCTGGTGACGATCCCGGTGAACATGGGCGCTGATTTCGTCGGACGCTCGGGGCTCGGCGACGAGCTCAACTACGTACCCGTCGACAAGCACACCCAGCTCTCGAAGAAGTTCGACAACATCTTCGCGATCGGCGACGCCAGCGACATCCCGGCCTCCAAGGCCGGATCGGTCGCGCACTTCTCGGTCGAGATCTTCGTCGGCAACTTCCTCGAGCACATCGCCGGCAGGCCGATGACCGGCGCCTTCGACGGGCACGCCAACTGCTTCGTCGAGTCCGGCAACGACAAGGCCCTGCTGATCGACTTCAACTACGACACCGAGCCCTTGACCGGCAAGTACCCGCTGCCGGTGGTCGGTCCGATGGACCTGCTGAAGGAGACCCGTGCCAACCACCTGGGGAAGCTCGCCTTCCGCTGGGTCTACTGGAACGTCCTGCTCCCCGGCCGTCCTGTCCCGCTCCCAGCCTTGATGTCGATGGCCGGGAAGAACCTACCCGCAACCGAATCAGAGAAGCAGGAGACCTGACATGCCCACCACCACGATCGACAGCCACGAGATCCACGTCGACGACGAGGGGTTCATGACGCAGTACGACGAGTGGACCGAGGACCTGGGACGGGCGCTCGCCGCCCAGATCGGTGTCGAGATGAGCGACGAGCACTGGAAGGCGATCCGCTTCCTGCGCAGCGACTTCCCTGAGCAGGGCGAGACCGCGACCCTGCGCAGGGTGGCCACCGTGGGCGGGCTGCCCACCAAGCAGCTCTTCACCCTGTTTCCCAAGAAGCCGGCCAAGAAGATGGCCTACATCGCCGGGCTTCCGAAGCCTCGCGGTTGCGTGTGAGTCGAACAGGAGACACCGACATGACCACCACCGAGACAGCCCCGATCATTCCGTCCTTCGGCGATGAGGAGAGCGGCCGCAAGCTCGCGATCATCTGCTCCAAGGGCAACCTGGACATGGCCTACCCCGGCCTCATCATGGCCAACGCCGCGCTCGGCGAGGGAGTGGAGACGCATCTGTTCTTCACGTTCTGGGGCTTCGACATGATCAACAAGAAGACGATGGGCGACCTGAAGTTCACCATGCTCGGGAACACTGCGGCACACATGCCGCAGGGACTTGGAGGGGTGCCGGGCATGACCGCGATGGCCACGCACCAGATGAAGAAGTCGATCGCGGAGGTCGGAGTGCCCGAGGTGCCCGAGTTTCTTCAGCAGATCGTCGACTCCGGTGGCCACCTGTGGGCCTGCCGGATGTCGGCCGACATGCAACATCTGGAGGCTGAAGACCTCTACGACGAGGTTGAAGCCATCATCAGCGCCTCGGACTTCATCGAGAAGACCGTGGGAGCGCAGATGCTCTTCATCTAGGGGCTGTCACTGCGCCGTTCGGCCGATCTGTCGGCGCAACGTCAGCCCACTGACCAGCATGGCGGAGGCCAACGCTGCGCCGACCCCTTCACCCACCCGCAGTCGCAGGTCCAGCAACGGCTCGAGGCCCAGGTGGTCCAAGACTGCGGGGTGCGCGACTTCACGGCTGCGCTGGCCGGCAACGAGATACGCCGCTGCACCGGGCTCGATGCGGACCGCCACGAGGGCAGCGACGCTGGTGGCAAGGCCGTCGAGCACGCTGACCGCCCCGGTGGACGCGGCACCCAGCACCACCCCTGCAAGGACACAGAATTCAGGTCCACCCAGCGCGGCGAGTGCCTCCTCGGGAAGCAGCAGGTCCAGGCTTCGCGCTTTCTGCACTCTCGCGAGGGCGGCTTCGACGACGTCGATCTTGCGCTGCATCATGTCGGTGTCTGACCCGGCACCCAGCCCCACCACCTCGACTGCGGGTAGTCCCAACAACGCCGCCGCGAGGGTGGCGGCCACCGTGGTGTTGCCGATGCCGACTTCGCCGAGCGCCACGAGGACGTGATTTCTGCCGGCGGCAACCCCGAGACTGCGGCCACGCTCAAGCAGGTCCGACACCTGATGGGCAGACATGGCGTCAGAGTTGACGAGGTCGCCCGTCGCACTGCCGGCGTCCACCGGGCTGAAGGCGAGACCGGCCGCCGCAGCCGCGACGGCGCCAGCGGACTCGCCCACGCGACTTGCCGCGAGCACGTCCTCAGTCACGGAGTCGCGGTAGGCGGAGATGCCGTGGGCCGTGGCTGGATGCCGGCCCGCGACCAGGATCAGCTGGCCGGTCGGCGCGTTCTCTCCACGTCCCTGCGCCGCGGCCTCGACCCGGTCGACGTAGCGGTCCAGCGTCCCGAGCGAGCCCGGCGGGGTCAGCAGCACGTCGGCCTCGTCCCGGGCGCCCACCACGGCGTCGTTGAGGGGCGCTCGCAGGCGCGACGGCGGCGCCGGGGTGGCCTCGCTCCAGCGTTCGGCGAAGATCACCTCGTCGACCGGCTGCCGACGTGACCAACCTGCCCGCTCCAAGCCCGGGGCCGGGGGACGCTCGTCGGGCCAACCCAGACAGAGCCAGCCCAGGGTGACCACCCCGTCGGGCACCCCGACCAGGGCCTCGAGGTCGGACTGCTCGAACAGGGTGACCCAGCCGACTCCCAGACCCTCGGCTCGCGCGGCCAGCCAGAGGTTCTGGATGGCGCAGGCGCACGACCACATGTCAGCGTCGGGGAACGTCGCCCGCCCGAGCACTCCCGCAGGCGCCGTACGCCGGTCGCAAGCGACGACCACCCCGATGGGAGCCTCGCGGATCCCCTCGAGCTGCAGGTCCAGCAACCGTCTGGCGGCGTCGGCCTCCAGCTGTCGGGCTTGCCGGAGGCGCTGCTCGTCGGCCATCCGTGCGGCCCGGTCCCTGGTGGCGGGGTCGGACACCACGATGAAGCGCCACGGCTGGCTGTGCCCGACGGACGGCGCCATGTGCGCGGCAGCCAGCACCCGACGCACGAGCTGCGGGTCGACCGGGTCGGGGCGGAAGCGGCGTACGTCACGACGGGCGCCAAGGACCTCGTAGAACGCCTCTCGAGCGGCCGTCGGGAAGGCCCACCCCTCGACCTCGGCGGCACGTTCGGCCGCCGAGGTCGAGTCACCGAGGAGAGGTACGGGCCGGTTCCACGTCATGTGGGACGAGTGTAGGTCGGCTCCTCCACGTAGATCGACGACCCCATCTCCACGAACTGCGTGGACTTCTGCGCCATGCCGGAGGCCACGTAGTCACGAACGTCCTGGCTGATTCTCATCGAGCAGAACTTCGGGCCGCACATCGAGCAGAAGTGCGCGGTCTTCGAGGCCTCGGCGGGCAGGGTCTCGTCGTGGAACTCCTGCGCGGTGTGCGGGTCGAGCGACAGCGCGAACTGGTCGTGCCAGCGGAACTCGAAACGTGCCTTGGACAGTGCGTCGTCCCAGTCGCGCGCCCCGGGGTGTCCCTTGGCGATGTCAGCGGCGTGGGCGGAGAGCTTGTACGTGATCACACCGGTCTTGACGTCGTCGCGGTTCGGCAGCCCGAGGTGCTCCTTGGGGGTGACGTAGCACAGCATCGCGGTGCCGTGCATCGCGATGGCCGCCGCCCCGATGGCCGAGGTGATGTGGTCGTAGCCGGGCGCAATGTCGGTGGCCAGCGGGCCGAGGGTGTAGAACGGGGCGCCGTGGCACCAGTCCTGCTGCAGCACGACGTTCTGCTCGACGAGGTTCAGCGGCACGTGGCCGGGACCCTCGACCATGACCTGCACGTCGTGCGCCCACGCTCTCTGGGTCAGCTCGGCGAGGGTGCGAAGCTCGGAGAGCTGGGCTTCATCGTTGGCGTCGGCGGTACAGCCGGGCCGCAGGCCGTCCCCGAGGGAGAAGGACACGTCGTAGCGGGCGAAGATCTCGCACAGCTCGTCGAAGTGGGTGTAGAGGAAGTTCTCCTCGTGGTGGGCCAGGCACCAGCCAGCCATGATCGCCCCACCGCGCGAGACGATGCCGGTGATCCGCTGTGCGGTGAGGGGGACGTAGCGCATCAGAACGCCAGCGTGCACGGTCATGTAGTCGACGCCCTGCTCGCACTGCTCGATGACGGTGTCGCGGTAGATCTCCCAGGTCATCTTCGAGGCGTCGCCGTCGACCTTCTCCAGGGCCTGGTAGATCGGGACGGTGCCGATCGGGACCGGCGAGTTGCGCACGATCCACTCGCGGGTGGTGTGGATGTCCTCACCCGTCGAGAGGTCCATCACCGTGTCGGCGCCCCAGGTCACCGCCCAGGTCATCTTGTCGACCTCCTCGGCGATCGAGCTGGTCACCGCGGAGTTGCCGATGTTGGCATTGATCTTCACCAGGAACCGCTTGCCGATGATCATCGGCTCGGCCTCGGGGTGGTTGACGTTGGCCGGGATGATCGCGCGTCCGGCGGCGACCTCGGTGCGAATCACTTCGACGTCCATCCCCTCGCGGATCGCCACGTACTCCATCTCGGGGGTGACGACACGTTGACGGGCGTAGTGCATCTGGGTCACGGTGCGCCCGGGCTGGGAGCGGCGGGGACGGGCCCGCTGTCCGTGCCACTGCTCATGCGCCTCACCCCGGCGCACGGCCGTCCTGCCGTCGTCGAGCAGCTGCGTCTCGCGGCCGTCGTACTCCTCGGTGTCGGCTCGCTCGTCGAGCCAGGCCCTGCGCAGGGCAGGCAGGCCGACCTCGGGGTCGCTGCCGGGGCCGGCCGTGGCGTAGCGGTCGAAGGTGTCGCCGTTGGTGAGCGCGACGCGCGTGAACGGCACGGCGACGTCGTCGCGTGAGCCGGTGCGGTGCACGGTGCTGTGCGAGGGATGGATGTGCATCAGTTCTCCTTGTGGGGGTGGGTGAATACGTGAGCGACCGGGCCTCGGCCGCGGCCGAGCTGCCAGGTGGCGGAGGTGGCAAGCGCGCGGGCCACGAAGGACTGGGCGAGCCGGACCGCGGGCCCGAGGTCGAGGCCGCGGGCGAGGTGGACGGCGAGTGCCGCGCTGAAGGTGCACCCGGTGCCGTGGTCGTTGCTGCTCGGCACGGCGGGGTGCTCCAGGACCGCGAGGTGCCCGAGACGGTCGATGACCACGTCACGACACACTCGTGCGCAGGGGTCGCCTCCCGTGAGCACGACGGCTGGCGCGATCTCGTGCAGGGCTCGGGCGATCTCCGGCAGCGGTCGCTCGGGATCGAGGCCGGTGAGGCGCACGGCCTCGTGGAGGTTGGGAGTCACCACCGCGCATCGGGGCAGCAGAACGTCACGGTAAGCCGTGACGAGGAGGTCGTCGCCGAGCACGGCCCCGCTGGTCGCCACCAGCACGGGGTCAACCACCAGCGGGACCGACACGGCCACCAGATCGGCCACGATGTGGGCCACCTCCGCCGATCCGAGCATGCCTGCCTTGGCCGCAGCCACCGGCAGGTCGTCGAAGACGGCGACTATCTGAGCTCGTACATCAGCGGCGGCCAGCGGCACGATCGCGTGAACGCCGGTCGTGTCCTGCGCCGTGACCGCCGTGACCGCACAGGTCCCGTGAGCGCCGAGCGCCGCGAACGTGGTGAGGTCGGCCGCGAGTCCGGCGGCACCTCCCGAATCGGTGCCGGCGATGCTCAGCACCACGGGCGGGCCGTTCACGCTGTCCCCACCAGCAACTGCTCGATCACGGCAGCCGGGTCCGGGGCCCGCATCACGACCCCCATCACCGCCAGCCCGTGCGCCCCCGCGGCGCGCAGCTCGCGGACGTTGCCGACGTCGGCCCCGCCCAGGGCAAGCACCGGCACGTCTCCCGCAACCGCGACGGCCCGGCGAACACCGGCGACACCGATGGGCGGGCCATAGCCCGGCTTGGAAGCGCTGATGGCGACGGGGGAGATGGTCACGTAGTCGGCGCCCTGGGCGACCGCCCGCTCGACCTCGTCCTCGTGGTGGCACGAGCGGCCGAGCGTCCCGGCGTCACCTGCGTCCGCGACCGGCTGGTGAGCGGCGAGGTGAACGCCGCGGGTCCCGGGCAGCGGGCGACGAGCCGCGATGACCCGCACGTGGTGGGCGAGGAGCAGCGCGAGCTCGGTGCGTCGGTCCTCAGGGAGGTCGAGCTCACGGAGGACGACGACGGTGAGCCCGGCCTCCGAGCACCGGGCCACGGTCGTGACGAGGTCTCGCCCGGGGGGTAGCTGGTGGCGGTCGGTCAGCAGGAGCAGCCGGGTCATCAGATCTCGACCCGCCCATGCATCGGACTCGAGGCGCGGGCCTGCTCGCGCCGTGGGATCCGGCCGGAGCTGTGGGCCAGCTCGCCTGCCTGCACCCCCAGGCGCATGGCGCGGGCCATCGACACCGGATCCTCAGACCTTGTGACGGCGGTGGCCACCAGGACCGCGTCACAGCCGAGCTCCATGGCGTGAGCGGCCTCGCTGGCCGTGCCGATGCCGGCGTCCAGGACGAGGGGCACGGACACCGCCGCGCGCACAGTCTCGATCGCATGTGGGTCGGCGATTCCCCGTCCCGACCCGATCGGTGAGCCGAGCGGCATCACCGCGGCGCACCCGACGTCGACCAGGCGCCGCGCGACCACCGGGTCCGCAGTCGTGTAGGGCAGCACCGTGAAACCGAGGTCCACCAGAATGGCGGCGGCCTCCACCAGCTCGACCACGTCGGGAAGCAAGCTGATCTCGTCGCCGGTCACCTCCAGCTTCACCCAGTCGGTCTGGAGCGCCTCTCGAGCGAGCTCGGCGGTCAGAACCGCCTCCCGGGCGCTCAGGCAGCCGGCCGTGTTGGGCAGGAGGCGCACGCCCAGCTCGCGAAGCACCGTGAGCAGACCGTTCGGCCCGGTGTCGGAGGTTCGCCGCATCGAGACCGTCACCAACCCTGGCCGACCGGCCTCGACGACCCGGCGGACGGTGTCGTGGCTGGTCAGGCCGCCTGTGCCGAGCCACAGGCGGCTCGGGAGCTGAATCCCGGCTATCTCCATCCCGAGGTCGGCTTCGTCGTCCACGCCGATCACCCGCCCTGGTGGGCGGTGATGACCTCGATGCGGTCATGTTCCCGCAGCATGGTCGACGGCCAGTCGCCGCGACAGACGACAGCACCGTTCACCGCGACAGCGATGCCCCGGGCGTCCGTCACCACGCTTGGAAGGCAGGCACCATCGGGTATCTCGTGCGCTTGTCCGTTCAGGTCTACGTGCATTGGTCCTCGTCTCTTTCCGAAAGGTCGAAGCGGTTGGGGAGGAAGGCGCGAGCGGCGTGCGGGACCTCGCGCTCGGCGACATGGGCGCAGATGGCCGCCGCCGTGATCGGAGCCAGCAGCACACCGCCGCGGTGGTGGCCGCCGGCGAGAAGGCGCCGGGCTGGTCCGTGGACGGGCACGGGGCCGATCAGGGGGCCGTTGTCGGGGCTTCCAGGCCGGTCCCGAGCCACGACCTCCAACACGTGGGCCGTCTCGAGCCCCGGGACCAGGGCGCGAGCGGTCTCCAGGAGCCGCGCCACACCGCCCACGGTCGGCATGGGCGCTGTCTGCTCCGCGGGGTGCTCCTCCTCGGTCGCGCCGATCACCAGCTCGCCGTCATGGCGGGGCACCACGTACACCCGCTCACCGTGCAGTCGGGCGCGCAGCACGCACGTCGGGGCATCAGGGGTTCGTACCCGGACGATCTCGCCGCGCACGGGCCGCACGCGAGGCAAGCCCGTGGCCCCGGTGGCCAGCACGACGACATCCGCGCGCAACCGGGTTCCGTCCTCGAGCAGGACGCCGTCCTCCGTAGGGACGGCCCGTTGCCGCACGACGCAATCACCGAGCACCGCCAACAAGGCGGCCACCACCCGGCGAGGGTTGACCTGGTGGTCGTCGGGGAGGAAGGCCCCACCAAGGACGCGGCTCGACAGCCGAGGTTCCTTGACCTTCAGATCGCGCCGGTCGAGCTCGTCGACACGGACCCCGGCGAGCGACAGGAGGCGGCAGGTCCGTCGGACTTCTTCGAGGTCGCTGCGGTCACCCGCCACCAGCAGCGTCCCGTCGGCGCGCAGGTCGACGTCCACGCCCGAGCGTTCGCTCAGGCCCGCAGCGAAAGAGGGCCACCGCGCCAGGGACTCCCGCCCGAGTCGGAGCAGAGACTCCTCTCCGAACCACGCCTCACCGCCCGGCGCGAGCATCCCCGCTGCGGCGTAGGTCGCGCCCGCGCCGGGTGATGGATCGCAGAGGGTGACGCGGTGGCCGGCCCGGACCAGCTCGTCGGCGCATGCGAGCCCGACGATGCCGCCACCGACGACCACCACGGACTGGCCGTCCTCGGACCCGTTCACGCGGCGTGGACCAGGTCGACGATCTCCTTCGCGGCACGGGGTGGGTCGAGCGCCTGCCACACGGCCGCCACCACGGCAACGCCGTGGGCTCCGGCGCGCAGGACGGCCGGGACCCGGCCGGCGGTGATGCCGCCGATGGCGATCGTGGGGAGCGCCAGGGCAGCCGCGCTCAGCGCACCCAGCCCGATCGGGGCGGGCAGCCCGATCTTCGTCGTGGAGGCGTGCACCGGGCCGACCCCGGCATAGTCCGCACCGTCGGCCCGTGCCCGCTCGGCGTCCGCACCATCGCGGCAGGTTGCGCCGATCAGGAAACCGGCCGGAACCATGGCCCGCGCGTCCGCCACCGGCAGGTCGTTCGATCCCAGGTGGACGCCGTCAGCTCCCGCAGCGAGGGCAAGGTCGAGGCGGTCGTTGACGAGCACGCGCGCTCCCCGGGGGCGAACGACGCTAACGACCGCGCGCGTCCACGCCACCAGCTCGCGGTCGGTCGCTCCCTTGGCGCGAACCTGGATCGCGTCCACGCCGACGTCAACGACCGCGGTCACGAGTTGGAGCGCGACCTCGTCGAGGTGAGGGAAATGGGTGATGAGATGAATACGTGGCAACACGTCGCAAGCACTTCCTTCGCCGGCATGACCCGGAGCAGGTTCGACGGTCGGGGCTGCTTCAGCCCCTTCTCAGCCCGATGCATCGGGCTCCCGTGTGGATGCCGCCGACCCTAGCACCAGATCCGGGGATGGCTCAGCACTCCGGCGAGCGCCTGGTCCTGCGTCGCCCTACTGTGACAGGACTTGCCCAGTCACACGTGCTCGAGAGGGCCCGATCCCGCGGAGGAACCATGAGTCTCAACGTCGTCGCCGTCATCACTGCCAAGCCCGGCTCGGAAGATGCCGTCCGCGAGGCCATGAAGGCGCTGGTCGCACCCACCCGCGAGGAGGAGGGCTGCCTGTCGTACCACCTGTCGGAGTCGACTGCGACCCCCGGCACGTTCATCACTGTCGAGGAGTGGAGCGCGCCGTCTGACCTGGACCTGCACATGCAGACCCCGCACATCCAGGAGGCACTGACGGTGCTCGGCAGCGAGCTCGCCGCCCCTCCGGCCATCCACCCGCTCAACCCCCTCGACTGATCCCAGATTTGAAAGGTTGACGTGCACGCCGGTCCGTCAGGTGAACGGGAACCCTTCAAACCTGGAAGGCCGTTCGGGTCAAGCGTCCAGGCGTTCGTTCAACCCGGCGGCGAGGCCGACGATGGTCAGCCAGTCCACGAATCCGCCGCCCAGGGCGGCGAGGCGTTCGTGCTTGATGTTGTCCATGCGCAGGCGCAGATGGACGCGGGTGGTGCCGCCCGACAGCCCGGTCAGGGTGATCGCCCACGACAGGTGCGTCCGGCCTCGCGTGCTGAGGTGCACGAGGGTCGACGGTGAGTCGAGAATGGCAACCTCGAAGGTCGCGTCCTTGCCACCCCAGTCGGGGATCACGTCGCCGACCGAGAGGCGCTGCAGCTCGCGGTCGATGTGTCGCAGGGAGCGGCGTCCGGCCGGGACGAGCCGTTCGACCACCCGGGGGAGGTACCACCCGGCGCGCTGCTTGCCGAGCTGGACGAACCACGGCCAGACCTGCTCACGGGCCGCCTCGAGCGTGAACGCACGATTCATCACGACGGTGGCGCCGGGCACGATGTCGTCGCCCGCCCGCGGTACCGCCTGCTCTGCATCCGTCGGAGCCACCGAGCGCGAAGCCATCGGGTGCACAGTCATGGCAGGAGCCTAGGCTGGGTGGTCGGATGCCACCAAGGAGAACCAGCATGGACGTACGCACGATGAGCACACGAACACTCGGCCGCACGGGTCGACAGGTCTCTGAGGTGGGGCTCGGCACCTGGCAGCTCGGTGCCGACTGGGGCGACGTCAGCCACGACGAGGCCATGGCAGTGCTGGGTGCTGCGGCCGACAGCGGCGTCACGTTCTTCGACACCGCAGACGTCTACGGCGACGGCCGCAGCGAGCAGCTCATCGGCGAGTTCCGCGCGGCAGATCCCGCTCGCGACATCTTCGTCGCCACCAAGATGGGCCGGCGTGCCGAGCAGGATCCGGTGCACTTCACCCTCGACAACTTCCGCGCCTGGACCGACCGCTCCCGCACCAATCTCGGTGTCGACACGCTCGACCTCGTGCAGCTGCACTGCCCGCCCACGCTGGTGTATTCGGACGACACGGTGTTCGACGCTCTCGACACCCTCGTGCAGGAAGGCGTGATGGCCGCCTACGGAGTCAGTGTCGAGACCGTCGCCGAGGCGCTGACGGCCATCGCGCGTCCTCACGTGGCCAGCGTCCAGATCATCCTCAACGCCTTTCGGCTCAAGCCCCTCGACGAGGTGCTGCCGGCGGCACGGGAAGCCGGCGTCGGCGTCATCGCGCGCGTGCCGCTGGCGTCAGGGCTGCTGTCGGGCCGCTACACGTCTGAGACGACGTTCGCGTCCGATGACCATCGCACCTACAACCGGTCGGGCGAGGCGTTCGACGTGGGTGAGACCTTCTCCGGCGTCGACTACGACACCGGGGTGCGCGCAGCGCAGGAGTTTGCGGCTGCGGTGCCCGAGGGCGTCCGTCCGGCGCAGGCAGCCATCGCGTGGATCCTCGCCCAGGATGGCGTCTCGGCAGTCATCCCCGGCGCCCGCAACGTGGCTCAGGTCCGGTCGAATGCCGGGGCCGCAACGGTCGAGCTTCCCGACACCTTCGACGCGACGGTGCACACCATCTACGACCGCGACCTGCGCGAGGCCATCCACCCGCGCTGGTAGGCAGGCCTCGTGCGGCGGTTCCGAGGGTGGGTCTCTGCCTCATCCGACGTGGTGCTTCCGCGTACGTTCGAAGGGCCCTAGCGTGGACGCATGTCACGAGCCGTCCGTACGACCGTCCTGATCGTTGCCGCTCTGGCAGCCCTGACCGGCTGCAGCGGCTCCGAATCGTCAGGGTCCAGCGACGGCGCCGCGGGCTCGTCGGCCTCGAAGGAGGGCGGGGCTACTGACACGCCCTCCACCAACACGCCCTCCACCGACGCCGGCAACCCGGTGTTGGTCGGCATCACCGACAACCCCGCCACGACGATGGCGATGCGGGAAAACGGCTTCACCCCCGACACGGTGACGATCAAGGTGGGCGATGTCGTGGAGCTCACGAGTGGCGACGACCTCGTCCACAGCATCGTGGCGGGAACGCTGCCCGGCATGAGCGTGGCGAAGGACCTGCCGGAGTACTACCGCTTCGACCGGCCAGGAACCTACACGATGACTGACGAGATCAACGAGCACACGGCCACCGTCATGGTGAAGTAGGCACGGCCGACAGCACGAAGTCGACCAGCGACGTCGCATACTCCTGGACGTCGAGGGCTTCACGGGCGGCCAGGTCGTCGGGGGTGACCAGAGAGTGCATCAACGCCGCGCCGAAGAGTGCGTCGAGCAGCAGCGTGACCGATGAGTCGTGGGCGATCTCGCCCCGGGCGATGCCGCGCCTCACGACGGCCCGCGCCGCCCGGACCTGTGCCTCGCGCCACGTCTCCCATGGCCCACGAAGGTCAGGTGTCAACGGAGCCTCTGTCGTCATCCGGAGGGCCGCATCCCTGAGGTCGCCGACGTACGAAGCGAGGTGGTGCCGTGCCAGCGCGATGAGGTCACCGCGCAGCGATCCGGTGTCGACGTCCCCGACCTGCACGAGAGTGTCGACCAAGGCGTTGACGAGCAGCTCACGCTTGTCGGACCACCGCAGGTAGATGGACGCCTTGCCGACGGCGGCCTCCCGCGCGACGGCGTCGATGCTGAAGCCCGCCCAGCCATTGCGGCCGTAGACGACGCAGGCCGCCACGTGCACCCGTCGCTCCAGGTCGGGGTCGCGGGGACGGCCGGGCGACGTCATACGGGTCATGCCGGCGCCTCCGCCAATACTGAACGCACACCGTCAGTATACTGGTTGCATGACCACGGATGCCGCAGCCCTCGCCGACCTCGACCCACGTACACCCGTGCTCGTGGGTGTCGGCCAGTCGGCCGAACGAGTCGACGACCCCGACTACCGAGGGCTCTCGGCCGTGGGTCTGGCGGCGCAGGCCGCCATCCGCGCCCTCACCGACTCCGGCGTCGCCCCGGCGACAGTCGCGGCAAAGATCGACATCATTGCCGCAGTCCGGCAGTTCGAGATCTCGACACCCATCGGCTCGGCACCGTTGGGACGATCGACCAACGTCGCGCGGTCGATCGCCCGCGACATCGGCGCCGACCCGGACCGCGCGATCCTCGAGGTCACCGGCGGGCAGGGTCCGCAGCACCTCGTGGCCGAGCTCGGCGACGTGATCGCTGCCGGTGACGCGGACGTCGTCCTGCTGGTCGGCTCGGAGGCGATCTCGACGGCGCGCCATCTGTCGAAGGCCGATGACAAACCGGACTTCACCGACGACCCCGCGGGGACGGTCGAGGACCGCGGCTACGGGCTGCGCGGCATCGTGACGCTGCCGCAGGTGCGTCACGGGCTGACCGACGCGACGAGCCAGTATGCGTTGCTGGAGCATGCGCGCCGTGCCCGGCTCGGACTGTCGCGTGAGGCGTACGCCCGGTCGATGGGCGAGCTCTTTGCACCGTTCACCCGTGTTGCGTCGGCCAATCCGCTGTCGGCGGCACCGACCGCCCGGACGGCCGAAGAGCCCGTGACCATCACCGAGCGCAACCGCCTGGTGGCCGACCCCTACCCCCGTTTCCTGATCGCCCGCGACCAGGTCAACCAAGGTGCAGCGGTGCTGATGATGTCGGTCGGCGCAGCCCGCGACCTCGGTGTGCCCGAGGAAAGATGGGTCTTCGTGCACGGGCATGCCGACACCGTCGAGCTCTCGATCGTCGACCGTCCCGACCTGGACGCGGCTCCTGCCGCGGTCCTGGCGGTCAAGCACGCGCTGGAGATGGCCGGCATCGGAGCAGACGACCTGACGCACCTCGACCTCTACAGCTGCTACCCGATCGCCGTGTCCGCCGTCTGCGACGGACTCGGCCTCGACCCCGGTGACCCACGCGGGCTGACCCTCACGGGCGGCCTGCCCTTCTTCGGCGGTGCGGGCAACAACTACTCGATGCACGCCATCGCCGAGGTCGTCGACCGTCTGCGCGCTGGGCCCGGCTCGCTCGGGTTGGTGGGGGCCAACGGCGGCATCCTGTCGAAGTACTCCGCTGGCGTCTACTCCACGACGCCGACGCCGTGGCAGACCGTCGACGCACCGGCGCTGCAGGCCCGCCTCGATGCCGTGCCGAAGGCCGCGACCACGTCGACCCCCGACGGCTGGGCCACGATCGAGACCTACACCGTCGTGCACGACCGGGTCGGCGCCACGGGCATCGTCGTCGGCCGGCTCGAGGCGGATGGTCGGCGGTTCTGGGCCACCACGGTCGACGGTGACGACGACGTACTGGCCGTGCTCACGGGCGGGGAGGAGCCGATCGGGACGCGCGTCTTCGCCCGATCCTTCGGCTACGGCAACCGCGTCACCGTGAGCAGGCAGCGCGCCGACGAGCTGATCCCGCGGGCCGCCGATGGACTCCGCGAAGACTACGACCACATCTCGGTACGACGCGACGGTCGTGTGCTCGAGGTGACCCTGCAGCGGCCCGAGGTGCGCAACGCGCTGCACTCCCCGGCGCACGTCGAGCTCGAGCAGGTCTTCGACACCTTCTTCGCCGACCCCGAGATGTGGGTCGCGATCATTACCGGTGCGGGCGACGACGCCTTCTGCGCGGGCAACGACCTGACCGCTTCGCCGGCCGAGGGTGGGGGCTTCCCGTGGTTCCCCGACACTGGGTTCGGCGGGCTGACGTCGCGCCGGGCCATGCTCAAGCCGGTCATCGCGGCCGTGAACGGCGCGGCGATGGGTGGCGGCTTTGAGATCGTCCTGGCCTGCCACCTCGCGGTCGCCGACGAGTCGGCGCGCTTCGCCCTGCCCGAGGTCAAGGTCGGCCTGTTCGCCGCTGCCGGCGGAGTCGTCCGTCTGCCCCGCAGCATCCCCGACAAGATCGCCAACGAGCTCATCCTGACGGGTCGGCAGGTGCCCGCGGACGAGGCCCTCGCACTCGGACTGGTCAGCCGGGTCGTGCCGAAGGGGAGTGTGATGGACGCGGCGCGCGAGCTCGCGGCCCAGGTCGTGGCGGTGTCGCCGACCTCAGTGCGGCTGTCGCTGGAGACCATCGAGGCCACGCGGGGCATCGCCGACGTCGTCGAGGCCGCGCGGCAGCAGACCGACGCGATGGACCAGCTGCTCATCAGCGAGGACACCCTCGAGGGAGTCATGGCCTTCGCCGAGAAACGGGCTCCGGTGTGGAAGAACCGTTGACAGCCGACGCACTAGGCTGGCCCCAGCGAGGTGAGCATGGACCCGGAGGCACGATTCGACGAGATCGTCGATGAGCTGGCGCCCAGAGGCGTCCTGCCCGGTGCATTGTTCGGCTCACGCTCACTGACGTACGAGGGCAAGGCGTTCGCGAGCTTTCGCGGCGAGAGGCTCGCGGTCAAGCTGGTCGGCGGCTCCGCGACGCACACCGAGGCGTTGGCACTCGACGGGGTGCAACCCTTCGACCCGTCCGGCAAGGGCCGACCGCTCAAGGACTGGGTTGCGGTACCGGCATCGCAGGGCCAGGCCTGGCCCCGACTGACCGAGGCGGCCCTCGCGGCTGTGCTCGGGCAAGGTGGCGCCTGATCTTCTCGTCACCGGACCCGGCGTGCGACCCCTCCTACGTCGCGGTCGCGCTGCTCACACTGCAGAGGACGTTCTCCGCACTCGAGGGCTGCCGCCGGGCATCTGGATCACCAGGCCGAGGCTTCCGGCCTGATCGTCAGGTGATGGTGATCAGGCAGTGCTGATCAGGCAGTGCTGATCAGGACTGCCTGATCCGCATGGCCGCCCAGGTCTCGTCGAGCGCTATCGACTCGACGGCGCTCCAGCCGAAGTCGCCGATCAGGTCCTGGATCGTGTCCTCGTTGAGGTCGACGTGGCTCTGCGGGTACGAGATCCACACGATCGGGATGGACCCGAGCTGGGGCATCACCTCATCGAGGTCGTCGACCAGCTCGGCCCGGCTGCCGACGAACAACAGCGCAGCGTCTACCCGTTCGGGCCGGTCCTCGTCGCGCTCCTCGATGGCTTCGGCGCCTTCGGGCAGCGGGTCGAGCAGACCCGTCTCCTCGGCGGTCCGGCCGATCGTCCAGATGACGAAACCGTCCGTGATGCGCAGCTTCTCGGCGTTGGTCGTCTCGATCATCCCCACATCCTAGGGCGTCCGTCTCACGGCGCTGACGTCTCGGATGGTGCGGCCGACTGCGAGGCCCTTGCTCTCGAACCGGGTCAGCGGCCGCTCCTCGAACCGGGGTTCCCACGCGCCGCCGTCGAATTCCGCCGAGCCGGCGATCACGGCCCTGATCTGCTCGGCATAGTCCTCCCAGTCGGTGGCCAACCTCCACGTGCCACCCGGCTCGACGACACGACCGACGTGGGTCGCGAAGTCGGGTGTGACGAGGCGGCGCTTGTGGTGACGAACCTTGTGCCACGGGTCGGGGAACCACATCCGCAGCTCGTGCACCGAGGCCGTCGGCAGCATCGTCGCGACGGCCTCCGCCGCGTTCACGATCATCATGCGGACGTTGTCGAGGCCGAGGTGCTGCACCGTCACGAGGGTCTGTGCGATGCCCGGGCGGTAGACCTCGATGCCGAGGAAGTCGTGGTCGCGATGGCGTTCGGCGGAGTGCACGAGCGCGTCACCACGACCCGTGCCGATCTCGACGACCAGGGGTGCCTGACGGCCGAACGTCGCGGTGGCTTCGAAGACGTACGCGGGGTCGACCGAGGTGCTGATGCCGTTGCGCGGGACGTCGAGCACATGGGTCGCGCCGATGGCGTCCCACGCTGCCTGCTGCCGGTCGGAGAGTCGCCCGCCGCGGCGGGTGAACGACACCGGCTCGGTGCGATAGGGCTGTTCGCCTCTGGACCGGTGAGTCTGCACCCGCGCTAGCGTAGAGGTGTGAACACCGAACCCGACACCAAGGACTGGACGTGGGTCCTTCACACACCGTGCGCCGAGTGTGGGCTCACGGCCGGCGACGTCCCACCCGACGAGATCGGTGGGCGGACGCTGGCTGACCTGCCCCGGTGGCAGGCCGTGCTGAGTCGCGTCGAGGCGCGGGAGCGGCCCACTCCCACGACGTGGTCGCCCACGGAGTACGCCTGCCACGTCCGCGACGTCTTCCTGGAGTTCGATGGCCGCGTGCGGCTCATGCTCGAGCAGGACGACCCCGTGTTCACCAACTGGGACCAGGACGAGGCAGCGATCGCCGACGACTACGCCTCGCAGCTTCCGTCGGAGGTCTCGTCCCAGCTCGTCGCTGCCGGCACGGCGTTCGTGACGACACTCGACTCGGTCCCGGCCGATTCGTGGGACCGCACGGGCCTGCGTGACAACGGAGCTGCCTTCACCGTGTCGACGTTGGCGCAGTACTTCCTGCACGACGTCGTCCACCACCTGCACGACGTGCGTGGCTGACGCCGGCCGCGGCGTCGGGACCGACATGGGGGAGTGGGATGCCGTCGTGCTCGCAGGGGGGCGCGGGTCACGCATGGGTGGGGTCGACAAGGCCTCGATCGAGCTCGACGGCGAGACGCTGCTGGCCCGCACCCTGCGTGCAGTCTCCGGGGCGGCGCGGGTCGTCGTCGTGGGAGACGTCGAGGCGCCGGGGCACACCGTCGTGCAGGAGGCGCCGCGCTTCTCCGGCCCTGCCTCCGCGATCGGGGCAGGCGTCGCCGAGGTGCACGCCTCCCACGTCCTCCTGACGGCGTGCGACCAGCCGTTCCTCGCAGACGCGCTTGACCTGCTGCTGGACGCCTGCGCCGGCGGCACCGGTGACGGTGCCATCGCGGTCGACGGCGACAGACGCCGTCAGCACCTGATGAGCGTCGTGCGCACCGAGGCGCTTCGTGACTCCATCCGGTCCCATCCGACCCTGGTCGACCTGTCGGTGCGGGCGCTGCTGGCCCCGCTCGACCTGGTCGAGGTCGTGGTTCCCGCTCGGGCGGCGCTCGACATCGACACGTGGCACGATCAGCAGAGGGCACTGGCGGAAGGACACGATCGTGGCTGACATCTCGCTTGACGACTGGGTGGCCACGGTGGCCGCCGAGCTGGGCATCACCGGTCTCGACGTCGACACCGAGCAGGTGCTCGACCTCGCCTCCGTCGCGGCCCACTCCGTCGTTCGCCCCGCCGCGCCACTCACGACATTCGTCGCCGGCCTGGCGGCCGGACTCGCCGGTGGCTCGCGCGACGGCCTGCGCAAGGCCATCCAGACCGCCACAGCGCTGTGCGAGCGCCAGGGGAACGACGGCTGATGGCCGGCCGGCTCGTCCGCCGCACCAAGGTCACCAAGTTCGCGACCGATGGCACCTCGACGCTGCGGGAGGACTCCCTGGCCGTCGAGGAGCCGCTCGAGGTGCGCGTCAACGGCACCTCGCTGTCGGTGACGATGCGCTCGCCAGGAGACGACTTCGACATGGTGGCCGGCTTCCTCGTCTCCGAGGGGGTGATCTGGTCGGCCGACCAGCTCGTCTCGATGCGCTACTGCGCAGGCACCGATGAGAACGGGCTCCAGACGTTCAACGTCATCGATGCTGAGCTCAGCGCAGACACTCCTCCGCTCGATCTCACGCTCGAGCGGCATGTCTACACCTCGAGCTCGTGCGGCATCTGCGGCACCGCGTCGATCGATGCGGTGCACAAGGTCGCCCACTTCGGCGATCTAGGCGGCGACTCGAGGTACACCTCTGCGCTGCTGGGGTCGCTGCCCGACCGACTTCGTGAGCAGCAGAAGGTGTTCGACCGCACCGGGGGGGTGCACGCGGCGGGACTGTTCGACGCCGCCGGCGAACTCCTGTGTCTCCGCGAGGACGTCGGGCGTCACAACGCCGTCGACAAGGTCGTCGGTTGGGCCCTGCGCGAGGACCGCCTACCGCTGAGCGGGTGCGTCCTGCAGGTATCGGGGCGGGCATCGTTCGAGCTGGTGCAGAAGGCGCACATGGCTGGCATCCCGGTGCTTTCGGCAGTGTCGGCGCCATCGTCGCTGGCCGTCGAGCACGCCGCGTCTGCCGGCATGACGCTGATCGGCTTCAGCCGTGGCAGGGCGTTCAACGTCTACGCCGGGGCCCAGCGCATCGGCTGACCTTCCGACGCGTGCAGACCTTGAGAAGGTTGCGCATTCCAACGACCGGTTCGGGAGCAAACGGACAGGCTGGAGCGTTGGATAGGGTGAAGGCAACGACTCCATCTCGGAGCCGATCCCACGGAGGGAAACATGAAGAGCAGCAACCCAGTCTTTGCTCGCAGTGCCGAGTTCAACGGCAAGGGCACCACCGCGACCAACCCGTCGCAGTGGCAGATCGATCTCGACAGCAAGGGATCGCCCACCCACACCGGTGCTGGCACCGGACGCATGACGATCGACACAGTCGTGGAGAAGACCGCCATCACGCTGGGGCTCGTCATCGCAGCCGCAGCCGTCACGTGGTTTCTCATCGGCGACCTCGGCGATCCCACCACGGGAGACGCCGCGTACGGCAAGGCATTCACGTTCGCCATCGGCGGCGCGATGTTCGGCCTGGTGCTCTCGCTGGTCAACTCGTTCAAAAAGGTCATCAGCCCCGCGCTGGTCCTGGCCTACGCCTTGGTCGAGGGTGTCTTCGTTGGTGCATTCTCCAAGGTCATCGCCGGCTACGTCGGCGACCCGACGATCGTCTTCCAGGCGGTCCTCGCGACCATGGTCGCCTTCGCCGGCACCTTGGCGGCCTACAAGTTCTTCAACATCCAGGTGACGGCCAGGTTCCGCAAGGTTTTGACCATCGCGATGTTCAGCTTCGTCGGCGTGATGCTGGTCAACCTCGTGCTGAGCGTGACCGGTGTTCTCAGCCAGGGCGGACTGCGTGGCTTCGGAGTCCTCGGACTGCTGGTGTCAGTGGTCGCCGTGGTGCTCGCGGTGTTCATGCTGATCATGGACTTCGACTACATCGAGCAGGGTGTGGCTGCCGGTCTGCCGGAGCGCGAGTCCTGGCGTGCGGCCTTCGGCCTCACCGTCACGCTGGTGTGGCTCTACATCGAGCTGCTCCGCATCCTCGCGATCCTGCGTGGCGACTGACCTCGAGCTGATGCACCACGAACGGGCCGGTCCTTCGGGGCCGGCCCTTCGTGCGTCCGGCAACGGCGCACCGGGCGTACGAGCGGGAGCAGCAGGGGCGGGAGTCAGCCGGCTCGACGGCGGCGCAGCACCGTTGCCCACCGCGAACCGAGGGCGCCGTCCTGCACGACCTGCGTGCCGGGATGTTCCGCGGCCTCGGCAGCTGCGTCAGCGACGGACATCAGGTCTCTGGGGGCGCCGGCGTAGGCCGAGGTGCGGGCCCGCTCCCGCAGCGATGCCGTGATGGCCGGTATCAGCACCGACACCATGTTGGCGTAGCCGGTCGCCGACGGATGGAAGTGGTCGGCACCGAACATGACGTCGCGTCGCTCGGTGAACATGTTGCCGAGCAGGCCACCCAGCGACACGGCGCGGCCACCGGCCTCGACCAGCGCGATGGTCTGCTTGCGGGCGAGGTTGCGGCTGCGGCGACGGGCGATGGCGCGCAGCGGCTGCATGATCGGTCGCACGGTGCCGAGGTCGGGACACGTACCGACGATGACCTCGCAGTGCGCGGCTGTCAGCCGCCTGACGGACTCGGCGAGGAGGCGGGCGGAGGTGCCGGGTGCGACTTGGTGGGTGACGTCGTTGGTGCCGACGATGATGACGGCGACATCAGGCTGCCAGTCGATCTCGAGGTCGATCTGCCGCGGCAGGTCGGACGACTGGGCTCCCACCAGGGCGTGGCACCGCAGCTCGACGGGGGCGTCCATGACGTGCGCGAGCCCGATGCCGATGAGGCCCGATGGGGTGGTGTCAGCGGAGGTCATGCCGAAGCCGACCGCCGCGGAGTCACCCAGCACCAGCACCCGGATGGCGCGGCCCGGCAGGTCGTCACCGTAGACGCCGTCGGGTGTGGGCGGTCGGTCCTCGCTGTTGCCGATGGCCCGTCGGGCGAGGAGCGCCTCGCCGACCAGGAACGCATAGAACCCCGAGACGGTGGCACCGCCGCCGACAACGGCGGCTGCGGCAACTTTGCGGGTACGGGGCACGGCTCAGATTTTACGTTGCCCACGGGACTGTTTCTGCCATGGGCGGTCCCGGCAGACGGGTGGGTCCCAGCGCCTAGGCTGAGCCTGTGCGTGACATCGTCCCCAATCTCCGCGACGTCGGTGGCATGTCGACCGTCGATGGCCACGCCGTTCTGCCGGGCCGGGTCCTGCGCAGTGCCATGCCCGCCGCAACGGGCCGCGCGCCCGACGGCATCGTGTGGCCTCCGGCGCTCGTGATCGACCTGCGTTCCGCGGGCGAGTCAGAGCCCGTCCACCCGTTGGCCCGTTCGGGTGCACGCATCGTCAACCTCCCGCTGCTCAGCGCCTTGCGCCCCGGCACGGCGCCGGCCGAGAGCCTGCACAGCCTCTACCTCCTCGTGCTCGACCACGCGTCGATGTTCCTCGTCGAGCTGGTCCGCGAGGTGGGCCAGGCGCGAGGCGCAGCTCTCATCCATTGCGCCGCCGGCAAGGACCGTACGGGGGTCTCGATCGCGCTGCTCCTGCGGCTGGTCGACGTTCCACGCGAACAGGTACATGCCGACTACCGTGCGACCGCCGACGCCGAGCAGGACATCACCGCCCGGCTGCGCAAGCTACCCGGCCGGCAGCACCGATCCACGCTTCCGGCGTCGTTCTTCGACGTCTCGGTCGAGGCCCTCGACGGGGTCCTCGATGTGTGGGACGACCACGAGGGCGGCGTGCACGGCTGGTTCCGCAGCGCTGGCGGCAGCGATGAGATCATCGACCAGCTGCGGCGTACGCTGCTGACATGACTGCCGGCACGGACATGTCGCTCGACTCGCGCGAGGTTCCGCTCGGCGGAGTCCGCGGCATCGAGGTGCACCGCACGCTCCCGCAGCGCGGCCTTCCCACGGTGGGCGCCTGGTGCTTCGTCGACCACTTCGGCCCCATCGACTCACGCTTGAACGTGCTGCCCCACCCCCACACCGGGCTGCAGACCGTCACCTGGCCGCTCGCCGGGAACATCCGCCACCGCGACTCCCTGGGCAGCGACGTCGTCCTCACACCGGGCGAGCTGAACCTCATGACGTCGGGCGGCGGTGTCTCGCACTCCGAGGTCTCCGTCGGCGACACCTCGGCGAAGATGCACGGCCTGCAGCTGTGGGTGGCGCTGCCCGAAGACCGGCGCGCGGGCCCGGCCGGCTTCGAGCATCACGCCGATCTTCCGATGGTCGAGGGTTCCGGTTGGACGGGCACGCTGATGATGGGCGAGCTCGCCGGATCCGAGTCGCCTGCCACGACCCACAGTCCGCTCGTCGGCGCCGAGCTGCGCCTGCGTCCCGGCAGAGCGAAAATCCCGCTTCGACCCGACTTCGAGCACGCCATCCTGGCTGTCGACGGCGAGGCGCTCGTGGGCAGCACCGAGATCGTGCACCGACAGATGCGCTATCTCGCGCCCGGTCGCCCCGACGTCACGGTGCACGTGCCTGCCGCCACCACGCTCCTGCTCATCGGGGGAGCGCCGTTCCAGGACGAGCTGGTGATGTGGTGGAACTTCATCGGCCGCTCTCACGACGACATCGCCGCCGACCGCGCCGACTGGGAGGCCTCGGCCGAGAGGTTCGGCCAGGTCCAGGGACATGACGGCAAGATCATCCCGGCACCGCCGATGCCCGGCGTGCGGCTCACCCCGCGGCGACGCACCATGGCGTAGGCGCACATCTGCGTCACTCGGTCTTGACCTCAACGCAGCGTGAGGTTCTAGATTCATCTCAGACCCCGTGCATCATGGGTCCACGACGACACCCGCCTGGGGGCACCCCGTGAGCATGGACGCCACCGCATGGAACTCCCTGCACCGCGCGATGACCTCGCAGACCGGACCGCAGAAGCTGACGAAGGCAACGCTCCGACGCATCGGCGGCTTCGCGGCGCCGCACAGGCGACGGCTCATCCAGTTCCTCGTGCTCAGCGTCATCACGGCGTTGCTGGCGGTCGCCACACCTGTCCTCGCCGGGCGGGTCGTCAACGCCATCGTCGATGGTGACGCCAAGAGCACGGTGTTCAAGATCGCCGGCCTGATCGCCGTCATCGCCGTGGCTGATGCCGGCTTCGGCATCTGGACCAGGTGGCTGTCCGCGACGATCGGCGAGGGCCTGATCCTCGACCTGCGCACCACGGTGTTCGACCACGTCCAGCGCATGCCCATCGCGTTCTTCACCCGCACCCGCACCGGTGCGCTCGTCAGTCGTCTCAACAGCGACGTCCTCGGGGCGCAGCGCGCCTTCAGCGGCACCCTGTCGGGCGTCGTCAGCAACATCGTGACGCTGACCCTCACACTCGTGGTGATGCTGAGCATCTCGTGGCAGGTCACGGTGGTGGCCCTCGTGCTGCTCCCGGTCTTCGTCGTCCCTGCCCGCCGCATGGGCACCCGCCTGGCCGCCCTGTCGCGAGAGGCTGCCAACCACAACGCGATCATGAGCACGCGCATGACTGAGCGGTTCTCGGCGCCCGGCGCGACGTTGGTCAAGCTCTACGGTCGGCCCGACGTCGAGTCGATCGAGTTCGCGGCCCGGGCCCGGCGTGTGCGCGACATCGGTGTCCGCTCGGCGATGCTCCAGTCGGTGTTCGTCACGGCACTCACGACGGTGTCGGCGCTCGCGCTTGCCGTCGTCTACGGGCTCGGGGGCTTCTACGCGCTTCGAGGATCGCTCGACCCCGGCGCCGTCGTCTCGCTCGCGCTGCTCCTGACGCGTCTTTACGCTCCGCTCACCGCGCTGGCCAGCGCCCGGGTCGAGGTCATGAGTGCCGTCGTGAGCTTCGAGCGGGTCTTCGAGGTGCTTGACCTCAAGCCGCTCATCTCCGAGAAGCCCGATGCTGTGGCGGTCCCGCCCGGTCCCGTGTCGATCGACCTCGACGACGTGGTCTTCGCCTACCCCTCAGCGGACAAGGTGTCGCTCGCCTCGCTCGAGGAGGTCGCCATGCTCGACAGCCGGGGCGGCGTCGACGTCCTGCACGGCGTGTCGCTGCACATCGAGCCCGGCCAGATGGTGGCGCTCGTCGGCACGTCGGGTGCCGGCAAGTCGACCATCGCGAGCCTCATCCCGCGGCTGTACGACGTCGACTCGGGGTCGGTCCGGCTCAACGGCGTCGACGTCCGTGACATCAGCGCGCAGTCGTTGCGCTCCACCCTCGGCATGGCGACGCAGGACGGACACCTCTTTCACGAGTCGATCCGCGACAACCTGCTGCTGGCACGACCCGAGGCCACTGACGACGAGCTCTGGCAGTCGCTCCGTGACGCACGTCTCGACGTCCTCGTCGGGTCGCTCGTCGAGGGCCTCGACACGATGGTCGGCGAGCGTGGATACCGGCTGTCCGGTGGGGAGCGCCAGCGGCTCACCATCGCCCGTCTCCTGCTGTCGCAGCCCCGGGTCGTCATCCTCGACGAGGCGACAGCCCACCTCGACTCGACCTCCGAGGCCGCCGTCCAGGAGGCGCTCGCCGTGGCGCTCCGGGGTCGGACCTCGGTGGTCATCGCCCACCGGCTCGCGACCGTGCGGGCGGCCGACCTGATCCTGGTGATCGAGGACGGCCGAGTCGTCGAGCAGGGCACGCATGCCGAGCTGATCGCGGTCGGCGGACGCTACGACGAGCTCTACCGCACCCAGTTCGATCAAGGCGCCGGCATCGGTCCGGCGCCGGCAGAACCAGTCGTCCGCTAGCGCGGGAGGGGTCGCGTCGGGTACGGTTCACTTTCAGATACTCTCGGTATCTGAAAGTGAAAGGACTTCATGACCCACTTCACCAACAAGGTCGCCGTCGTCACCGGGGCCGGCTCGGGCATCGGCCGAGCCCTGTCCGTCGAGCTCGCCCGTCGCGGTGCCAGGCTTGCGATCTGCGACGTCGACACCCACGGGCTCGCCGAGACGGAGGCTCTCGTCAAGGCCGCCGGCGCAGACGTCAAGGCCGACCATCTCGACGTGTCCCAGCGCGAGCTCGTGCTGGCGTATGCCGACGACGTGGCCGAGCACTTCGGCGTCGTCAACCTGGTGTTCAACAATGCCGGGATCGCGTTCACGGGCAATGTGGAAGAGATGTCCTTCAAAGATCTCGACCGCGTCATGGACGTCGACTTCTGGGGCGTGGTCAGCGGTACGAAGGCTTTCCTTCCGCACCTCGTCGCCTCCGGCGACGGCCACGTCGTCAACATCTCGAGCGTCTTCGGTCTCTTCTCGGTGCCCACCCAGAGTGCCTACAACGCCGCGAAGTTCGCCGTGCGTGGGTTCACCGAGTCGCTGCGGCAGGAGATGATCATCAACAAGCGGCCGGTCAAGGTCACCTGTGTCCACCCCGGCGGCATCAAGACGAACATCGCCCGCAATGGCGAGCAGGTCGAGGGTCGCGACCACGACAAGCTGGCCAGCTCGTTCGACAAGATGGCGCGGACCACTCCGGAGAAGGCCGCCGAGGTCATCCTCGCGGGTGTCGAGAAGAACAAGGCGCGTGTCCTCATCGGTGCGGATGCCTGGATTCTCGACAAGTTCGTGCGGCTGACCGGGCCGGGCTACCAGCGGGCAGTCTCATCGTTCAGCCGGCGAAGCGGACTGTGATCGAGCCCTGATCCGGCCTCAGCCGAGCTGGTCGGTGATCTCTGCCAGCGCGGTCGGTCGGGACGACTCGGGCAGCGCGAGGAGGGTTGCGACCAACGCGTTGGCGCAGAGATCGCGGATCTCCTCTCGGCTGATGTCGCTCGAGTCGAGCCATTCGTGGCTCGCGCTGCGCAGGAAGTTCAGCCAGCTGCGGACGGCGATCTGCAGCAGCTCGGTCGCGGCGCCGTGCGGCTGGACGGCGGCGATGATGCGCATCTGCTGCACGGCGATGTCGGCGTCGACGATGGCTTGCACCTCGGGGTCGGCCGAGGCGGCCCCGCGGAAAACGGCCCGCACGCCCATGCGGTGCGTGTCGCAGTAGTCGAGGTACGACTCGATGCCGCCGTTGAGCTGCTCGAGGATGGGCACGGTCGGGTCGGTGAGCGTCAGCTCGGACATACGGCCGGACTCGCGACGGACCATGGCTGCAAAGAACGCCCGCTTGTTCGGGAAGTAGTGGTAGAGCAGCCCGCGGGAGACACCGGCAACCTCGGCCAGCTCCTCGATGTGGACGTCCTCGTAGGAGCGGTCGGCGAACAGGCCTGCGCCGAGGTCGAGGAGCTGATCCTGTCGGGCCTCTCGGCTGAGGCGGGTGCGGGTGGCCATGTCCAACACACTACTTGACAGCGGTTCAACGCGGGCTATCCTGACATTACTGAATTTCAGTGCAATAAGGATCCGTGTAACAAGGAGTCAGCGTGCGCAACGACTGGTCAGGACAAACCTTCCCGCACCCCGCCGGCCGCAGGCCGGTGGTGGGCGACGTGCTCGGCATGAGTGCCGACACTCCCCTCCAGAGCGCAATGGAGCACGCCAAGGGTCTCGGACCGATCTTCGAGCTCAAGATCTTCGACCAGAAGTTCGTCTTCATCACCGGCGCAGCCCTGGCAGCTGAGCTCGCCGACGAGTCGCGTTTCGCAAAGTCCCTGTCGCCCGCACTCGTCGCCCTTCGTGAGTTCGCCGGCGAGGGGTTGTTCACCGCTTACAACGACGACACCAACTGGGCGCTCGCACACGACCTGCTGCGCCCTGCCTTCACCAAGGCGGCGATGCAGCGCTACCACCCCGTCATGCTCGCCACGGTCCAGGAGCTGTTCGACGCGTGGGACGCGGGCGCGGAGGCGGTCGATGTCTCCGCCGACATGACGAAGCTGACGATGGAGACCATCAGCCGCACAGCGTTCAGCACCGACTTCGGGTCGTTCAGCAGGTCGGAGCCACACCCGTTCATCCCCGCGATGATCGCTGCCCTCAAGGCCGGGCAGCGCAAGGGGTCGCTCAACTCGATGCCCGGAGCGGCGCTGATGGCCAAACGGATCGACAAGCGCAACGCCCACCACCAGGCCTACGTCGACTCGCTTCTCGACGGCATCATCGCCGAACGCCGGGCGGGTGAGGTCGACGAGTCCGACCTCCTGGGGATCATGCTGCACACGCCGCATCCCGAGACCGGTGAGCGCCTCGACGACCTCAACATCCGGCACCAGATCCTGACGTTCCTGGTGGCCGGCCACGAGACGACGTCGGGTGCTCTCTCGTTCGCGCTGCACTACCTGTCGCGCGACCCGGTGGTGCTGGCCAAGGCGCAGGCCGAGGTCGACGAGATCCTGGGCCCCGATCGTGACATCGAGCCGACCTTCGAGCAGGTGCCGAAGTTCCGCTACCTCCGTCGCGTGCTCGACGAGGGCCTGCGGCTGTGGCCGACGGCGCCGGCGTTCACCCGCAGCCCGCGTGAGGAGACGGTCATCGGTGGGACCTATCGCATGCGCCCGGAGGACTGGGCCATCGTGATGTTGCCCCTGATGCATCGGGACACCGAGGTGTGGGGAGACGACGCCGACCAGTTCGACCCCGACCGCTTCGAGCCCGAGAACGCGAGGGGGCGCCAGCCGCACTCGTACAAACCGTTCGGCACCGGCGAGCGCTCGTGCATCGGGCGGCAGTTCGCGCTGCACGAGGCCATCCTGGTGCTGGCGCGCGTGCTGCACCGGTACGACATCGCCGGTGACCCGGACTACGAGCTGACCATCAGCGAACGACTCACGCTCATGCCCGAGGGTTTCGAGCTCATGATCACCCCGCGTGTGCCGGCTCAGGCTGGTGCGAGCGACACCCGTCCGGCCCCGTCGATCGACCAGCCCGGGTTCCAGGCGACCTCCCAGGGGTGACCGTCCACATCGGCGAAGTAGCCGGAGTATCCGCCCCAGGGGGCTTCCTCGGCCGGCTTGAGAACGGTGCCTCCAGCGGCCGCGGCCTGCGCAAGCACCTCGTCGACCTCTGCGTGGCTGCGGGTGTTGAACGCCAGGGTGATGCCGCTGAAGCTCGCGCCCGTGTCGGGCATCCGGGCGTCGGCGGCAAGATCGACTCGCGGCCACAGGCCGACGATCAGTCCGTTCAGTTGGTAGAACGCCACGTCGTCGTCGGTGTTGCCCCTGTTCCAACCGAGCCCCTGCTCGTAGAAGCGGCGCGCCAGGGCCAGGTCGGCGACGCCGAGCGTGATCAGGCTGAGTCGTTGTTCCATGCCGTCACGTTAGGACACTCGAACGACAGAAGAGCAGGACCATCGGCCGTGTGGGCATCAGGTTTCGCGGGCGCTCGTGACACGACGGTGTGCAAGGCGGCGATGCTCGGCTCTCGGGTATTTTCTGCAGAGGTTTCTGGAGGAGACGACGATGACCCGTCCAGACCGGTCAGCAGGTGCCTGGGCGGCGTGACCCTTCCGGCGGTCAGCGCTCGAGAGCGCGCCGCAGGTACGGCGCCGTGATGCTCTCCGCCACGTCGAGGAGGTCGGCGGGCGTCGCAGCGGCCATCACCGTGCCGCCACGATCGCCACCGCCGGGACCCAGCTCGATGACCCAGTCGGCGGCCGCGACCACCTGCATGTCGTGCTCGACCGTGGTGACGGTGTCGCCGCCATCGGTGAGGCGCCCCAGCACGCGTACGAGATCGCGGACGTTGACCGGGTGCAGGCCACCGGTCGGCTCGTCGAGGATGAAGATCGTGCCCGCGCGGCGCGGGCGTTGCAGCTCGGTCGCGAGCTTGATGCGCTGCGCCTCACCGCCGGACAGCTCGGTCGCGGGCTGGCCGAGCGTGAGGTAGCCGAGACCCACGTCGAGCAACGTGGTGAGGGCCCGGAGCACAGCGGGCACGTCATCGAAGAACTCAGAAGCCTCGAGGACAGTCATCGCGAGCACCTGGCCGACGTCGCGCTCGCGATAGTGCACCTCGAGCGTCTCGGGGTTGTAGCGCGATCCGTGGCAGGTGGGACACGACGAATAACTGGTCGGCAGGAAGACCAGCTCGATCGCGATGAAGCCCTCGCCCTGGCAGGTGGGGCAGCGTCCTGCCTCGACGTTGAACGAGAAGCGGCCCGCCGCCCAGCCGCGCTTCTCGGCCTCCGCGGTGGCGGCAAAGATGCGTCGAACCTGGTCGAACAGCCCGGTGTAGGTCGCGAGGTTCGACCGCGGTGAGCGACCTATCGGACGCTGGTCGATCGAGATGATGCGCACCGGGTCGTCCGATGCCTCGTTGTCGCTCTCGAGCTGCTCGGACATCGCGGTGAGCAGCGAGGACTTGCCTGACCCGGAGACGCCCGTGATGACCGTCATGACGCCCGTCGGCAGACGCACGCTCACATCCTGGAGGTTGTGCAGCGAGAGGTGGGTGAGGTCGCGCCACCCGGTGGGCTCGCGCGACTCGAGACGGGGCAGCTCGGTGCGGGAGAACATGAACTCTGCCGTGGCCGACTCCTCGACGTCGGCCAGCGCATCGGGTGGCCCGCTGTGCACGATGTGTCCGCCCAGCACGCCCGCGCTCGGACCGACGTCGACGACCCAGTCGGCGTGCCGGGCGATTGCGAGGTCGTGCTCGACGACGAACAACGAGTTTCCGTTGGCGACGAGCTCACGCAGCGCCGTGTAGAGCGCCTCCGAGTCGGCCGGGTGCAGGCCGGCTGACGGCTCGTCGAGCACGTACAGGACGCCGAACAGCCCGGCCCGCAGCTGGCCGGCGAGGCGCACGCGCTGGAGCTCGCCGGGGGAGAGGGCCGTGCTGGAGCGGTCCATCGAGAGGTAGCCGAGCCCGAGGCTGATGATGGCTTCGACGCGCGCGCCGAAGTCCTTGACGAGCGAACGGGCCGCCGACGATGCCGCCGCGCCGTGGCGGTCGGTGCCGAGGGCCTGCTGCTCCAGGCCAGTGTCGAGCAGGGCGCAGACCTCCGACAGTGGCATCGCGGCCAGCTCGGCGATGTCGACGCCGGCGAACCTGACTGCGAGGGCGGACGGCCGTAGGCGCTTTCCGTGGCACGTCGGGCAGGGACCCTCCGCGAGGAAAGCCTCGAGCTTGTCGCGCTGGGTCGCCGACTGGGTCTTGGCGAGGTTGCGCATGAGGTACTTCTCCGCCGAGGACCAGTGGCCGTGGTAGGCACTGGCCTCGCCCTGCTTGTTGCCCTGCAGGAGCATCCGCGGCTCCTCGTCGGTGAACAGCAGCCAGTCACGATCAGCCTGGGAAAGAGTGCGCCACGGCGCGTGGATGTCGATGCCGAGCTTGGTGACCATCCGGCGTACGTTCAGGCCCACCCACGCGCGGTTGGCCCAGACTCCGATCGCTCCGTCATCGATCGTGAGGTCCGGGTCGGGCACGAGCAGGGCCTCGGTGGTGCTGCGAGCGACGCCGCTGCCGTGGCACGTGGGGCACGCGCCGATCGCAGTGTTGGGCGAGAACGCCGACGCCGGAAGGTGCTCGGCGCCATCAGGGTAGGTGCCCGCGCGGCTGTAGAGCAGACGCAGCACGTCCGACAACGAGCTCAGCGTGCCCAAGGACGAGCGAGAGCTCGCGGCGCCGCGAGCCTGCTGCAGCGCGACCGCTGGCGGAAGGCCGTCGATCGTGTCGATGTCAGGTGCGCCGACCTGCGCCATGAGTCGGCGCGCGTACGGCGCCACGGACTCAAAGTAGCGCCGCTGCGACTCGGCGAAGACGGTGCCGAAGGCGAGCGATGACTTGCCCGAGCCCGAGACGCCCGTGAAGACCACGAAGCAGTCGCGCGGGAGGTCGACATCGACCTCGCGAAGGTTGTGCTCGCGGGCACCCCGCACGCGGATCCACCCGGACGACCCCTCGGGGAGGGGGGTGCCGTTCAGGTCGGTCTCGCGGCTGCCCGGCATCCCTTCAACCTATCTGTCGGTCCGTCGACACGCGCCCCGAGCGGACGGACGCGGCGTCAGGCATAGGAGATGCCCGTCGCATGCAGCGGGCAGTAGCCGTAGGGGTTCTTGACCAGGTACTGCTGGTGGAGCTCCTCGGCGTAGTAGTACGAGTCGAGCGGCACGATTCCCGTCGTGATCTCGCCGTAGCCCGCTGCGGTCATCTTGACCTGGTAGGCCACGCGGGACGCGTCGGCCTGCTCCTGCTGCTCGGGCGTCGTGGTGAGGATGATCGAGCGGTACTGGGAGCCACGGTCGTTGCCCTGCCGCATGCCCTGCGTGGGGTTGTGATTCTCCCAGAAGACCTCGAGCAGCTGCTGGTACGTGACGGCGGCCGGGTCGAAGATGACCCGGACGACCTCGGCATGGCCGGTCCGGCCGGTGCACACCTCGTCGTAGGTCGGGTTGGGCGTCGTCCCGCCGGCATAACCGACCGACGTCGACCACACGCCCGCAACCTCCCAGAACGTCTTCTCCTCGCCCCAGAAGCAGCCGAGCCCGAAGACGGCGATGCCGTAGCCCTCGGGGGCCTGCGTCTCGACGGGGTTGCCCAGAGTCAGGTGGGTGCCGCCGACCTGGAACGGCCTGCCCTCACGGCCGGGAAGGGCGCTTTCCGCACCCGGGATCTCACTCTTGTTGCGGTTGAAGATCATGGTTCCACCTCTCTGGACAAGTCTACGTAATCGGCCGATTCAGGCCAGGTGACCGTCGTGACGAAACCGGGATGGTGACGCACATGGGCCCGTCTCGTTCAACCTTTGTCGCGCGGTGATTGTTCCGGCCGACGTGCGTGATCACAGCGATGTGGTCCAGGTGCGAGGACACGGCTTCCTGATACGGCGGGGGCCGGGAAACGCCGGATAGTCTGGCGCGAGAGGAGCGTGAGCCGTGAGCCAGAGATATCAGGTCCCGATCGGTATCGAGATCGCCACCCAGTGGGCGTGGCGGCTCACCATCATCGCGGTCGCGGGGGGCATCGGTCTGTACCTCCTGCGCTACTTCTCCGAGATCACGGTGCCCGTGGCCATCGCCGTGCTCGTCACCGCGCTCACGGTCAGTGCCGTCGACCGGCTCACGGCGCACAGGGTGCCTCGCCTCGCCGCGACCTTCATCGTGGTCGTGCTGGTGTTGGCGGCCTTCTTCGGGATGCTTGCGCTCGTCGGTCAGCAGCTGTCGACCCAGGTCAGCGATCTTCGCTCCAACGTCGTCGAGGGCATCTCCCAAGTCCAGAACTGGGCTCAGACGGGACCGCTCAACCTCACCGACGCCCAGGTGCAGGACTGGGTCGACAAGGCCAAGGAATCCATCGGTTCGGGCGACGCCTCGGTGCTCAGCCGCGTGAGTGAAGTGGGCACCACGCTGACGCACGTCCTGGCCGGTTTCTTCATCGCCCTGTTCTCGGTCTTCTTCTTCCTCTACGAAGGGGAGCGCATCTGGACCTGGATCGTCGCGCTCTTCCCCCGCGGCGCCCGCGACCGGGTCAACACCTCGGGGCACACCGCGTGGGCATCGCTCACGGCATTCGTCCGCGCCACCGTCATCGTCGCGGCCACCGACGCGCTCGGGGTCGCCTTCGCGGCGTGGGTCCTCGGCGTCCCGCTGACCTTCGCGATCGGTGTGATCGTGTTCCTGGGCGCCTTCATCCCGATCATCGGCGCGCTGCTGTCGGGCATGATCGCCGTGCTCGTTGCCCTCGTGGCGCAGGGCCCGGTGGTCGCCGGGTTCATGCTGATCGCCGTCGTGGTCGTGCAGCAGATCGAGTCGCACGTGCTGCAGCCGTTCCTGATGGGACGGCTCGTGTCGGTGCACCCGCTGGCGATCATCTTCGCCATCGCGGCCGGTGTCACGGTGGCCGGCGTGGTCGGCGCGCTCATCGCGGTGCCCCTCGCCGCCTGCCTCAACGGCGTCGTGCGGCACCTCGTCTCGGTGGCGAAGGACTATCAGGGTGAGCCCGAGGACGACGTCGGGGCCGGGCCCGAGCCAGAGCCGGCGTGACCGACGACGTCATCGACCGGTTTCCGGCCCGCGGCAGGGTCTAGCCGGCCTGACGCTCCGGGCCGGGTTTCGCGGCGGGTGCAGGTGTGTCGCGGGTGCGCAGGGGGATCTCCTTGATGAACAACGAGATCACGAAGGCGACCGCGACCACGGGAAGCGCTGTCAGGAACACGTCGTGAAGCGAGGCAGAAAAGGCATCGATGACGGTCGACCTGATCGGTTCGGGCAGCGACTGGACGGCCGAGGCGTTCTCGGTGTTGATCTTCGGGCCACCACCGCCGGTGCCCAGCGCTGAGGCGAGGTGGTCGGCCAGCCGAGCGTTGAGAACCGCTCCGAACACGGCCGCACCGAAGGCGCCACCGAGGGTGCGGAAGAACGTCACGGTGCTCGTGGCGATTCCCATGTGCTTGACGTCGACCGAGTTCTGCACGATGACGGTGAGCAGCTGCATCGTCAGACCGAGGCCGAACCCGAGGAGGTACATTCCGACGCCGACCTGCCAGTACGAGCTGTCGGCAGTCAGTGTCGAGAGCAGCAGCAGCGCTCCGAAGACGATGACCATGCTGACGGTCGGAAGCGGCCGGTAACGGCCGGTCCTCGACACCCAGTTGCCCGACGGGATGGAGGCCGAGAAGATGCCGACGACCATCGGCAGCATGCCGAGGCCAGACCTGGTGGGTGACATGCCCATCACGATCTGCAGGTAGAGCGGCACGAAGATGATCGCGCCGAACATGGCGACACCCATCACGACCGCGAGCGCATTGGTGGTGGAGAAGATCGAGCTGCGGAAGAGCACCATCGGGATGATCGGCTCCGTGGCGCGGAGCTCGATCGCGATGAATGTCGCGATCAACGCGAGTGCGCCGCCGAGCAGCGCCAGCGACATGGCCGAGAGCCAGCCGTGCTCGGGGCCGGCCCACGCCGTGTAGAGCAGCAGGGAGGAGACGCCGGACACCAGGACGCCCGCGCCCCACCAGTCGATGACGTGCTCACGACGGGTGTGCGGGAGCTTGAGCGCGTACGACGTCACGACCAGCGCGACGCCGCCGATCGGGACGTTGAGCCAGAAGATCCACTGCCATCCCGGACCGTCAGCGAGCCATCCGCCGAGCACCGGGCCGAGGACGCTGGAGGTGCCGAAGACGGCACCCATGTAGCCCATGTACCTACCGCGCTCGCGCGGCGGTATGACGTCGCCGAGCGTCGCGAGTGCGAGGGCGATGAGGCCGCCCCCCCCCACGCCCTGGAGGGCACGGAAGCCGATCAGCTGCTCGATGTTCTGCGAGAACCCGCACAGCAACGAACCGACGAGGAACGTGACGATCGCCGCCTGGAAGATCAGCCGACGTCCGTAGAGGTCGGAGATCTTGCCCCAGAGCGGGGTGGCTGCGGTGGAGGTCAGCAGATAGGCGGTGACGACCCAGCTGAGCTTGTCGAGGCCCTGCAGGTCCGACGTGATGCGGGGGAGTGCGGTGCCGACGATGCTCTGGTCGAGTGCGGCGAGGAACATGCCGGTCATCAGGCCGCCGAGGATCACCAGGATCTGACGGTGCGAGAGGTAGGTCGGGCCCTCGGCGTCGACGGCCGGCGACGTGCGGGGAGTGGTGTCGGTCATGGGTGATCTCCGAGGGCGGCAGTGAGGCGGGAGAGCTGGTCGCGGAGCTGTTCGCGGTCGGTGTCGTCCCACTCATCGAGCGCGGCCGTGATGAACGCACGACGCTGCTCGAAGGAGGCCTTGAGGCTCGCGGCGCCGGCGTCGGACAGTTCGATGATGCGCGCGCGGCCGTCCTCCGGGTCGGCGACGCGGTCGATGAAGCCGCGTTCGCCAAGGTGGTGGACGTGGCGGCTGACGGTGGACGCGTCGAGCTGCATGGCTTCGGCGAGGTCACCCAGCCGCATCGCCCCGCGGCATCGAAGCGTGTAGAGCAGCGCTGCCTGTGACGGGTCGACGCCGTCGCCGTCGATGCGGGCACGAAACCGCCTTCCCACCCCCATCAGCAGCTGAACGACGGCGTCCTCCGCGGTGACGGCATCGGAGCCGAGAAGACTTGATTGCATGATGCAAGCATATGACACGTTGCGGAACGCAACCAGACAGAGGAGGCGCGGAACGCAACCAGACAGAGGAGGCGCGGAACGCAACCAGACAGAGGAGGCGCGGAACGCAACCAGACAGAGGAGGCGCGGAACGCAACCAG
>NZ_JACMOM010000162.1 GCF_014378035.1 Aeromicrobium sp. | reverse complement strand
CCCGCCCCGCGGGCATCCGGCGCGGGCGAAGCCGGCTTTAGTGGCGGAGGCAGACCTGTCCGGGGCCCACGCCGTCGTCGCCTCGGGCCTGGCGGCCCTCGACCCGCTGGTCGCTTACCTGGTGCCCGGGGGGCCGCCGGGCCCGAGGCGCCGCCGAGGTGGGCCCCGGCCAGGTCTGCCGCCGCCACTAAAGCCGGCTTCGCCCGCGCCGGACGCCCGCGGGGCGGGGATGACGAAGGGACCAGAGCAAGCTGCTCTGATCCCTCGTCGTTGGTCACTGTGCTGTTTCTACCAGCCCCTCAGGACAGCTACTTGGAGGCTGCGGCCTTGAGTGCGTCGACGCGCTCCGTGGTCTCCCACGTGAACCCCTGGTCCTCCCGACCGAAGTGGCCGTAGGCAGCGCTGGCCGCGTAGATCGGACGCAGCAGGTCGAGGTCACGGATGATCGCGGCCGGACGCAGGTCGAAGACCTCCAGAACGGCTGCGCGGATCTTGTCGACCGGGACGGTCTCGGTGCCGAAGGTCTCGACGTAGAAGCCGACGGGGTGCGCCTTGCCGATGGCGTAGGCGACCTGCACCTCCACCTTGGTGGCCAGCCCGGCCGCGACGATGTGCTTGGCCACCCACCGCATGGCGTAGGCCGCAGAGCGGTCGACCTTGCTCGGGTCCTTGCCGGAGAACGCACCTCCACCATGGCGGGCATAGCCGCCGTAGGTGTCGACGATGATCTTGCGGCCGGTCAGACCGACGTCGCCCATCGGGCCGCCGATGACGAACTTGCCGGTCGGGTTGACCAGCAGGCGGTAGTCGGAGTGATCGATGTCGAAGGTGTCGAGGATGACGTCGACGACATGCTTCTTGATGTCGGCGGCGAGCTGAGTCTCGAGGTCGATGCCGTCCTCGTGCTGCGTGGAGAGCACGACGGTGTCGATGCGGACCGGCTTGTCGTTGTCGTCGTACTCGACCGTGACCTGAGTCTTGCCGTCGGGACGGAGGTAGGGCAGCGTGCCGTCCTTGCGGACCTTGGTGAGCTGCTCAGCCAGGCGGTGCGCGATCGTGATGGGCAGCGGCATGAGCTCGGGGGTCTCGTCAACCGCGAATCCGAACATCAGGCCCTGGTCACCGGCACCCTGCAGGTCGAGCGGGTCGGCTGATCCCTCGGCGCGACCCTCGAAGGCGGTGTTGACGCCTTGTGCGATGTCTGGCGACTGCGCGTCGAGGGTGATCTGGACACCGCACGAGGCGCCGTCGAAGCCCTTCACGGACGAGTCGTAGCCGATCTCGAGCACACGGTCACGAGCGATCTTGGCGATGTCGGCATAGGCCTCGGTCGTGGCCTCGCCACCGACCACGATGAGGCCGGTCGTGATGAACGTCTCGCACGCGACGCGGCTCTTGGGGTCTTGTGCGAGCAGGGCGTCCAGGACGCTGTCGCTGATCTGGTCGGCGATCTTGTCCGGGTGACCTTCGGTCACAGACTCGGACGTGAAGAAGCGGCTCACTATTTCTCCTGAGTTGGGGGCTTGTGAAGTATAACGAGCGAACGTGTCAGTGGTCTCGCTCAGTCCATGCGGTGGACGACTGCGTCCCAGACCAGGTGGGCCAGGTCGCTCTTGGGGCCGAACGGAAACTCTTCGATGGTGCCGTCTGCGCCCAGCAGCACGGCCTCGTTGTCGTCGTGTCCAAACACCTTGCCATCGCTGACGTCGTTGACCACGAGCAGGTCGCAGCCCTTGCGTGCCAGCTTGGCCCGGGCATGCTCGATGACGCTGGCACGCGCATCGCCGGTCTCGGCGGCGAAGCCGACGATGACCGGCTTCTTGCTGGCGCGGGCCGCGACGAGCTCGGCGAGGATGTCGGGATTCTCGACCAGCCGGATCTCTGGCGCCGTACCATCGAGCGTCTTCTTGATCTTGGTGTCGACGACATCGATCGGTCGGAAATGGGCGGGGGCCGCGGCCATCACCACGGCGTCGGCGTCGGCTGAGGCGGCGAGCACCTCCTGACGCAGGTGCCCGGTGCTGACGACGCGCACGAGATCGACACCGGCCGGATCAGGCAGCGTGACGTTGGCAGACACCAGCGTGACTCGCGCCCCACGCGAGACCGCAGCCTCGGCAAGGGCGTAGCCCTGGCGCCCGGACGACCGGTTGCCCAGGTAGCGCACGGGGTCGAGGAATTCGCGCGTACCACCGGCCGAGATCACGACGTGCCTGCCGGTGAGGTCGTGGGTACGGCCTTCGAGAAGCTGGACCGCGGCGGCGTAGATCTGGGCCGGGGCCGGGAGCCGACCCTTGCCGGTGTCGGCACCCGTGAGTCGCCCTACTGCCGGCTCGAGGACGACATGCCCACGCGTCCTCAACGTCTCGACGTTGGCGCGTGTGGCGGCGTGGTCCCACATTTCCGTGTGCATCGCCGGAGCGAACATCACGGGGCACCGCGCCGTGAGCAGGGTCGTGGTCAGGAGGTCGTCGGCGAGCCCGTTGGCCGCTTTCGCAAGGATGTTGGCCGTGGCCGGCGCCACGAGCACGAGGTCGGCAGACCGGCCGATGCGGACGTGGGCCACCTCGTCGACGTGCTCGAACACGCCCGTCTGAACCGGCTTGCCGGAAAGGGCCTCCCACGTGGCGCTGCCGACGAAGTGCAGTGACGCCTCGGTGGGAACGACCCGGACGCTGTGCCCGGACTCGGTGAAAAGACGCAGCAGCTCGGCGGCCTTGTACGAGGCGATGCCACCCGAGACTCCGAGCACGATCTCGCTCACAGCAGACCCTGCCTCACGCGGAGCACCTCGCAGGACACATCACGGGACCGGGGGTCAGGCCTTGTCGGTCTCTTCGGGGTCGATGTCCTCGACGGTGAGCAGGTCGGCGTTGATCTCGCGCAGCGCGATCGACAGCGGCTTCTCCTGCACACCCGTCTCGAGGAGCGGGCCGACGTACTCGAGGAGGCCCTCGCCGAGCTGCGAGTAGTAGGCGTTGATCTGCCGCGCACGCTTGGCGCTGTAGAGGACGAGCTTGTACTTGCTGTCCGCCTTCTCGAGCAGGTCGTCGAGCGGCGGGTTGGTGATGCCGATGGCGACCGAGCGTGTCGTGGACACAGAGGACCTCACAGAAAGTGTTGGGGATGCGCCCGGCTCGTGCCGGATCTGAACAAGTCTACCAATTCCTGGCAAGCATTCTCGACATCGGTGTTCACGATCGTGACATCGAACTCCTGCTCGGCCTCGAGCTCGGTTCGCGCGGTTGCGAGCCGTCGCTCCCTCTCCTCGGGGCCTTCTGTGCCCCGACCGACGAGACGGCGCTCAAGCTCGTCCCAGCTGGGCGGTGCCAGGAAGCACATCAGGGCCTCCGGCATGCGCTGGCGAACCTGTCGCGCGCCCTGCAGGTCGATCTCGAGGAGGGCCGGCGTGCCAGACGCGAGACGCCCCTCCACCGGCGCGCGGGGGGTGCCGTAGCGAGCGGCCTGATGCACCACAGCCCACTCGAGCAACCCGTCGTCAGCGATCATGCGGTCGAACGCGGCGTCACTGATGAAGTGGTAGTGAACGCCGTCAATCTCGCCGGGCCGCGCCTTGCGGGTCGTGACGGAGATCGAGATCCAGATCTCGGGATGGGTACGCCGCACGCAGGCCGCGACGGTGCCCTTGCCGACGGCCGTCGGGCCCGCAAGGACGACGAGCCTGGAGCGCCCCGGCAAGACGGGCGACTCGCCGGCCTCAGCCACGGCCAGAACGGTCTGATCTGTGGGCGAACTCTTCGATCAGCGCCTTGACCTGGTTGGCCCCGAGCCCCCGCAGGCGACGGCTGTCGGCGATGCCGATGCGGTGCATGATCTCCTGCGCGCGAACCTTGCCGACCCCGGGCATGGCCTGGAGGAGGTCGACCACCCGAAGCTTGGCGATGACCTCGTTGGCTTTCGACTCCTGCAGGACCTCGGTGAGGGTCGCGCGCGAGCTCTTGAGCCGGTTCTTGACCTCGGCACGCAGCTGGCGAGCCGCAGCGGCCTTCTCGAGCGCGGCCTTGCGCTGTTCCGGTGTCAGCATCGGGAGTGCCACGGAATCACCTCTCTGTGCCTGGTGGGGAGATCATTTCAACTTGATGTCGCACTGCTGCAGGACATTCTTCACGACGGCGGTGCGCTGTGCCGTCGTGGCGTTGAACGTCTTGTAAGCCTTGTTGAGAGCGGCGAGGTCGGTCTCGCCGAGCGACTTGACCTTGGCGGTGTCCGTCATCTGCTCCAGCGGGATGCCGGACGCCTTCTGCGCCGCCATGATGCCCTTCGTCGCGTCAGCGAGGGCCGTCCAGTCGTCCTTGACACCGGCCGGGGACACCTTGGCGACGTCGGAGAAGACCTTGGCGTACTTCGTGTAGGCAGCATCGGTGCGCGTCTGGCCGAAGTTGTTGAGCGAATTCTTGTCCTTCTTGACCGTGTCGCAGTAGGCACTGCCACCACCGCACGCCGACAACGCCGTGGCCACGACAATCGTCATGACCAGTGTGGCGGCGAAACGTCTCATGCAGTGCTCCTCGGCAAGTGGCTTTCCTGACTGCTAAGACCCTACAAGTTCGGCGTTGACCCGAGCGACAGAATCGCGCAGCGCCTGCACATCGGGTCCGGTCGAGAGCACGGCGCGCGACGTCGACGGGATCACGGTGTCCATGACGGCGCCGAAAAGCCGTCGGATGTCGTCGGCGGTGCCTCCCTGCGCGCCGAACCCGGGCACGAGCAGTGGCCCGTTGATGTCGAGGTCCTCGGCGACGTCGCCAAGCGTGGCACCGACCACCGCGCCGAACGATCCCATCGGCGATGATCCGGCGTTGAGCGTGGCGAGCTGGGTGAGGATGCCGCCGGCGACGGTCTGGTCGGCCCCTCCGTCGCCCGCGGCCGGCCCGCGTCGCAGCAGTGCCTGCTGCACCTCCGGACCCCCCTTGTTCGAGGTCAGGGCGAGGACGAACACCCCGGCGTCGTTCTTGTCGACAACGTCGAAGAAGGACTGGAGGGATCCGAACCCGAGGTAGGGGCTGACGGTGATCGCGTCGGCGGCCATCGGGGCGTCCTCGTCGAGGTAGGCGTCGGCGTAGGCGGCGGCGGTCGAACCGATGTCGCCCCGCTTCACGTCGAGGATGACGAGCGACCCGGTGTGGCGCAGGTCCTGAATGGTTCGCTCGAGGACGACGACACCCCGGGCGCCGAAGCGCTCGAAGAATGCCGACTGCGGCTTGACGAAAGCGGCGTGACCCGCGAATGCCTCGACGCAGAGGGAAGCGAAACGGTCGAGCCCCTCCACGTTGTCGGGGAGGCCCCAGTCAGCGAGCAGTGAGGCGTGCGGATCGATGCCGACGCACGCCGGACCGTAGGCGGCCATCGCCACGTGCGCCCGCGAGCCGAAGCTCATGGTGCCACCACGGGGCGTCCCTCGGTGACGATGCGACCCCATTCCTGCAGCGACGTGACCCCGATGCGGCCCTCGATGAGAGCCTCGATGCCCTGCACCGCCGCGGCGAGACCCTGCACCGTGGTGATGCACGGGATACCTTCGGCGACGGCCGCGGTGCGAATCTCGTAGCCGTCGATGCGGGGACTCCCGCCCGACGTGATGCCGTGCGGCGTGTTGATGATCAGCTGGACGTCCTGGGCGTGGATCTTGTCGACGATCGTCGACCGCTCCTGGCCGGCGAGTGGTTCCTCGTTGAGCTTGCGGATGACCGTGGCGTCGACGCCATTGCGCTTGAGCACGACCGCGGTGCCGCTGGTGGCCAGGATCTCGAAGCCGAGGTCAGCGAGGCGCTTGACCGGGAACACCATGTGCCTCTTGTCGCGGTTGGCGACCGAGACGAACACCTTGCCCGAGGTGGGCAGGCCGTTCTGGGCGCCGGCCTGCGACTTCGCGAACGCCGTGCCGAAGGCGTGGTCCATGCCCATGACCTCGCCGGTCGAACGCATCTCCGGCCCCAGCAAGGTGTCGACGTAGCGACCCTCGTACGTCCGGAAGCGGTTGAACGGCATGACCGCCTCCTTGACCGCGATCGGCGCGTTGTCCGGCAGGTGTCCTCCGTCGCCGGTGGCCGGCAGCACGCCGGCGGTGCGCAGCTCGGCGATCGACTCCCCCAGCATGATGCGCGCGGCGGCCTTGGCCAACGGAGTTGCCGTGGCCTTGGAGACGAACGGCACCGTGCGGGAAGCGCGCGGATTGGCCTCGATGACATAGAGGATGTCCGAGGAGAGAGCGAACTGGATGTTGATCAACCCATGCACACCGACGCCCTTGGCGATCGCCTCGGTCGACTCGCGGATGCGCTGTATCTCGACGTCTCCGAAGGTGATCGGCGGCAGTGCGCAGGCCGAGTCGCCCCAGTGCACGCCAGCCTCCTCGATGTGCTCCATGACACCGCCGACGAACAGCTCAGTGCCGTCGTAGAGCGCGTCGACGTCGATCTCGATGGCGTCGTCGAGGAACCGGTCGACCAGCACGGGTCGCTCCGGCGAGATCTCGGTGGCCCGGTCGATGTAGTCCTTGAGGGTGCCCTCGTCGTAGACGATCTCCATGCCGCGGCCGCCCAGCACGTAGGACGGGCGCACCAGCACGGGATAGCCGATCTCGTCGGCGATGTGCTTGGCGTTGGTGAACGTCGTTGCCATGCCGTGCTTGGGAGCCGGCAGGTTGGCGTCGGCGAGCACCTTGCCGAATGCGCCGCGCTCCTCCGCGAGGTGGATGGCGGCTGGCGGCGTGCCCACGATCGGCACACCCGCCGCCTCCAGACCCGCCGCGAGGCCCAGCGGGGTCTGCCCGCCGAGCTGGACGATGACGCCGACGACGGGGCCCGCGAGTCGTTCGGCATGCACGATCTCGAGGACGTCCTCCAGCGTCAGCGGGTCGATGTAGAGACGGTCGGAGGTGTCGTAGTCGGTCGAGACGGTCTCGGGGTTGCAGTTGACCATGATCGTCTCGTAGCCCACCTCCGAGAGTGCCATCGCGGCGTGCACGCACGAGTAGTCGAACTCGATGCCCTGGCCGATGCGGTTGGGGCCGCTGCCCAGGATCAGCACGGCAGGCTTGGTGCGGGGCTCCACCTCGGTCTCCTCGTCGTAGGACGAGTAGTGGTACGGCGTCGTAGCGGCGAACTCGGCGGCACACGTGTCGACGGTCTTGTAGACCGGGCGGATGCCGAGCGCGTGGCGCACTCCCCTCACGACGTCCGCGGGGAGCCCGCGGATCTTGCCGATCTGCGAGTCCGAGAAGCCGTGCCGCTTGGCACGTCGCATCAGCACCGGCGAGAGCTCGGTCGCTCCGGTGAGCTCGAGGGCGATCTCGTTGATCAGCGCCAGCTGGTCGATGAACCACGGGTCGATCCGGGTGGCGTCGAAGATCTCCTCAGGGGTGGCGTCGGCGCGAAGCGCGTCCATGACCTTCTTGAGCCGTCCGTCGTGGGGCACCTTGATCTGCTCGAGCAGAGCATCCTTGTCGAGCTCGACCCATTCCTTGTGCCAGTCGAACACCGCGTCAGGACGCTCGAGAGAGCGCAGTGCCTTCTGCAGCGCCTCGGTGAAGTTGCGACCGATGGCCATGGCCTCACCGACCGACTTCATGTGAGTCGTGAGAGTCGCGTCGGCCTGGGGGAACTTCTCGAAGGCGAAGCGCGGCACCTTGACGACGACGTAGTCGAGGGTCGGCTCGAACGAGGCCGGTGTGACCTGCGTGATGTCGTTGGGGATCTCGTCCAGCGTGTAACCGATCGCGACCTTCGCAGCGATCTTGGCGATCGGGAAGCCGGTGGCCTTCGAGGCCAGGGCCGACGACCGCGACACGCGGGGGTTCATCTCAATGACGATGATGCGGCCGTTGGCGGGATTGACGGCGAACTGGATGTTGCAGCCGCCGGTGTCGACGCCGACCTCGCGGATGATGCCGATCGAGATGTCGCGGAGGCGCTGGTACTCGACGTCGGTCAGCGTCATGGCCGGCGCCACGGTGATCGAGTCGCCGGTGTGGACGCCCATCGGGTCGAGGTTCTCGATCGAGCAGACGATCACGACGTTGTCGGCGGTGTCGCGCATGACCTCGAGCTCGTACTCCTTCCAGCCGATGATCGACTCCTCCAGGAGCACCTCGGTGGTCGGGCTGAGCGCGAGACCGGAGCCCGCGATGCGCTGCAGATCGGACTCGTCGTAGGCGATTCCGGAGCCCGAGCCGCCCATCGTGAACGAGGGGCGCACCACGACGGGGTAGCCGCCGAGGCCCTCCACACCGTCGAAGCACTCCTGCATCGTGTGGCAGATGACCGACTCGGCCGACTCCGCACCCCACTCCGGCGGCAGCGTCGCAACGACCCGCTTGAAGGACTCCCGGTTCTCGCCCTTCTCGATCGCCTCGATCGAGGCGCCGATGAGCT
>NZ_JACMOM010000161.1 GCF_014378035.1 Aeromicrobium sp. | reverse complement strand
CGACAGGCGCCACAATTGTGTCCATGTCTGTTGAGCCTCTGCGCGATGTGCGTAACCACTTCAGTGACGTCGTCGACCGCGTCGAACACGAGCACGAGCGCGTCACCGTGACGCGCAACGGGCGGCCCGTGGCCGTGATCATCAGCCCAGCCGACTTGGAGGAGCTGGAAGAGACGCTCGCGGTCCTCAGCGATCCCCGCGCGCTGGCCGACATCCGCGAGGCAGACGCGTCCTATGCCGCCGGTGACGTCGTTCGCGGCGCCGAGGCCGTGCGCGCTTTGCGGTCGTGAGCGACAGTGTCTACGAGCTGGTGCTGACCCCTCCGGCGACCCGGGCTATCCGTTCTGGCCTGCCCGAGAGTGTGGCGGCGGCTGTCATCGAGTTTCTGATCGGCGCCCTGGTCGAGAATCCTCAGCGAGTCGGCAAACAGCTGCGCGGCGACCTGGCGGGTATCTTCGCCGCTCGCCGAGGCACCTATCGAGTGCTGTACCGGATCAACGAGGTCGAGCGGGAAGTCGTGGTCCTCAGAATCGAGCACAGGCGCGACGCCTACCGCCCCAGATAAGCGCAATGGCCGCGCAGAGGAAGGACTACTTGCGGTGGTATGACGCGAGTCCAAGGGCCGGCGGATGACGCGTTCAGCAAGTAGGAGCGGACGTGCCGAAAGCAGATGCGTACGCGCAGCGTGTGGGTGACCGATGGGGACGCTGTGGGCACGTGTACGGGCTGGAACCGCGCGGCGCGGCGGGTCCTGGAGAAGTTGGGGTTTGGCGAGACGGGTGAGCTGGCGTGCGATGCCGTCCAGGTGACGACCTGCTGACCGTGGGAGAGTGAACCAAGCGTGTCGCCCACCGGAGATCCAGGCGGGTGACGGCGCCACCCCCACCCGAACGAGGAGAGCCTTGATCTACATCACCGTCAAGAAGAAGCTCAAGCCCGGCACCGCGGACGCCTACCTCGCGGCGAGCCAGGCCTACACCGACGCGACCCGCGCCGAGCCGGGCAACAAGTGGTACGAGCACTACCGCAGCGTCGACGACCCCGACACGATCCTGACGATCGAGGCCTTCGACGACGCCGCGGCCGGCGAGGCGCACGTCAACTCGGAACACTTCCAGCAAGGGGTCGACGGCGACGCGAAGCAGTACATCGCCGAGCGCCCCGACATCCTCTACATCGACGCCGCGGACCGCGACGGCTGGGACAAGATGTCGGAGTTCTGAGCTGATCGATGGGCGCGTGGTGAGCGGGATCCCGCTCACCACGCTCTCGCCACCTCCCGAGCGCCCCGGCACCAGCTGGTGCGTCGCCGCGTCATCGCCACGTACGGCCCAACGCTCTGCCGACCCCAGCCCCGGATGACTCTCAGAGGAGGCCGAGTGCGACCGCGTGCCGGTGTACGCGTCGGTGTTGGCCGAGAGCACGAGGGGCACGTCCTCGGTCAGGTGTCTGAGACCTCCTCCACCCGACCATCGCCCAGGTCGCGCCGGACCTCGCGGATGTAGATCGGGAGGATCCGTCCCGGATTCGCCGATAAGCACGAACCGCAAACGAGGGTGGAGATCGAGGATTTCCTGGATGCGACGCGGGTTCTGCTCGCGACCGGTGGAGGTGGCGACTTCGATGTCGCGACATCCATCCCAGTCTTGAGTCAGTCCCGGGAGTCCCGCCTCAACTGCTGATGGGTGCCAGGTGACGTCGACCGTGAGGGGCCCTACCCACGGCGTGAGCACCGTCAAGCATTCGTGGACCTCGACGAGGTCACCGGCAGCGCGGGCCAGATCAGGCCACAGCTGTGGAGCCAGGCGTCCGACGACCAGAAGCGGTGCCGCTTCCAGCCCCGCCGCGAGCAAATTGCGAGCGAGCAATGCGTGCTTTCCCGCACAGGTACCGGCTCCGGCAATTTGAGTGCTGGCAGCGTCGGGGGGCGCGGGCCATCGGTATGGCGAGCGTTGGACGTCACGAGCAAGAGGGACCAGATCTTGGGGCGTCACTCGCAGAATGTCCTACACGCTCGACGTTGAACGAGCCGCCGCCTTTGTGGCCCTCGGAGCACAGCCATCATGTCGGTCCCCCGAATCTGAGGTGCGCGCGGCATCTTGGGTCAAGACTTCCTGACGTCGTGCGTTTTGAGCCACGTGTCGAACTTCTGTGGCTCAGGAGTCGGCCGCTCGTCGCAACGGGCGACACTCGGCGAGGTGTTTGAGGTAGAACTTTGCATACGTCTGTCAGTCGCGGTCGTATGCGGCAAGCGGTTCATCCCAGCCTCGGCGGTCGATCGTCGCGCAGCAACCCAGACCTGTCTACGTGTAGCAACTCCGAGAAATATCCTGCAAGCGGCACCGACTATCGTTGAGCGCGATGCTCACCCGACGCGACGCTGCCCAACGCTTGAACATCCCCCTAGAGATGGCCACCCGGCACGGCCTGCCCACGAAGCTCACCGAAGCACAACTGGGTGAGATCGAGGGCAGCCCGCCGCCGTGGCTGGTCCAGTCCCGTGCCAACCGGACCGGCAAGAAGCTGGTTTGGGTCGATCTGGTGTGCAATGTCTGCGGGTTTGCGGAGAAAGCCCGGCCGAAGAAGTGGTGGCCGACGTTCACGTACGTCAGTTGCGACTCCCATCAGCACTCCGACCTACCGCGTCCGCTCCGCGGCAACCACCGTGAGGAAATCCTGGGCATTGGCAGCCGGTTTGTCGGCTGGGTCGACGCCCCGCTGGACTGAGCCGACCGTTAGCCGCAGCGAGGGGGTGGGAACCTGTACTCCGCCTCGACTGACTACGTCGCCCACAGCACCCGATCGGCAGGCGCGGACACCGACCCCACGACACTCAGCCGCCGGTGGTCGGCCCGCCCCCGAGCACGCTTCGCCTCGGGGTATTGCGTCTTATCGCCGCCTCGGAGATGTGGCTTATGCCGTCGCCACCCGTCGGGTCGCACCCCGGGGACACGGGCAGTGCCGACCCGGCATCAGCCTCGCATTGAGCCGCCCATGATCGGGCGGATCTCCTGCGGCCAGCCGCATCCCTCCGCGACCCGCCCGCCCCAGTAGCGGGCCTGCTCCTCAGTCTCCACGTCGATGACCGTGAACCCACCCAGCCACTCCTTGGACTCAGCAAAGGGCCCGTCGGCGAAGGTCAGCGTGCCGCTGGTGTCGTCAGCGCTGAACGCCTGGTCGAGCTCCTCCACGAGCCCGCCGGCGAACACCAGCACACCCTCGGCCTTCATGTCCTCGACGACCGCCCGTGATGTTGGTCCGCGACCGCGGAACCACTCCTCGTCGTGGTCGCCGACCCACTGCTGGTTGAAGAAGATGAGGTACCCGGTCATGGCTGCTCCTTACCGCCGCGGCGGACTCTGCGTCCGCTCCACCTTTACGACGAACAGCATGCCGCTCAAACGACAGGTGTGGGTGGGGAAGTTCGCGGCCGGCCGGGTTCAGGGCAACACCTTGTGCCGGTACCCCGTACACGTGGTGGGGGTCGCAACACCCCCGACGTAGGAGACCTCCCGCTCGTACGCACTGGGGGTCCTTAGCTACGGCCATGATCGAAGCCGCGCCACCCAGCGCCTACGGGCGCGGGTGATCTGCCCTCACATGCCGACGTGCGGGCGCCGGTCCTCGATGATGTCCCCATGGCAGTAGGCGAACTTCCGGCGCAGCCGACCGCGATGCTGCGAGCGGCACCCTTCACCTACGAGCAGGTTGGGGCGACCGCCTCCGGGCGACCGGCGGGATACGACTGGTTGGAGCGGTCCGCGCCGTTGGTCCGTCGAGACTTCGAGGGCGCATCAACGGACCT
>NZ_JACMOM010000160.1 GCF_014378035.1 Aeromicrobium sp. | reverse complement strand
GGACAACGCCTTCGGCTTTGGCCGCTACGTGCAGATCGTCGCAGGCATCGGACTAATCTTGACGGCCGTGCTCAACCAGGACGGAATCACCGGCGGCTTGGCCATCGCGCGGGATCAGGTGCGGGCCAACCTGGCCAGGCGCAAACAACCCGTCGCCTCCTCGTCGATCGCAGGGAGGTAGCGTCGATGTCCCTGCTTGAGCTGGATGGCTTGACCGTTCGTTACGGGGGTCTGGCCGCCCTGAGTGAGGCCCGGCTGCGGGTGGAGCGGGGCAGCTTAGTCGGCCTGATCGGGCCGAACGGTGCCGGCAAGACGACCATGATCGACTGCCTTGCTGGCTTCACGCCTGCAACGTCGGGTCGCGTGATCTTCGACGGGCACAACGTAACCTCGATGCCAGCGCACCGAAGAACGCGACTCGGCATGATCCGAACATTCCAGTCTCTGGAACTGTTCGACGATCTGTCCGTACGCGACAACTGCCGGGTGGCGGCCTCAGACCCTCGTTGGTGGGAGCCGCCCGCCGACGTGGTGCGACCCGGGCGCAAGGCGGTCGACGGCGCCCTACTTGATGACACTCTGGCCTCCCTCGGCCTGACCGCTTTTGCCGGGCTCTACCCCCCGGAGTTGTCCCATGGACACCGCAAACTGGTCGGGATCGCCCGGGTGCTGGTGCGTAAGCCGGACCTGCTCCTTTTGGACGAACCCGCAGCGGGTCTCGACAGCGTCGAGAGCCAGGCCCTCGGCCGACAATTGCGTGCCAGGGTGGACGGCGGCGCCTCGATACTGCTGATCGATCACGACATGGAGTTGGTGCTCGGTATCTGCGACCGCGTCTACGTGCTCGACTTCGGCCGCGTCATCGCCGAGGGGACCCCCGATGAGATCAGGGCCAATCCTGCGGTGGTAGCTGCCTATCTAGGCGCGGACGCTGAACCCGATGTCGGGATGCCGCCGGAGTCCGTGGTCCCGTCCGTACCCTCGATCGGAGGAGCCACCGCATGACCACCCCTACGGGCGTGTCGAAGGCACGGCAGGCAGTGGCCGTGAAGGTACGCGGTATGCACGCGGGCTACGGCCCCACCACGGTTGTGCGCAACCTCGACCTCACTGTCGCAGCCGGAGAGGTGGTGGCGCTGCTCGGCCCTAACGGCGCGGGCAAGACAACAACCCTGCTCACCATCGCCGGCCTGCTGCCGGCGCAGAGCGGTGAGGTCACCGTGCTGGGCCGCGCCGTCAACGCCAAGCGACCGTGGGCGGCGGCACGCAACGGCGTCGCCCTCGTGCCCGAAGAGAGGGCGCTCTTCTTCGACCTCACGGTAAGGGAGAACCTGCTGCTCGCCATCCGCGGTGATCGGCAGAAGGCGATTGACTCCGCGATTTCCTACCTTCCCGCGCTCGAACCGTTGCTCGGGCGCCGGGCCGGTCAACTCTCCGGCGGCGAGCAGCAGATGCTGGCCCTGGCAAGGGCCATGGCCAGCAACCCCAAAGTCTTGCTGGTCGACGAGATGAGCCTGGGTCTGGCTCCTGTCATCGTGCAACGACTGCTCCCCATCCTCCGCACCGTTGCCGACGATCTCGGCCTGGCCGTCGTCATCGTCGAGCAGCACATCCAGATGGCACTCAGTGTCGCCGACCGGGCCGTCGTTCTGTCACACGGTGACGTCGTCCTTACCGGCTCCGCCAAGGAACTCGCGACGCGCCGCGAGCTGCTGGAGTCGCAGTACCTCGGCGAAGCCGCACTCTAAGAATTGACGGGCCCAGGCACCCCGCCCACCCGGCAACCCACGGACCGTTCGGTCCACCAACAAGGAGGCACCATGTATGGTTTCCGAGCACGTAAATGGGCGGTGTGGTTGGTTGCGCTCGCGACTTCGACTGCATTGACTGCCTGTTCCAGCGACAACGAGTCCAGCGGTAGCAGCGGGTCGGCCGGCTACAACGGAGCTGCTCTGAAGAAAGCGGCCGGAGACGGGGTCAAGTTCGGCTTCGCGAACCAGGTGGGCGCTGCCACCGGTGACTTCGCCCAGGCCGGCGTCGGCACCAAGGTGGCTCAGGCATACATAAACAACGAGCTCGGCGGTATCGGCGGTCGGCCGATGGAGATCGAAGAGTGCCTCACCGACGGCACTCCAGAGAAGTCGCAGTCCTGCGCCAACAAGCTCATCGGCGAGGAGGTCCTGTCAGTCATGACCGGTGTGGATCTCGGCGCTCCCACGTCAGTCCCGATCTACGAGAGCGCCGAGATCCCGTTGACGTTCGGGGCACCCATCCAGGCGAAGGAGTACACCTCTCTGAATGCCTTCTACAGCGTCGGTGCGTCACCGGTCCAGGTGCCGGCGGTGCCGCGATTCCTCAAGGAGACGCTCGACGCTGAGAGCGTTGTTAGCATCGGCACGGACTCCCCGTCGGGCGTCGATTCGTATGAGACCTTCATCGAGGGTCCGTTGGAGAAGCTCGGCGTCGCCAGCTCCTTCATCGCTGCGCCAGCAGGTACAGCCGACTTCGCGACTCAGGCGCAGCAGGCGGTTTCGAAGGAGCCCGACGCGATCGTGATGCTCGTAGGCCCGCAGGACTGCACCAAGGTGATCAAGGCTTTGCAGGGTGCGGGGAGCAAGATCCCTGCCGTCGGTACGGGCTCCTGCATCGTCCCTGAGCTGTTCAGTCAGAACGCCGCTGCTGCAAAGGGCATGTACTTCACCGGCGAGACCCAGCAAATGCAGCAGTCACCGGTAGGCGATGAAATGAAGCAGTTCCTTTACGCGCACGCGAAGTACGCCGGTCAGGACGAGTCCAAGGTCGACGCCTTCACCCTGCTCGGCTTCCAGTCGACGATGAACCTCTGGGAGCTGTCAAACGAGATCGGGGTCGACAAACTGACGTCGGAGTCGATCATCTCCTTCATGCAGGCAGCCAAGGAACAGCACAACTGGCTGTCGACGCCATACACCTGCGCAGGGCCGCCCGTTGCGTCGTTCCCGGCGATCTGTCACACCGATGCGACGTTCTACGAGTTCGACGGCAAGAGCCTCGTCGACGTGGGCAGTTTCGTGGGCATCGGCCTGCTCTGATCCATCCCGTATCCGGCGCGGGTCGCGGTGACACCTCAATGTCTTTCCCGATCCGCGCCGACTGCGCAAGTCCCTAGAAGGGCGCTTCTAGGACGTCTATGCAGGCCGTATACGGCTCCTAGGATGCGCGGCGCCTGCCGCCGATGCCAGCTGGGAGCCGAAACATTTGCCTGAGGGCGAATTGGATCCCTTCGCCGGTCCTGGTCTGGGCCCGGACGGTGGCATGGCCGAGTACCCGCTCGTGGTCCAGATCCGTTAGCTCGTCCCGCTCGGCGATCTGGACTTATGTGACCGCTGCGCCGTTCCTGGACGCGTTGATGCCCTTTCACGCGATCCGGCGGTTTCTGGAGCGCTTGCACCGGCACGACCACAATCGTCATCGGCGTCAGTGTCTCGGACAGTTCGCGGTGCAGCTCTGGGCACTCGTCCTGAGGTCATGGACGCCCTGGAGCTAGCCCGCGCAGGGGTGATCATCCCGGAGATCGAGCGGATCAGACTGGCAAGGTCGAACCGCGGTCTACGAACGTGAGTGCGGGCATCCAACGTCGACGTGTGGGCTGTCTCGGTGATCTCGGACAGTGGTCCCTCCTAAAGTGAGGGATCTACGCGAAATGAGATCCGCAGTGACTGCATCACATAGACGGTTCAGCCAGCAGTTTAAGGACGAGCTGGGTCAGGAGATCTCGACTTCCAAGACGATCAAGGAGGTCAAGATGTGCGCCTGGTTGAGCGTCTCGACTCGGGGTTCTGCCACTGGCTGAGCCGGCCCCAATCGGCCACAGCGGCCCGTAGGCAGGCACTTCTTCGTCGCCTCGGACGGGACCTACGGGTACCGCCGGACCCATGCCAATCTGGCCGAGGAGGGCACTGAGTGCTCACCGGAGCTGGTGCGTCAGATCATGCGTGCTGATGGCCTGATCGCGTGTCAGCCGCGACCGTTCCGAGTGACCACCGAGGCTGACGAGAAGGCGGCGAAGGACATGCCGGACCTGGTCGGCCGCGACTTCACCGCTGAGCGTCTCGGGGTCAAGTTCGTCGGGGACATCAAATGCCGACGTCGGCATTTGATGTCCCAGCTCCAGACCTGACCTGGCTTCGTGGCGAGCGGTTCGAGCTTCTTCCGTGGCGGGTGGCTGGCCTGACGACGACGTTCGCCAGCGAGGCTGTTGGCGCGCAGAACCCTGTGCATGGTGGACATCGAGCACAGGTAGGTCCCTCGTCGAGCAGGGTCGCCCAGGTCTGCGCGACGGCCTTGTCCGCGAACCGCGGCTCGGTCAACACGCCCAGCACCCGTTGGCGCTCGGTGCCGGACAGCCCGTTCGGCGGCGTCGGCCGCGGCGCACGAACGAGTGCGGGTTCGGGTCCGGCCGCGGCTGCCTTGCGCCACTCGATGATGTGCGAGGAGTGCAGGCTCTCGCGGCGCAGGATCGCCCCGCGTTCGACGCGGTCGGCGGCGTCATACTCAGCCAGAATTCCGGCTTGGTGCTCGCCAGTGAAGCTACGCCGTTTCGATCGATTAGCCCGGGGTCCCATGACCCCATCATCGTTACGGCTGCTGACCACACCAGCCGTCGTCATCGTGCTCCTCTCGCTTCTCACCCCGTGCAAGGGAAGGAACTCAGTGGAGGTGTCTCACCTCAGCCTGACGCATCGGGGGCGCTGATAGCTCACGCACCCGTCTCCAGCCGTCGCTTCAGGGCGGAGGTGAAGCGGGCGGCGGTCGCGCCATCGAGGACGCGGTGGTCGTAGCCGATCGCGAGACCCATCAGCGGCCGGATCTGGACGGCGCCGTCGACGACGACAGCACTGTCGATGATGGCACCGGCGAAGACGATCGTGGCCTGGGGAGACGCCACCAGGGGAATTCCAGTCTCGATTCCGGCTGCGCCGAGGTTGGAGACGGTGATCGTGCCTCCGGCAGTGTCGGCCGGGGCGAGGCGTCGAGCTCGAGCCCGTTCGGAAAGCTCGCGCAGCCGCACGCTCACGCCCACCACGTCCAGCTGATCGGCCTGCGCGATGACCGGTACCAGCAGTCCGGCGTCGGTGTCCACTGCGACGGTCACGTTGACGTCGGCCATGATGTGAATGGCATCGGGCGTGAACTGAGCGTTGGCCTCAGGTACCTCGCGCGCGGCTGTGGCGACGGCAGTGATAAGGATGTCGGTGAACGAGACGCGGACTCCGTGGCTGGCCAGCTCGGAGCGGATTATTCTCATCTGGGTCGCGTCGATGTGGACCTGCTGCACGAACTGAGGAACGTCACGCCAACTTGCGGTGAGGACGGAGGCCATGGCGCGCGCGACGCTGGTGAGAGGACGGCGTTCTGCCACCGAGGTATCGACTGTGGAACTGGTTGATCCCGAGGCGAGCGCGGCCTCCACGTCGGCCACGGTAATCGAGCCAGCCGCGCCGGTGCCGGTCACGGTCGCCAGATCCAGGTCCGCCGCGGTTGCCATCGCCCGGGCCTTGGGGATCACCCTGATCGCCCGGTCCGCTGCGCCAAAGGCGGGTGTCGTGGCATCCGGGGCGGCCGCGGGAACCAACGGGCCAGCGGCAGCGTCATCGCCCTGCGCCGTCGCCGCAATCTCGGCCAGATCGGCGGCGATGAGAGCCTCAATGGCGCTCTCGTCCGGATCCTCACCGGGATCGGCGACCACGGCGAGAAGGGCACCGACGGGCAGTTCGGAGCCGGTCGGTGCGATGACGCGAAGGATAGTTCCGGGAAGCTTCGCGACGATCTCGACGACGTTCTTTTCCGTCTCGACCTCATACAGCTCGGCGTCTATCTCGTAGGACGTGCCGGGATCGGTCAGCCAGCACGTGATCGCCCCGACCTGCATTGTCTGTCCAAGACGGGGAAGGTGGAGCAGGTGCACGATAAGTCCTCACTGTCGTTGGGAGGTGACGCGACGCCACCTGATCCATGGAGCGCTGCAGATCTAGGCGAGCTGTGCGGTGATCGCGTCTAGCAAAGCGGCCGTAGTGGGCAGGGCGAACCGCTCCAACGCCGGGTTCTGCGGCATCGGCGTATCCGTACCGCACACCCGTCGGATCGGCGCAGCGAGAAAGTCCAGCCCGTGTTCGGCAACGATCGCCGCGATCTCGCCTGCGGCACCGCCGGACAGCGGCGCCTCATGCGTGATGATCAGCCTGCCCGTCTTGGCAACCGAGGCCAGAATGGCGTCGGTATCAAGAGGTCGCAGCCCACGGGTATCGATCACCTCGACACTGATGCCCTGGGACGCAGCAGATTCCGCCGCCTCCATGGCGAGTGACACCATCCGGCCCCAGGACACCACCGTGACATCGCTGCCCTTGCGGCAGACGTTGGCCTCGCCCAGGGGTATCAGCACCTCTTCTTCGGGGACCTCGCCGGACGTCGCGTACAGCATCTTGTGCTCGAAGAACGCGACCGGGTTGTCGTCCCGGATCGCGCTCTTGAGCAGACCCTTGGCGTCCGCCGGATTAGAAGGAATGACGATGTAGATGCCCGCATGTGGGAGGAGTTCTGCCTCGGGGCACTGCGAGTGCTCTGCGCCTGAGCCGCCGGTGGCGCCTTCGGGGAGTCGCAGCACCATCGGCACCGTCAGTTTGCCCCCGTGCATGTAGCGCCACTTCGCCATCTTGTGCAGCGTTTCATCGGAGGCGTTGTGGATGAAGTCGGCGAACTGCAGTTCGGCGATCGGGCGCATGCCCGTCAGCGCGGCCCCGACAGCGCCACCGACGATGAACATCTCCGAGATCGGAGTGTCTATGACCCGCTCGTTGCCAAACTGCTTCTGCAGACCCTTGGTCACGCCGAAGACCCCGCCCATCGCGCCGACGTCCTCGCCCATGATGAAGACCCGCTCGTCCCGCTCCATCTCCTCCGACATCGCTTCGTTGATGGCCTGTGCGTACGTCAATGTCCGTGTACTCATGCGTAGATGTCCTCGAAGATGCGCTCGGGTCCTGGGGCTTTGCCGGTAAGTGCCTTGGCTCTCGCCGCGTCGACCTCGGCCAGTGCGGCCCGCTCGACGTCGTCGATCTCGGCCTCGGGCGTTCCCTGACTGAGCAGCTGTGCTCGGGTCAGGACGATCGGGTCGCCGTGCGCGGCCTCGGCGCGCAAAGCCTTGTCCCGATACCCGTCAGGATCGCCGAAGTAGTGCCCTTGCAGGCGCACGGTCTTTGCCTCGATGATCGTTGCACCCTCACCGTTGCGTGCGCGATTAACCGCTGTGGTGGCCGCTTCATAGACGGCCATCGGGTCGGCGCCGTCGACTTGAACCCCTGGCATCCCGTAGCCGATGGCGCGATCGACGAAGCGCCCGCCGGTGGAGTGCTCAACAGGGACGGACACCGCCCAGCCGTTGTTCTGGATCACAAAAACAAGAGGAAGTTTCCAGGCGCCCGCGACGTTGGCGGCCTCGTGAAACGTTCCGCGGTTGGCAGCACCGTCGCCGAAGAAGCACATCGTGACCTGCCCGCTTTTTCGCAGCTTCGACGACAGCGCGGCGCCGGCGGCGATCACTTGGTTGCCCCCGAGCGTGCCGGACTGGCCAATCACCCCCAAGCTCGGGTCGACGATGTGCACGATTCCCGCTCCCATACCCCGAGTTGTGCCGAGATCATTGCCGATGAAGTCGCCGAACATCGCGGCCAGATCGACGCCCTTGGCCACGATGTGGGCGACACCCCGATGGTCATACAACAGGTAGTCCGAGTCCTCGAGCGCCATGGTCGCGGCGACCTCGGTGCCCTCGGAACCACGCCCAGGGTGGTAAAGCGCAGGGGCCAGGTTCTCGTCCATGAGCCGCAGAAGCGCCCGTTCCCAAGCCTGAGCCAGAAACATGACCCGATAAATCTCAAGTAGCGTTCGAGGAGCGTGCGTCATCAGCCGTCCGTTTCTGCGTTGTTCTTCAGAGTCCCGACCCGCTTGGATCAGGGGTAGAGCCCGCCGCCGACGGTGACAATCTCGCCGTGCATGTAGGGCACCTCGTCGCTGAGCAGCCAAGCGACGGTGGCGGCGATCTCCTCGGCTTCGGCGTAGCGGCCGAGCGGGATCACGGTGGCGAGCGCCACGCGCACGCCCTCGGCGTCGGCGCCGCCGAGGTTGCCTATCCCCACCTCGAGCCGGTCCATCATCGAGGTCTGGGTGGGTCCTGGGCACACGACGTTGACGCGGATGCCGAGGTGGCCGATCTCCTTGGCCATCGACTTGGCCAAGCCGTTGACCGCGTGCTTGCTCGCGACGTCCACCGCGACGCCCGCGTCGCCCTTGAGCCCGGCGACGGAGGAGGTGAACACGATGTTGCCACGGCCCGGTTGCGTTGACATGCGTCGTACGGCGGCTCGGGCGCCGAGGAAAGCACCGCGGACGTTCACCGCGAAGATGCGGTCAAAGTCCGCCATGTCGAGGTCGGCCAACAGCACGACGCCGGGATCGATCCCGGCGTTGGCGTGGAACAGGTCGATCGAGCCGAAGTGCTCGACGGCTGTATCGAAGAAGCGCTCGGTATCGGCGGCGGCGCTGACGTCGCCGACCACTGTCACGATGCGGTCACCAAGGTTCGCGGCAAGCGCGACGAGTCCGCCCCCACCGCGGTCCTCCGCAACCACGTTGACGCCCTCGCTGTGCAGTCGGCGGCAGGTGGCCGCACCGATTCCGGCAGCAGCGCCGGTGACCAAGGCCGTCTTACCCGTCAATCCCTTCAACATGTCTACTCCCTGCTCTGTTCGTGCCTCGAGCAGGTAGCTCGGGGAGAATCAATCGGCGGCACCCGTCGCCGGGTGCGCCACCGGGTCAGGGGTCAGCTGACCTTCCAGAGGGCCTTGAACTGGTCCGCGTAGTCCGCGAAGCCGACGTAGTAGTTGCCCTCTTCGGTCAGTGAGACGTCGTCGAGGTTGTCCTGGGTGATCATCTGCAGCGGGAGCAGGGCCTTCTCGGCCTCGGCGAGGTCGTCACCGTTGAAGTAGCGCGCCCACATGTCCATAACTCGCCAACCGAGAATGATCGTCGGAAACCCGGTCCAGCCGTTTTCGGTGCCGGCCCTGATCGCTTCGATGTTGGCCTCGGACGGGGTCTCGCCGAGGACATTGGTCTCACTCAGGCCAGCGGCCTGAAGCGCCGGCGCGAGGCCCAGCGTCTGGTCGCCGATGCTGGACATGGCGTACTCGATTCCCGTGTCCCTCTGAACGGTGCTCACCACCGAGCCAGGCATCTTGGTGCCGATGTCCGACGCGGGGGTCGCAACCGCTGTGAGCTCGCACGCGGGACACCATTCCGCGACCGTCTCGGCTAGGGACTCCTGCCAAACAACGAGGTTGGGGTACTCCGACATTGTGAAGGTCGCGCCCTGACCGACACCCTTGCTGTCCACGATGAACTGGGCGGCAACCATCTTGCCCCAGTTGGCCACCTGGGTGCCGTTGTCCAGAGCGGTACTGATAATTGGTCCGGACTTGTCCTCGGTGATTGAGTCGGCGAGCAGCGGGATGCCGGCTTCCTCGGCCGCGGCGATCGCGCCGCCGAAGGCAGCGCTCGGGAAGCCGCTGAAGTGGATGCCATCCGGGTTCTTGGCGATCGCCGACTGCATGGCCTGCTGCGGCCCCTCGGCGGTGGCGCCGACTGCAATCGTCTCGTACCTCCAGCCAAGGGCGTCGGCGGCTGCCGCCATGGCGTCCGACTTCGCCTTGGCAACGGGTTCGCCGGTAAGGAGGAGAATGATGTATTTGCCGGTCTCAGGTGTCTTCGACAGGGGGATGTCGATCCCGATCCCGTCGGGGTTACCAGAGACCGATGCTAGATACTCTTCGGCTGCGGCGATGCCGGACTCGTCGGCTATGGCTGTCGACTCCGTGCCGGAGCCTCCGCAACTGGTTAGAAGCAACGCAAGGGCGGTAAGCCCGCTCGCAATCGCCTTTGTCCTACGCATGAATATCTCCCTTGATGGGCCAGAGCGGACCGGGCAACTAAGCAAGTGAACCCTTCGGCGGGTTCCGTGACACCTGTCACAGTGTGCTGCCCATCCAGTGCGACGTCCACACTTTCTGAGGTCTTTTCAAACTTGACATTTTGCCGTGTTACTCAACCCCGTCGGCGCGCCTCACCATGACAGGAGCGAGGCGATGCGTTCGCGGTGGAATGCGCCGTCACCGAGCAGCACCGCATCTGCATGGGCACGGCGGAAGAACAGGTGAGCGTCGTGCTCCCAGGTGAAGCCAATCCCACCGTGCAGCTGGATGGTTTCGGCGCACACGTCGCGATAGGCATCGGCACACCAGGCCGCCGCGACCGCCGCCGCCTCACTAAAGGCTGCAGGATCGTTGTCCGACGCTAACGCTCGGTCGACGGCGGAGTGTGCGAATTCCACCTGCACGAGCAGATCTACCAACCGGTGCTTAACGGCCTGAAAGCTGCCGATCGACCGCGAGAACTGGTGGCGCAACTTGGCGTAACTCACCGTCATATCCAGGCAGCGCTGGGCTCCCGTCGCTTGTTCGGCAGCCAGTGCGATCAAGGCGACGTCGACGCCACGCTGGACAGCGATCGCACCGGCGCCCCCGAAGCTCAACCGCCGGGTAGCTGCACCACTCAGCTCGACTGAGGCGAGGGGACGGGTGAAGTCGAGGCTCAGCTGGGGAAGCACTGTGACAGCTGGATCGTTGGGCGACACCAAGAAAAGATCAACACCGTCGGTTCCTTGCGCAGCCACAACCAGGTGCTGTGCCGAGCCGGCCCCCGCCACGAAATGACTGCGACCCGTCACCCGCCAACCATCCCCGTCCGCGTGTGCGTGCACCGGGACCCGGTCTGGGTCCCAGCGACCATCCGGGTCGGCGACGACGGCCGCCCCCACCTCACCTTCGGCCAGTTCGGTAAGCACATCCACCGGCAGCGGGTCTAGCGCGGCCAGGATCTGACCTGCCAAGACCGTACTGGACCAAAATGGCACCGGGGCGAGCGTCGCGCCAAGCGCTCCGGACACCGTTACGATCTCGGCCAGGCCACCGAGCCCGCCCACCTGCTCGGGCAGGCCGAGGCAGGCCAGGCCCATCTGGCGCCCCAGCATGTCCCAGAGTTCCGGGTCGTGGTCCACACCTGCCGTTTCCATGGCGCGCGCGGGGGCCAGGTCGCCGGCGTCCCCGCAGAGCTCGTTCACGGTGGCCCGGAGATCAGCGAGCTCTTGTTTGTCGGCGAGCTCCATCATCGAGAGGCCTCCTGGAGTGGGCGGGCCTGGGCTGCGGCCAGGCGAGCGATCGGGACGCGGTGCGGCGAACACGAGACGTAATCGAGCCCGAGTTCCTCGCACTGGGCGATTGAGGCCGGGTCTCCCCCATGCTCGCCACAGATGCCGAGTTTGACTCCGGGACGCACTGAGCGGGCCCGTTCGACCGCCAACCGCATCAAGGCGCCAACTCCATAGGGGTCGAGCTCGGCGAAGGGGCTGGCGGTGAGCAGGCCACGCTCGACGTAGCGGCCCAGCATCCGACCCTCGACATCGTCTCGCGAAAACCCGTAGGTCAACTGGGTCAGGTCGTTGGTGCCGAAGGAGAGAAACTCCGCCCACCGCACGAGTTTGTCCGCCATCAACGCTGCGCGTGGTGTCTCGACCATCGCGCCGATCGTGAACGGCACGTTGACCCCGGTCTCGGCGGTCACATCGTGGTGGACTTGCCGGATCATCTGTGCAGTGATCCCGAGCTCCTCGGGGATCGAGACGAGCGGAACCATGATTTCTAGCTGAGGTCGCCGGTCCTGCGCGCAGGCCGCGATCCAGGCGCGGAACAGCGCGTCGACCTGCGCGGGGTAGAGCCCCTCGCGCAGCATCGCGAGACGGACTCCGCGCAGCCCGAGCATCGGATTGGACTCACGAAAGCCCAGGGCCTGGGCGTACTCCTCCTCGCTCTCGGCGTCCTCGAGCGTGTGCGGCAGGAACTCGTGCATGGGAGCATCCAGCAGCCGCACAGTGACCGGACGGT
>NZ_JACMOM010000159.1 GCF_014378035.1 Aeromicrobium sp. | reverse complement strand
CCGCGGCCGCCTCGAGCGTTGGAATGTCGCCGCAGCATGCGATGACCACGTCGGGTTCGTCGCCCTCGTTGCTGGCCCACGGCCAGATGCCGAGACCGCGGGTGCAGTGCGCGATGGCCTCGTCGATCGTCAGGTAGGTCAACGCAGGCTGCTTGCCGGCGATGATGACGTTGACGTAGTCGTGGCTCCGCAGGCAGTGATCGGTGACAGAGAGGAGCGTGTTGGTGTCCGGCGGCAGATAGACCCGGACCACCTCGGCCTTCTTGTTGATCACGTGGTCGAGGAAGCCCGGGTCCTGGTGCGAGAAGCCGTTGTTGTCCTGCCGCCAGACGTGCGAGGAGAGCAGGTAGTTGAGAGAGGGGATGGGGGCGCGCCACGGGATCCGGCGGGTCGACTTGAGCCACTTCGCGTGCTGGTTGAACATCGAGTCGATGATGTGGATGAAGGCCTCGTAGCAGTTGAAGATGCCGTGTCGCCCCGTCAGCAGGTAGCCCTCGAGCCATCCTTGGCACAGGTGTTCCGACAGCACCTCCATGACCCGGCCGTCGGGTGCGAGGTGGTCGTCGCCCGGCACGGTGATCGCGTCCCACGCACGATCGGTCGCCTCGAAGACTCCCGAGAGCCGGTTGGACGCGGTCTCATCCGGTCCCATGACACGGAACCGGTCGGGATTGCGGGTCATCACGCCGGCGAGGAGGTTGCCGAGCACCCGTGTGGCCTCGCTGTGGCCGGAGGCCGGACGCTCGACCGCGACCGCGTGGTCGCGGAAGTCGGGCATCACCAGGTCTCGCTCAAGCAGGCCGCCGTTGGCGTGGGGGTTGGCGCTCATGCGCCGGCTCGCGACGGGTGCGAGGCCCTGCAGCTCGGGGACGAGGCGGCCGTCGTCGTCGAAGAGCTCTTCGGGACGATAGCTGCGCATCCACTGCTCGAGGAGTGCGCGGTGCTCCGGGTTGCTGCGTGTCTCCGAGAGCGGCACCTGGTGCGACCGCCAGGTGCCTTCGACCGCGAGGCCGTCGACGATCTTGGGCCCGGTCCACCCCTTGGGCGTCCGCAAAACGATCATCGGCCAGCAGGGCCGCTCACCGGCGATGCCGTCGCGCGCCTCGATCTGGATCGCGGCGATCTGGTCGGCCGCCCGGTCCAGTGCGGTGGCCAGCTGCTCGTGGACGTCGGCGGGATCGTCGCCGATGACGAAGATCGGATCGTGACCATAGCCACGCAGCAGCGACTCGAGCTCCTGCTGGGGGATGCGCGACAGCACGGTCGGGTTGGCGATCTTGTAGCCGTTCAGGTGCAGCACCGGCAGCACAGCACCATCGGTCACCGGGTTGAGGAACTTGTTGGAGTGCCAGCTCGCGGCGAGCGGGCCCGTCTCGGCCTCGCCGTCACCGATCACGCACATCACCAGCAGATCTGGGTTGTCGAAGGCCGCGCCATACGCGTGCACGAGCGCGTAGCCCAGCTCGCCCCCCTCGTGGATCGAGCCGGGCGTCTCCGGTGCCACGTGGCTGGGGATGCCGCCGGGGAAGGAGAACTGCCGGAACAGCGCCCGGATGCCGTCCTCGTCCTGCGCGACGGACGGGTAGACCTCGGAGTAGGTCCCGTCGAGGTAGGCGTTCGCCACCAGGCCAGGACCGCCGTGTCCCGGCCCGGCGACGTACAGCACGTTCAGGTCGCGGGCGGTGATCACGCGGTTCATGTGGGCGTAGAGAAGGTTGAGGCCGGGGGTCGTGCCCCAGTGGCCCAGCAGCCTCGGCTTGACGTGCTCGGCCAGCAGCGGCTCCCGCAGCAGCGGGTTGTCCATCAGGTAGATCTGGCCCACCGAGAGGTAGTTCGCGGCACGCCAGTAGGCGTCGATCAGCTCGAGCTCGTGTCGTCCGAGCGTCCGGTCGGGAATGGGTGTCGTGTGGGGCATGTGCAGCTCCTCGCCATGGTCGGGCCGTCCTTGACCGGAGCGTGTCATCGTCGCGCCAGCCTCGGCAGTGGCAAAGGTCCTGCCATCTCCCAAAACCGATCCGTCGCCAGGCGGCTGACGTCCCATGCCGGCGCAACAGGGCCCAACGACCTCACGTCACAGGCGGACGGCCACTATCGGGCTGCCGCGGCACGGGGTGGACTGGACATCTCGCGCAGGCGCCGCTCTCCGGCGCTCCCCACACCTCAGACGGGCTGGCACACCGATGACCGACACACAGACCACAGCCACCTCCGGACCTGCCTCGGCACAGGCTCACACCGCAGCGCGTGGTCTCCTCGACACGCACCTGCCGGTCTACGACGTCGTGATCACCGAGCACCTCGTCATCGACGCCGACCCGCAGGTCGTCTTCGACGCCGCGAAGAACTTCGACTTCATGCGCACCGATGCTGGGCTCGTGACGGCCCTGATGACGCTCCGCACGATGCCGAGCCGGCTGCTCGGGCGTACGGTCGACACACCCGCGACCCTGAGACTTGCCTGTGACCCCGGGGCCCTGCCGGGATGGACGATCCTGGGCGAGGTCCCCGGGAGTGAGGTGGCGTTCGGCGCTGTCGGCACGTTCTGGGAGCCGGACATCCGGTGGCGGGACCTTTCGGCCAGTGAGTTCGCGGCCTTCGCGGTGCCCGGGTGGGGCAAGATCGCCTGCGATCTGCTCGTACGACCTGACGGGCCCGGTCGCTCGGTGCTGACGTACGAGTGCCGCACTGCGACGACCGACGCGTCGTCCCGGGCGCACATGTTTCGCTACTGGTGGTTGATCCGCCCTTTCGCGGCCTACATCATGCGCGCCGTGCTGCGTACGATCGGCACGAACGTCGACGCTCGTGGCTAGCACTGTGGTCGACGACCGGCTCACGCGGAGCCGGCTGCACCTCGTGATCGGCGCGTCGGCACTGGGCTTCTCGGTCCTCTACTTCGTCTCCGACGTGTGGGAGCTTGTCGGGGGTGGCTTCTCCGGCCCGCAGCTGGTGCTCACCTATCTGGCCGAGGCGGCGATCCCGCTGTTCGTCCTCGGTCTGTACGCGGTGCAACGGCCGCAGATCGGTGTGGTCGGCCTGTGGGGCGCAGTGGGCTATGCCTATGCGTACATCTTCTTCACCGGCACGGTCACGATCGCGCTCGTCGACAGAGCCGCGGACTGGGATGCACTGGTCGGCGACTTCGGACCGTGGATCCTGATCCACGGCGCGGTCATGGTGGTGGCCGGCACGGCCTTCGGTGGCGCCGCTGTCATGGCCGGGGTGCTGCCGCGCTGGACCGGAACAACGTTGATCGTGGGGGTGATCCTGGTAGCGGTGTCCGAGGGGCTGCCGGGCGTCGTCCAGGTGCTCGCCGCGGGCGTGCGGGACCTCGGCTCCGCCGGCATGGGCGTCGCCCTGCTGGCGCAGGGCTGGGCCTCCGCCAAGAAGCCGTGAGTCTGTGGGCAGTGGTCGACCGACGGCCGTGTCACGGACAGCACGTCGCTGACCCGCGCTGGGTCTACGGTTCCTTGATGCATCGAATCATCACTCATCCGCACATGGCTCGTCCGCACATGGCTCGTCCCCACGTTGCTCGTCCCAGGGTCGCTCTCGCACTCGCCCTCGCGCTCGCCTGTGCCGCCTGCTCGTCCGGTTCCGCCACGTCCGTGAAGAATGACGCCGCATCTGCCGCGGGCCCTCAGTACGTGGCGCTCGGAGACTCCTACACAGCGGGTCCCGACCTCGCCCAGACCGACGGCAACTCGGCCGCCTGCAACCGTTCCCTGCGCAACTACCCGCGGCTCGTGTCCAAGAAGATCGATGCCTCGCTGACCGACGT
>NZ_JACMOM010000158.1 GCF_014378035.1 Aeromicrobium sp. | reverse complement strand
CGAGCCGTCGTACGCACGCAGGAGGGGCTCGAGGACTGGTTCGGACCCATCGTCCCTGACGTCCGCCAGCGCATCGGTGACGTCGTGGTGGCGTCGCTGGGTGACTTCGGGGTGTTCTCCTCGCGCGAGTTCCCCGTCGAGCTGAAGATGACGGGCTTTCACGGCTCGGTGACCGATGCTGAGATGCGCATCCCGGTCCTGATGGCGACCGCCTCCCAGGTGTGAACCGCCAGATGTGAAGAGGCGGTGGCGGGGGCTTATAGACCGACGCTGCCCTGCATGATGCCGCCGTCGGCGAACACCGTGGTCGCTGTCATGTAGCCGGCCTTGCCCGAGGCGAGGAACTGAGACCTCCCAGCGTGTCCGGAGACTCGTTGTTCTGAGTCACCCGGCGGGTGCCAGTGTTCTTTTGTGATCGTAGCGAAGCTGCTCGGCCGCTTCGGGGGTGAGGTCGTCGAGGTATTTGTGGGGCCGTCCGGTGTTGAACCAGTGGACCCAGTTCAGGGTTTCGATCTCGACTTGATCGATGCCGCGCCAAGGACCTTGCCGGCGGACCAGTTCGTTCTTGAATGATCCGACGGTGGTCTCGGCGAGCGCGTTGACGCTCCTGTAGTTGTCAACTGGCGATTTCACCGGTTCTGGGGTCGACCTTGATGAGGTGGTAGACCTCGCGGATGACGTAGCGTTTGAGGCAGCGGATGATTTCGCGTTTGCTCTTGCCCTCGGCGGTTCTGCGGGCGACGTAGGCGATGGTCGGTTCGTGGAAGCGCATGCGGACGATGACGGTGCGGTAGATCGCGGCGTTGAGTTGTCGGTGCCCGCCGTGGTTGATTCGGTGTCGTCCGCTGGTCATCCCTGAACCGGTTGGGACGGGGCTGATGCCCGCGAGCTTGGCGAAGGCGGCCTCTGAGCGGATTCGTTCGGGGTTGTCGCCAGCGACGATGAGGATCTCTGCGGCGGTGTCGACTCCGATGCCGAATTGCTCGAGTAGCTGCGGGGCTGTGAGGGTGACGAGTTGCTCAATCATGGCTGAGGTCTCCTTGGCTTCGGCGTCGAGCTGCTGCCAGCGGCGGGCCAACGATCGCAGCGAGTGGCGCAGCGCATCGTCGGGGCTCTCCAGGGTCCGTGGGCGAAGCGCGGCAAGGTGGCGCGCGAGCATGATCTGGGTCTTGCGGTTCGTCTCACGACGAAGCTCGTCTGAGCCGTGCACGAGCATCGCCTTCATCGTGACCATCGCCGCGGTCCGGTCGCTGACCGCGGAATCATGGGCAATTTTGAGCTGACGGATCATCTCGGCCGCACCGTCTGCGGTCTTCGGGGTCGCGGTGGCGAACCCGGCGAGCACGGACCTGGCCGCGTTCTCGGCGTCGAGGGTGTCGGACTTGCCGTTCGCTCGTCGTGAGCGGCGGTCTGGGCGGCCCGCCTCGACCACCTTGTGGCCGTGCCGCCGCACGAAGGACGTCAGTGTGACTCCGTATGACCCGGTTCCCTCAATCCCGAACGCGAGGACCTTCCCGAAGCCGGACGACCAGTCCAGCAACTGCCCGAACCCTCCGGTGTCGGTCGGGATCGTCAGCGTCGCGAGGATCCCGCCGATCGTGTCCATCACAGCGGCGACGTGGATGTGCTTGTGGGTGTCGACGCCGATCACGACGTGCCCGGATCTGACTGTTTCGAGTGTGGTCATGGTGTGCTGTCTCCTTGCCGGTTGGCGTGGTCTCACGCTGTCGCCGGCGGGTGGACAGGACTGTCACGGGGACGCTGTCAAAGTCTGCTCCAGGCTCCTATTAGGTCACGCCCGTCCGGCGGCAGCGCTTGCTGCATGCCCAGTCGGACGGTCGACAGATCAACGCCAAGACACCATGCGGGTCAGTCATAAACTTCCGGAACAAGCATCGAACCGGCAAGAACAGACTGACTGTCGTAGGCGTCGCCGACTGATCCGACCGAGGGTCGACGCCGGCCTCGATCAGCCTGCTGGTGAAGGCGATCGAGGTGTAGACGCTGCCGGCATCGCTGTGGCTGACCAGCCCGGTCAGGTCGGTGATCCCTTCTTGCTGACGGGTGAAGATCGCGTGCTCAAGCGCATCCAGCACCAACAGCGTGGTCATCGACCTGGCTGCGCGCCAGCCGATGATCCGCCGACTGAACGCGTCGATCACGAACGCGACACTAACCATCCCTGACCAGGTTGGGCAACTGGTGGGGGCACCTCCCTGCACGAAGTGCTTGGGGGAATGAAGTTGATCACCGTCTGTTTGGCCGGTCGAGCTTGGCCCCTGTTGGTGACGCTCGAAAAGTGAGCAGTTCTGCCGTGGTGGTTTCTAGTCAACGTCGCAACACAGACCGAATAATGGAGGCTGTGTTGTCATCTATACGTCGTGTAAAGAAGGGCCCGGGTCGTCGTCCGCAGTCGGCCAAGAGG
>NZ_JACMOM010000028.1 GCF_014378035.1 Aeromicrobium sp. | reverse complement strand
GCGAGCCGGTAGACGTTGGACTCGCGCGAGCGGAAGTCGCCGCCCTTGACCGTGTCGTAGAAGAGCCGATAGATGCTGTCACCGTCGTTGCGGTAATTCTTGGCAGCGTTGATGCCGCCCTGCGCGGCGATGGAGTGAGCGCGGCGTGGGCTCTCCTGGTAGCAGAAGCTCGTGACGTGATAGCCCGCCTCGCCCAAGGTGGCCGCTGCGGAGGCACCGGCGAGGCCGGTGCCGACGACGATGACGCTGAGCTTGCGGCGGTTGGTGGGGTTGACGAGCTTGGCTCCGAACTTGCGTTCGTCCCACCGCTTCTCGATCGGGCCCGACGGGGCCTTGTCGTCGTGGATGTCATTGCCCATGCCATGGAACTGCTCGGAGACGTTGCCCTCGGTCGACATGCTCATGTCAGCCTCCCAATCCGAAGAAGTAGATGGAGAACGGCGGCGCGAGGAAGCCGATCGTGATGATGGCGGCGATGCCGATGGCTGCGGTGTTCCACCGCGAGGCCACGCGGGTGCTGCTGCGGTTCTGGCCCAGCGTCGTGAAGGCGCTCCAGAACCCGTGCCACAGGTGGAAGCCGACAGCGATCATCGCCACGGTGTACGCCAGCAGCACCCACCAGTGCTCAAAGCTGTTGTGCAGCTTGCCGTACGCGGTGTCGGCGGCCCCACCGGGATGAATGGTGTTGGTCGTCAGGTTCAGGATGTGGAACACGATGAACAGCGCGATCGTCACACCGCCCCACCGCATCGTGAACGAGGCGTAGCTGCGCTGGACGCCGGACTTGCCCTGCTTGGTCTGGTAGCGCTTGGCACCGACGTAGCCGGCCGCCTTCTTGTTGCGCCGCCACAGAGTCGCAGCCGCGTAGGCGTGCAGGAGGACGGCCGCCAGCAGGACGACCCGAACGATCCAGAGCAGCCCCTTCTCGGGCAGGATCGGCGTGCCGATCGTCCGGAGGTGGTGTGCGTACTCGTTGAACGCGCTGGGACCCGCAAAGGCCTTGAGGTTGCCGTACATGTGGAGCACCAGGTAGCCCACCATGATGAGCCCCGACACCGCCATCGCGTACTTCAGAACGACGGTCGACGAGCGCGCCGACGTTCGCTTGGACAATTGGGTAGTGGCCACTTGTCAACAGTAGGTCGGATCGACGATATGCGCTAAGTCATAGTGAGGGCAGGGTTCATAGCCGTTGGCTATGGGATGATGAGGAGGTGCAGATCCAGCAGCTCACCTACTTCGTGGCGGTCGCCCGCACCCGCCACTTCACTCGTGCCGCCGAGATGACCGGCATCTCCCAGCCCAGCCTCTCCAAGCAGATCCGCGTGCTCGAGAACTCTCTGGGCACGCCCCTCTTCGTGCGAAACCGCGGGGCCATCGAGCTCACGAGCGCTGGCGAGGCCCTCCTCCCCCACGCTCAACGCATCCTGATCGACGTCGAGAGCGCCGAGCGCACGGTGCACGAGGTGGCCAGCCTGCGACGCGGCCGCGTTCGCCTCGGCGCAACGCCCTCGTTGTGCGACGGACTTCTGCCCGCGGCCCTCACCCGGTTCCACGCGGCCCACCCCGACATAGACCTGGAGGTGCAGGAGGCCGGTTCGCGGCTGTTGACTCGCGACTTGGCGTACGGGCGGCTCGACGTCGCGCTGCTGATCGTCCCGCTGCACAACAGCGACCCCGACATCGAGACCACTCCTGTGCTTCGTGAGCGCCTCGTGCTCGCCAGTCCGGTCGCCGCCGACATGCCTGACCGCATGGACGTCAGCGGTCTGCGCGACCTGCCCCTGGTGATGTTCCGGGAGGGCTACGACCTCCGCAACGTCACCCTCCGCGCCTGCGAGGCTGCCGGGTTCGAGCCGCGCTTCGCGGTCGAGGGCGGCGAGATGAGTGCGGTGCTGCGGTTCGTCGAGGCCGGCCTTGGGCATGCCGTGGTGCCGAGCATGGTGCTGGCCACCCGCCCGGGGATCCGCACGACGCAGCTCGAGAACCCACCGCTCGACCGCGTCATCGCCCTCGCGCACCGCAGCTCGGAGGCACTGCCGCTGGCGGCGCGGGCGTTCAAGGCCGAGCTGCTCGAACACCTGACGACAGCCACGACCGGGGCATCTGTCGTCTGATTCAATGACCCGGTGTCGAAGCCTCCCCGAGCGATCGCCGGCTCCCCCATCGTTCGAAGCCTCCCCGCCGCCGTCGTCATCGTGGCCATGGTCGTCGTCGCGCACCGCGGTGGAGTGTCATACGGCGACATCGGCCTGTATGCGGTGCGGATCATCGTGGCCGTCCTGCTTCCCGGAGTGCTGCTGAGCCGACTCGTCCGCAGCGGCCGACGGACGGGCATCGACGATCTGGCCGTCGGATTTGCCGTGGGAACACTTGTGCAGATACCGGTCTGGTGGTTGTTCCTGAGGCTGGGACTCTCCTACTGGATACTCCCCCTCGTCGTGGTCGTGGTTGTCGCCGCGTGGCCAGCCGCCCGCCGCCGAGTCTTGTCGGTCGACCTGGACTCCACCCCACTTGCCTGGTCGGCGTCGGTCGCTGCCATCTGTCTCGTCGCACTGGGGTGGCTCCGCGGCGACTTCCTGCGCTGGAGTCCACCCGAACCGGGCCTCGTGCACAACTATGACAACGACCTGACGTTCCACCTGAGCGTGGCGGCCGAGGCGAAGCACGCCATGCCGCCCACTGTCCCGCAGGTGGCCGGCGAACCTCTCTACTACCACTGGTTGGCCCACGCCGACATGGCCGTGGCCTCACGCATGACCGGGATCGAGCTGTCCACGATCTTGTTCCAGCTGTGGGTGCCGGTGATCCTGCTGGCCGGCGTGGTCATCGTCGCGGCCTGCGGATCGAGGATCAGCGGACATCTCTGGGCGGGGCCTCTGGCTGCCTTGTTCATCTATGGCATCGGCGAGCTCGTGGGCGCAGCGACCTCACGTCCCTTCGCACCACTGACCCAGGTCTACTCGTGGACCAGCCCGAGCCAGACCATCGCCGCCCTGTTCGCCATTCCGGCCGCGGGGGTCATCATCGACTACCTCCGCCGACAGGTGGGCTCCACCCGACAGCTGTGGTTGCTGGGAGTTCCGCTCTTTCTCGCCCTTGCGCTCGCCAAGTCGTCCGAGCTTCCGGTCTTCATGGGCGGGGCCGGCTTCGTCCTGGTGGTCGCGCTCCTTCGGCGGGATTGCGCCCTCGCGAGCCGGGTGCTCGTCGCTGGCCTCGCACTCACCGGTTCGTTCGTCCTGTCCGTGATGACGGTGTACGGACGCCAGAGCGGCGGGATCGCGCTCTCACCTCTGTTTGTCATGCGCCAACAGGTCGCCGCACACACTGACGTGCAGATCGACGCGTTCCCCTCCGGCGCCACCCTCATCGCGGTGGCCGTCGTCACCGCGATCTGGGTGGTCGCTGTGCTGGCGCGAGCCTGGGGAATCCTCCTCATCATTCCGCGCTGGCGCAGCGCCGACCCCGGTCAGATCCTGCTCGCCGGGGCGCTCGTCTCGGGCATCGGCGCCTACCTGGCCCTGTTCCATCCGGGCGGGAGCCAAGTCTTCTTCATGATCAGTGCTTTCACGCTGGGGGCGCTCGCGTCGGCATGGGCGATCTGCGAGCGCGCTCCTCGACTCACCCCGAAGTCCTTCATGGTGATAGGTGGTCTGACGATCGCCAGCGGTCTCACCTCGTACGCCGTCATGGACCGACTCGCCAAGACCCCGCCCGACAACGGGTTCGGAGCCCAGGTGCTCTTCCTCGCGATTCCTGCCCTCATCGTGCTCGCCGCGGTGGCGGTGAGCGCGTCGGTGGTTGTCGTCGCGCACAGACGGAGGCGAATACTGCACGTGTCGGTCTCCACTGTCGTCACTGCCGCCATCGTCGCAGGCGGAATCGCGTCCACCGTTCAGTACACATTTTCGTCCCTGCCGGACACCAGTATCGCCAAGGCGAGGGCCGACATCACGAGCTACGCGGCCGTGACCGGCAAGGGCGTCACAGCAGCGCGCTGGATACGGGACCACTCCGACAGCGACACCATCGTCGCGACGAACCGGCACTGCCTGAGCGGCCAGGTCTTCCCCGGCTCCGGGCCGGTGAACGCGTGTTACGTCGTCTCGTTCTGGGTCTCGGCCTGGTCGGAGCGGCGGGTGCTCGTGGAGGGATGGGCCTATTCCGGCAAACCCGTCGAAGAACAGCTCAAGAACGGCAGGCCGTACCCGACCCAGCCGTTCTGGGACCAGCCGCTGCTTGCCGCCAACGACGGGTTCTTCGAGAAGCCGTCGGCGGAGGGGGCAGCGATCCTGTGCAAGCGCGGCGCGACCTACGCCCTGCTCGATCGCCGCTATCAGCCGGACCTGCCGTCGCTCGAGCCGGTCGCACAGCAGGTGTTTGCCAACTCCGACGTCGAGGTCTACCGACTGCCGTGCTGACCAACGCGAATCAGCTACCGAGGGCGAAGGATCGTTGCGGCACCCAGCCCGAGCCGTTCTGGTGGTGATAGAGCGCGAACTCACTGACCGTGAACTGGCACTCGAAGTCGCGCAGCTCGTCGTAGGCCCGGTCGAGGCTCGGGTCGTCGAGATTGTGCGCGACCGTGACGTGGGGGTGGAAGGGGAACTGCGGGTCGGGACTCGCGAGGGCGTTACGCAGGCATTTCGCCAGCATCTCGGTGCAGGAGATGCCCTGGCTCACGGCGATGAACACGACCGGCGAGACCGGGCGAAAGGTGCCCGTCCCGCGCAGGCGCATCGGAAACGGAGAGAGGGAGCCGGATGCCCGTTCAAGCGCCCCGCACACGTCGTCGAGGTCGACGTCGTCGACAACGGTGGGCGGGACCAGGGTGACGTGGCTCGGTACGGTTTGCGCCATGGGGTCGCCGAAGTCGGCGCGCTTCTCACGCAGCATCGCGCCATACGGGTCCGGGACCGGGATGGCCACTCCGATGGTCGCCACGGCTACACGTGCCTGACGAAGCCGGAGCGCTCGTAGACGAGCTCGAGCGTGACGCTTGCGACCGCGCGGGCCTTCTCAGCACCGTCGGCAAGGATGCGGTCGAGCTCGCCGCGGTCGTCGAGCAGCTCGCGCGTACGGTCGCCGAAGGTTCCCACGAAGTCGGCGACGAGATCGCCCAGCGCCACTTTGAAGTGGCCGTACTGCAGGCCCTCGTACTCCTTCTCAATCGACTCGACCGTCCGGTCGGTCAACGCCGAGTAGATCGACAGCAGGTTGGAGATGCCCGGCTTCACGACAGGGTCGAAATGCACCTCCGCCCCCGAGTCGGTCACCGCGGAGCGAACCTTCTTCATGGCCTGATTGCGAGTGTCGGTCAGGTCGACAACACCAGCGTGAGTCGCCGCTGAGCCGCTCATCTTGGCGGTCGGGTCCTGCAGGTCGTAGATCTTGGCGGTGGCCTTGACGATGTGGGCCTCGGGCACCGTGAACGTCTCGCCGAAGCGATGGTTGAAGCGCTGCGCGAGGTTGCGGGTCAGCTCGACGTGCTGGCGCTGGTCCTCGCCGACCGGCACCCTGTCGGCCTGGTAGATGAGGATGTCGGCCGCCATCAGGATCGGGTAGGTGAACAGGCCCACGCTCGACGAGTCGGCACCGGACTTCTGGCTCTTGTCCTTGAACTGCGTCATGCGACTGGCCTCACCGAAACCGGTCACACCACCCAGGACCCACGCGAGCTGGGTGTGCTCGGGCACGTGGCTCTGCACGAACAACGCGCTGCGCGCGGGGTCGACCCCGGCAGCGATCATCTGGGCGGCAGCGATGTAGGTGCGCTCGCGCAGCACCACCGGGTCGTACTCGACGGTGATGGCGTGCAGGTCGGGAATGAAGTAGAAAGCCTCGAAGTCGTCCTGCAAAGCCGCCCACTGGCGGAAGGCACCGAAGTAGTTGCCCAAGTGGTAGGAATCGGCTGTCGGCTGGGCGCCGGAGAGCACGCGGGGCAGACGCTCAGGGGGCATGCCCGCATTGTGCCAGTCGCGCCGCCGGCGCATGTCGTTAGGCTCAGCGCGTGACCGACGTGCGCCGATGGACAGTTCCCGGACGAGTCAACCTGATCGGCGAGCACCTGGACTACAACGGTGGGCCCGTCCTGCCGATGGCGATCGACCGCTCGATGACGATCAAGGCGCGTGCCCGCGACGACGGCGTCGTCAACCTCTGGACCGATCGCGAGGGGACGTCGAGGGCCACGTTCCCCACGACGGTGCAACCCGGTGACGTCGATGCCTGGGCGGCCTATGCCGCCGGCACCGTGTGGAGCCTCGCGCAGGCGGGACACTCCTTCACCGGGGTCGACCTCGTCGTGAAGTCGGGCCTGCCGTCCGGCGCGGGCCTGTCGTCGTCGGCCGCGCTGACGTGCGGCATCGCGGCCGCGATCGACGAGCTCTTCGGGCTCGGGCTCGGGCGCACCGACCTCGCGCTCGTCGCCCAGCACGCCGAGAGCGATTTCGTGGGCGCGCCCGTCGGGCTGATGGATCAGCTGGCGGTCCTGTACGGCACAGCCGGACACGCGGTGCTGATGGACACGGCTGCCTCACCCCCGACGACGAGAACCGTGCCGATCACGTGGGACGACGACGGGCTGGTCCTGCTCGTCATCAACACCCGCGCCCACCACTCGCTGGCCGACGGGGAGTACGCCGCCCGGCGCGACGAGTGCGAGCGGGCCACCACAGAGCTCGGGATCACGTGGCTCGCCGAGGCCGGGCTCGACGCCATGGTGAAGCTCGACGACGAGACGCTCAAGGCACGCGCACGCCATGTGCTCACCGAGACTGCGCGCGTCCGCGGTGCAGTCAACGCGATGAGCCGGCGCGCATGGCCCCAGCTCGGCACGATCTTCACCGCCTCGCACGCGTCGCTGCGCGACGACTTCCAGGTCAGCTGCCCCGAGCTCGACGTCGCGGTGGACGCAGCGGTCGAGGCCGGAGCGCTCGGTGCCCGCATGACCGGCGGAGGGTTCGGCGGCAGCGCCATCGCCCTCGTTCCCCTCGACCTCGTGGCGACGGTCCGCGAGAAGGTCGAGGTCCGCTACGCCGCTCACCAGTGGCCGGCACCGGAGGTGTTCGTGGTGCATGCCGCCGACGGAGCCCACCTCGAGTCCGACGAGGCTCCGCCCGCGCCCCGACCATGAGCGAGACTTGCCCCATGACAGCTGAACGACGCATCGCCTACCAGGGCGAGCCCGGCGCCAACTCCCACATCGTTGCCAACGAGCACTACCCCGACTGGGAAGCCGTGCCCTGCGCCTCGTTCGAGGACGTCTTCGCAGCCGTGGCGACGGGAGACGCCGAGCTGGCGATGATCCCGATCGACAACTCCATCGCCGGACGCGTCGCTGACATCCATCACTTCCTGCCGACCTCGGGACTGCACATCATCGCCGAGCACTTCCTTCGCATCCAGTTCAGCCTGCTCGGCGTGACCGGCTCGAGCCTCGACACGATCCAGACGGTGCACAGCCACGTCCACGCCCTGGGCCAGTGCCGCAAGATCATCAGGAAGTACGGCCTCACGCCCGTCATCTCCGGCGACACCGCCGGTGCCGCGCGCGAGATCGCCGACGCCAAGGACATCAGCCAGGCCGCGATCTCACCGCCGCTCGCCGCCGAGATCTACAGCCTCGATGTCCTGGCCTCAGATATCGAGGACGAGGACCACAACACGACCCGCTTCGTCGTCCTGTCCCGAGAGCCGAAGCAGGTGACACCCGGCAACGGGCCGGTCATCACGAGCTTCGTCTTCAACGTCCGCAACCTGCCCGCGGCGCTCTACAAGGCACTCGGCGGCTTCGCCACCAACAGCGTCAACATGACCAAGCTCGAGAGCTACATGGTGGGTGGCAAGTTCACCGCGACGCAGTTCCTGGCCGAGGTCGACAGGCACCCCGACGACCCCGCGCTGGCTCGCGCGCTCGAGGAGCTGGCCTTCTTCACGACCGACATCACGATCCTGGGGGTCTACCCGGCCGATCCGTTCCGCGCACTCTCCTCATGACGTGCCGCGCCGTGGAGCAGCCATGCTGAAGTGGCCCATGAACGTCCCGGTGCTCAGCGACGGGCTCGTGACGCTGCGGGCCCACGTCCCGTCTGACATCGACGACATGCTGGAGATGTCGATGGACCCCGTCATGATCCGGTGGACGGCCATCCCGATCCCGCCCACCCGAGAGCACAGCGAGCAGTTCGCCCTCACGATCATCCCCAAAGGATGGAACGACGGGACGTTGCGCTCATGGGCGATCAAGGCGACCGACGACGATGGGCGGTCGCGGTTCGCCGGCAACATCGACATCCGCCAGTCACCCATCGCCGACATCGGATTCGCCCTGCATCCTTGGGCTCGTGGCCGCGGTGTGATGGCCGCGGCCGTGCGGCTTGCGGTCGACTGGGCGTTCGCCGAGGGCGGCATCGAGATCGTGCACTGGCGCTCGCACGTCGGCAACGAGGCTTCGCTGCGGGTCGCCCACGCCACCGGGTTCACGTTGCACGGCACGACGCCGGGCATTCTGTACGAGCGCGGGCGGGTCCTCGACGCCTGGACCGGGTCCATCCGGTTCGGTGACTCCCCGCTCCCCCGCACGCCGTGGGCCGAGTCGACAGTGCTCGAGTCCGACCGGCTCCGGCTTCGCCCCTTCGTCGCCGCAGACCTGCCGCGCATCGTCGAGGCGTGCAGCGACCCGCAGTCGCGCCACTGGCTCAACGGCCTCCCGCACCCCTACACGTCGGCGGTTGCAGGCAGCTACGTCGACGAGTGCGTCTGGCAGGCCGCCACCGGCACCAAGGCGACCTGGGCCGTCGCCGATCGCCACACCGACGAGCTGCTGGGCAACATCTCGGTCATGGACATGCAGGGCATCAACCCGACGTCAGGCGAGATCGGCTACTGGACGCACCCGAGCGCGCGGGGCCGTGGCGTCATGACGGAGGCCACGAGGCTCGTGATCAGGCATGCCTTCGCGCCCGACGGGCTCGACCGTCGCCGGCTCGTTCTGTACGCCGCCGTCGACAACGCCGCGAGCAACGGAGTCGCACTGGCCGCCGGCTTCGACCGGTTCGGCACGCAGCGCGCCGCGGAGCGTCTGGGCGACGGCTCGTACGACGACCTGCACGGTTACGAGGTGCTGCGACCGGAGCGGCCAGACCAGTGAGGTGCAATTCACCCCTCCCGGGTGGCCGTCGCGACGCATTTGTCCGATCGGTGCGTCAGACTGGTTGCAGGTAGGAACGGTCTGCCGCCCCTCTTCCGTCTCGCCCGCGACGCCCCGACATCAAGGAATCACCATGACCTCCCCTGCAACGACTTCGCGCACCGGTGGCGCCGGCCTGCCCGCCGACTACAAGCCGTGGCCCGCCCTCTGGGCGATGGTCATCGGTTTCTTCATGATTTTGGTCGACAACACCATCGTGTCCGTCGCGACGCCGTCGATCATGCGCGACCTCAGGACCGACTACAACAACGTCATCTGGGTCACCAGCGCCTACCTGCTGGCGTACGCCGTGCCGCTGTTGGTCACCGGACGACTCGGTGACCGCTTCGGCCCCAAGAACATGTACCTGCTCGGCCTGACGATCTTCACGCTCGCGTCGTTGTGGTGCGGGCTGACCGGCAGCATCGAGACGCTGATCCTCGCGCGGGTCGTGCAGGGCATCGGCGCCGCCCTCATCACGCCGCAGACCATGGCGGTCATCACTCGCACGTTCCCGGCGGCCAAGCGCGGCAGCGCCATGGCCCTGTGGGGGGCCACTGCGGGTGTGGCGACGCTCGTCGGCCCGATCCTCGGCGGAGTCCTCGTCGACAGCCTGGGCTGGGAATGGATCTTCTTCGTCAACATTCCCGTCGGCATCGTCGGCTTCATCCTGGCCGTCCGGCTCGTACCGGTCCTGCCGACCCACAGCCACAGCTTCGACTGGCTGGGCGTCGCGCTGAGCGGTCTGGGCGTGTTCCTCGTCGTCTTCGGCATCCAGGAGGGCGAGAAGTACAACTGGGGACAGATCAGCGGCATCATCAGCGTCCCGGCCCTCATCGCGCTCGGCGTCGTCGTCTTCGCGGCATTCATCTACTGGCAGGGCCGCATCAAGAAGGAGCCACTCGTCCCGCTGGGCCTGTTCCGTGACCGCAACTTCTCGATCGGCAACGGTGGCATAGCCATGGTGTCGCTGGCCATCACCTCGATGTCGCTGCCGTTCTTCTTCTACGCCCAAGGCGTGCGCGGTTGGAGCCCCACCGAGTCGGCCCTGCTGATGGCGCCGATGGCCGTCGTGCTGATCATCCTGTCGCCGTTCGTCGGCAAGCTCGTTGACCGCACGCATCCGCGCAACATCACGCTGGTGGGATTCGCCACCGCGGCCATCGCCATGATCTGGCTCTCGCAGCTCATCGCGCCCACCACCCCCGTGTGGCAGTTGTGCCTGCCGATGGCGCTTTTCGGCGTCTCGAACGCGTGCCTGTGGGCGCCGCTGTCTGCCACCGCGACCCGCAACCTGCCGATGAGCTCGGCCGGCTCGGGCGCCGGCGTCTACAACACGACCCGCCAGATCGGCGCCGTGCTCGGCAGCGCGGCGATCGCCGCGCTCATCGAGGCGCGGCTCACCGCCAACGGCATCACCGGATCGTCCGGCACCATCCAGGCGAGCGGCACGGGCATGCCGGCGCAGATCCAGGGACCATTCTCCGATGCCATGTCACAGGCGCTGCTCCTCCCGGTCATCGCCTTCCTCGTGGGCATCGTGCTGGTGATGTTCTTGGCCAGGCCGTCGCACGCCGGACACGGTGGTGCACCGGTCGATGCCGCGCCGGAGCCTGCCACCGTTGAGTAGTCCGACCATCCCCTAGCCGCTCGTCGGGGCTCCCGACCGGCCCTAGGCTGGGCAGATGCCCTCGACATTCGTCCTCACGCTGTCCTGTCCGGACCGGCCGGGTCTGGTCTTCGCCGTCGCGCGCTGGATCTCCGAGGCCGGCGGCAACATCCTCGACAGCCAGCAGTTCAGCGACCCGACCGACGCAGAGTTCTTCCTCCGGGTCCACTTCGACTTCCCCGACGAGCGCGAGGTCGAGATGCTCAGGGCGGCCATGTCGCCGATGGCGGCGGAGCATCGGATGGACGTGCGGCTCGTGGTCGCCGAGCGTCCGATGCGGACGCTCGTCCTGGTGTCGAAGGAAGGCCACTGCCTCAACGATCTGCTCTACCGCCAGAGCACCGGTTCCCTGAACATCGAGATCCCGGCCGTCGTGTCGAACCATCCCGACCTCGAAAGGCTGTCGACGTCGTACGACGTGCCGTTCCACGTCGTGCCGGTGGTCGACAAGGATGCGCCCGAAGCGCGCCTGCTCGAGCTCGTCGACGACCTGGACATCGACCTCGTCGTGCTCGCGCGGTACATGCAGATCCTGTCGGATGACACCTGCCGTGCCCTCGCGGGGCGGGCCATCAACATCCATCACAGCTTCCTGCCCAGCTTCAAGGGGGCCCGGCCCTACCAGCAGGCACACGACAGGGGAGTCAAGCTCATCGGTGCCACCGCGCACTACGTCACCGCGGCCCTCGACGAGGGGCCGATCATCGACCAGGGCGTGCTGCGGGTCGATCACCGGATGACTGGGGCAGATCTCGCGCGGGTTGGGCGCGACGTCGAGTCGCAGACCCTGTCGCGGGCCATTCAGCTGCACGCCGAGTCGAGGGTCCTGATGAACGGCCCCCGCACCGTCATCTTCGACTGAGCCAAGCGAGCTCGGCGAGAGGCGCGACGTCGATCGACAGCCTCAGTCTCGTAGGGGGCGTGGATGAGTGCGCGGTGAACGTGCTCAGGCAGCTGTGATGGTGGGTTCGTCGGCGCGGAACCGGGAGTTCCGCAAGGGTCTGCGATGGGGATCGATCGATGCGGGTGGGATGTACTCGGGGTAGCCGTCGTCGGCGAACCAGACGTCCCAGTCGTGGGCATGGACCACGCGGTGGTGGTGGGCGCAGATCAGCACGATGTCCTGCAGGTCTGTGGAGCCGCCCTCGGCCCATCGTCTGCGAGCGTGGTGGCCCACACACCACGCCGGTGGGCGGTCGCATCCCGGAAAGGTGCAGCCGCGGTCGCGCCTTTCGGCTGCGCGGCGCTGGGCCCGATTGAAGAGGCGCTTCTCGCGGCCGCAGTCGACCGGGAGGGGTTTGCCGTCGAACACCATCGGCAGCAACGCCTGCTCGCAAGCCATCCTGCGGGCCTCGGTCGCGGAGATGCGGCAACCGGTGGAGAGGGTGCCGGCCTTGATCCCGTCGATCAGCGACGCGAGGTCGATGTTGACGGTGACGGTCACCCCGACCCCGGCGGTGTCGGGGAGCTTGTCACCGGGCAGGTGCTCGACCAGCGTCATGAATGCGACGGCCATCTGTTGACCGTAGGTCGGCTTGTCGTCAAGGAACGCCAGCGCCGGGTCGTCTGCGGCTGTCTTGACTTGGGGTGCATTGAGGGCCTCGAGGGCGTTCTTCAGCATTTCACCCTGGGCCTCGGGGATGACGAACTCGCCCTTGTATGTCCCGTCTCGGCGGGCGGCGACCCAGAGGTATGACTTCTTGAGCGCCTCAGCCTCACGGTTCCGCAGGATCTCGTCCTCGTGAGCGTCGACATGGTCGGGCGCGAACGTGGCCGTGATCCTGTCGGCCTTGCGGGCCAGGTCCTTGAGGGTGAGCGTCTTGGCGTGGTCGAGCAGCTGGGTCTCACAACCGTCGCGCTGGGCGGGGGTCGGGGCACCGGGCAGGGCCGTGAGCTTGTCGGCAATGAGCTCAGCCTGCCCGAGCGACACCTCGCCGCGGCCGAGTGCGTCACGGGTCGACGGGGCGCCCTCTAGCTTGCGCGCCTGTTTGAGCAACTTGCCCGCAGCGACGGGGTCGCCGCCGAACCCGTTGGCGAGCATCGCGCCGGTCGAGGACGCACCGACTGATTGCGCAGCCTTTGACGTGTCCGCGGCTCGGGCGGCCGCGAACTGGTGCGCCTTGACCCTGGCCTCCAACCGCGCCAGCGACTCGCACGCACCGATCTGCTCGGCCGGACTCATCGCCCCGTAGGAGCCGAGCGGGATCGCATCGAGCACCGCCGCCGCCCCGGCGACGCACGGAAGCGCTCCGGCAGGTGATTGCACTGACTCGAACATGTGTTCTAGTCAACCAGCGAATGGCTCCGAAAACAAGGCCTGAGCGAATGATTTATCCTGCAATCTCAACTGCTATCGCGAGCCGCTGATCCTCGGCGCTCATCCGCCAGAACCCCCAGACAAGCGACCTCCCGGCCGAGCGTCTGCCACCGGCATCGACAACGCGCTGAGGCTCGTACTGGTGCTCGACTGACCCACACATTCTCGCCATGCGGATGCTCGTCCCGAATGATGAGACCATCAAAAGAGCCCCGTGAACCCCCATAGTTTGGGTCCAGAAGCACGCAACCACGCGTGCTCGGAGCAGAGGTCGAGCATGGAGATTTTCACCCACCGACACGTCATCGCGTCCCTCGCGATCGTCACGAGCGCTGCGTTGCTGGCGGCCTGCGGTGGTGGAGCGTCCGGCTCGAACACCTCCCTGTCGCTCGTCGCCTACTCCGTCCCCAAAGCCGCCGATGGCGCGGTCGAGAAGGCTTTCGCCACGACGGCGGCCGGCAAGGGCGTGACGTGGAGGGAGTCCTACGGGGCCTCGGGCGACCAGAGCCGTGCCGTGGTCAGCGGGCTGAAGGCTGACGTCACCCACTTCTCACTGGCGCCCGACACGACCCGCCTCGTCGACGACGGCCTGGTCGACAAGAGCTGGGACCAGAACGACCATAAAGGAATCCTGTCGACGTCTGTCGTGTCGATCATCGTCCGCAAGGGCAACCCCAAGAACATCACGTCGTTCGCCGACCTCACGAAACCAGGCATCGGTGTCGTGACCCCCAACCCTGGCTCGTCGGGCTCAGCCCGCTGGAACATTCTGGCGGCGTACCAGTCAGTCATCGCAAGCGGTGGCAGCGAGGCCGACGCGGAGGCGTACCTGAGGAAGCTCTTCAACAATGTCGAGGCCCTGCCCAGCAGCGGGCGCGACGCGACGACAGCCTTCCAGGGCGGCACTGGCGACGCGCTCCTCTCCTACGAGGACGAGGCCATCTTCGCCCGGGCGAGCGGCGAGGACGTCGACTACGTGATCCCGAAGCAGAACCTGCTGATCGAGAACCCGGGCGCCGTCACGAAGAAGGCCTCGCCGGTCGCCAAGAAGTTCCTCGACTTCGCCATCAGCCCGGCGGGCCAGCACGTGTACGCGCAGTACGGCTTCCGGCCGGTCAAGTCGGTCACGGGCGTCGACATCGGCACCGTGAAGGGTGCCAACGACCCGGCCGACCCGTTCCCCAAGATCGACGAGCTCTTCACGATCGACAAGACCTTCGGCGGCTGGGACGCCGTCAACAAGAAGTTCTTCGACGAGAAGTCCGGCATCATCACCACGATCATCCAGGAGTCCGGCAAGTCGTGACCACCGTCGTTCCGCCGGCGCCGGGACCGGTGCGCAAGCGCCGATCCCGGTCGGCGACGTCACTGACGCGATCTTCAGGGCTCGGCCTGGGGGTCGCGTTGACGTGGTTCAGCCTGCTCGTGCTCATCCCGTTGGCGCTCGTCGTCATCCAGTCGGTCGACGGCGGGTGGCAGACCTTCCGTGACACTCTCACCAATCCCCAGACCGCCTCGGCCCTGCGCCTCACCGTGACGCAGTCGCTCATCGTCACCGCCGTCAACATCGTGTTCGGCACCCTGATTGCCTGGGTCCTGGTGCGTGATGAGTTCCCCGGCAAACGCCTGCTCGAAGTCGTCATCGACATCCCGTTCGCCCTGCCGACGATCGTCGCAGGCCTCGTGCTGCTCAGCCTCTACGGCCCGAAGAGCCCCCTCGGCGTCAACGTCGTCAACACCGAGCGCTCGGTCTTCCTGGCGCTGCTGTTCGTCACACTTCCGTTCGTCGTGCGCACCGTCGAGCCCGTCCTGCTCGAGCTCGACAAGGACGTCGAGGAAGCGGCGGCCTCGCTCGGGGCGAGCCGCTTCACCACGCTGCGCCGCATCATCCTGCCCAGCCTGGCCCCCGCGATCACGGCAGGCGCGGCGCTGTCGTTCGCGCGAGGCATCAGCGAGTTCGGCTCGCTCGTCCTGTTGTCGGGCAACCTTCCGAACAAGACCGAGGTCGCGTCGGTGCGCATCCTCACCTACATCGAGAACGGCAACGAGGCAGCCGCGGCGTCCGTCGCCGTGATCCTGCTCGTGGTCGCCCTCGCGGCGATCGTGCTGCTGCAGGTGCTGGCGACAGTGGTGGCACGCCGTGGATGACCGCCGCCGCGCCGCGACCGTACGCCGGCCGGACAAGACCGCCGGGACGTACGTCCGCCGGACGCTCGTGGTTGTCTACCTCTTCTTCCTCATCGTCTGGCCCGTGTCACTGGTCGTGCAGAAGACGTTCGAAAACGGGCTCGGCAATCTGCAGACCGCCCTCGGTGATCCGGTCGTGACCGATGCCCTGCAGCTGACGGTCGTCGTGGCGATCTGGGCGGTCGCCATCAACACGGTCTTCGGCATCGGCATCTCGCTGCTGCTGGTGCGCTACGAGTTCAGGGGGCGCGGCATCCTGTCGGCGGTCATCGACCTCCCGCTGTCGGTGTCACCCGTCGTCGTCGGCCTCGCGCTGCTCCTGGCGTACGGCAGCACCAACGGCACGTTCGGCCCTGCGCTGAGCTCCGCAGGCCTGCAGATCGCCTTCGCCACGCCGGGCATCGTGATGGCGACGGCATTCGTGAGCCTCCCGCTCGTGATCCGCGAGATCGTGCCGGTGCTGCACGAAATCGGCACCGAACAGGAACAGGCCGCACGCAGCCTCGGCGCCGGCCCGTGGCAGACCTTCCGGCGCATCACGTTGCCCTCGATCCGTTGGGCGCTCGTGTACGGCGTGGTGCTCAGCCTCGCGCGGGCGCTGGGCGAGTTCGGTGCCGTCAAGGTCATCTCGGGCAACATCGCGCAGCAGACCCAGACCGCGACGCTCGTCGTCGAGGAGAAGTACCAGGACTTCGAGCAGGGATCGGCGTACGCCACGTCGTTCCTGCTCGCACTGATAGCGGTCGCGGCCCTCGTCGTCGTGACCATCCTCCGACCCAAGGACACCGACCATGGGGATTGAGATCCACGGGATCAACAAGTTCTTCGGAGACTTCGTCGCGCTCCAGGACATTTCGCTGAGCATCCCGAGCGGTCAGCTCACGGCACTGCTCGGGCCCAGTGGCGGTGGCAAGTCGACGCTCCTGCGAATCATCGCCGGGCTCGAGTCCGCCGACAGCGGCACGATCGAGATCGAGGGCGTCGACACCACCAGCGTGCCGGCCCAGAAGCGCAACGTCGGCTTCGTGTTCCAGCACTACGCGGCGTTCAAGCACATGACGGTGGAGAAGAACATCGCCTTCGGCCTCGAGATCCGCAAGCAGCCCAAGGACGAGGTGAGAGCGAAGGTCAAGGAGCTCCTCCAGCTCGTCCACCTCGAGCAGTTCGCCCACCGCCTCCCGTCCCAGCTGTCCGGCGGCCAGCGTCAGCGCATGGCCCTCGCCCGGGCCCTCGCCATCGAGCCCACCGTCCTGCTCCTCGACGAGCCGTTCGGGGCCCTCGACGCGAAGGTCCGCAAAGAGCTGCGCGACTGGCTGCGACGCCTGCACGACGAGGTGCACGTCACGACGGTGTTCGTGACGCACGACCAGGAGGAGGCTCTCGAGGTGTCCGACAGCCTGGTCGTCATCAACGAGGGCCGCATCGAGCAGATCGGGACGCCTGACGACCTCTACGACAAGCCCGCGAGTGACTTCGTGCTGTCGTTCCTCGGCCCTGTCACGACGCTCGGCGATCGGCTCATCCGGCCGCACGACATCGACATCACCCGATACGAGCACGCCGCCACGGCGACCGGAAAGATCACCCGGTGGACGCGCGTCGGTTTCGAGATCCGCCTCGAGGTCACGCCGGAGGACGTGCTGCACCCTGACCCGATACTCGTCGTCGTCACGCGGGCGGAGGCCACCGCCCTGCAGCTGCACCTCGGCGACCAGGTCTGGCTGCGCGCCCGCGTCGGCGCCGATGCCGTCGGCCGCTGACCTGAGCCCTGACGATCGCGGCGCGACGGGCCGGGAGGGTCAGCTCGTGATGGACGTGCGCCTCTGCGCACGGAGGCCGACCGCAAAGATCAGCAGGCCGAGGGTGGCCAGCACGACACCCACCAGGGCGGTGGCCCGGTAGCCGAGGCCCTCGGCGATGACCAGGCCACCGACGTAGGCGCCGAGCCCGTTGGCGATGTTGAGCGCCGAGTGGTTGAGCGCCGCACCGAGCATCTGTGCCTCACCGGCGACGTGCATCAGCCGGATCTGCAGGTTGATCGCCACGATCGAGCCGAGCGCGCCGACGCAGAACACCAGCAGCAGGGCTGGCACCACGAACGACGCCACCACATAGAACATGACGAGCACCGCGATCGTGGCCGCAAAGCCACCCAGCACCGATCGTTCGACATTCAGGTCAGCCAGCACACCCGCGGCCCACGACCCGACGACCGAGCCCAGGCCGAACGCGAGCAGGAACACCGGGATCCAACCACTCGACAGGTCGGTGACTCCGGTGACGATCGGGGAGATGTAGCTGTACATCGCGAAGAGTCCACCGAAGCCGACCATTCCAGCAGACACGGCGAAGAGCACCTGGGGACTCTTGAGCGCCACGAGCTCGCCCCGCACCGACGCGTCGCGGTTGGCCGGCGAGTGCGGGACGTACACGAAGATCGAGATGGCCGCGAGGACTGCGATGCCCAGGACCACCCAGTAGGCGCTGCGCCAGCCCAGGTGCTGGCCCAGCAGGGTGCTTGCGGGCACGCCGGCGACCGTCGCGACCGACAGCCCCAACATGACCGAGCTGATGGCACGGCCCTTGTATTGAGGGCGCACCAGAGAGGCCGCCAGCAGCGAGGCGACACCGAAGTAGGCGCCGTGCGGCAGCCCGGCGACGAATCGTGCGGCCATCAGCGGGAGGTAGCCGCTGGCCACCGCGGTGATCGCGTTGCCGATGCCGAGCGCCAGGATCAGCCCGATCGCGAGCTCGCGCTTGGGCAGCCGCGCGCCGAGCGAGACGATGATCGGCGCACCGACCACGACGCCGAACGCATAGGCGGTGATGATGTGCCCGGTCTTGGGTATCGACTCGTGGATGCCCACCGAGATGTCCTCGAGCAGCCCCATCGTCATGAACTCGGTCGTGCCGATCGCGAAGCCCCCGAGGGCCAGCGCGAGCAGTGCGAGGGAGACGTGGGACGTCCGGGTACGAGGAGCAGAATCGACGGCGGTCACCACACCTCCAAGTGTGGCAAGGGGCGTCGTTATTCCACGAATCGCACGAGGGTGCCGTGCGTCACCGCGCGCTCCACCCGCCATCGATCGTCGATGACGACCCGGTGATCATGGCGGCGTCGTCCGACACGAGATAAGCCACCAGACGGGCCACCTCCACGGGCTCGACGAGCCGCTTGATCGCGGTGCCGGCGAGCAAGACGTCCGACACGACCTTGGACTCGACGACACCGTTGTCCCTGGCCTGCGCGGCGATCTGCGCGTCCACCAGCGGTGTGCGCACGTAGCCCGGATTCACACAGTTGCTGGTGACCCCGTGCGCCGCACCTTCGAGCGCCGTCACTTTCGACAGTCCCTCGAGGGCGTGCTTCGACGCGACGTAGGCCGACTTGTGCGCAGACGCCCGCAGCCCGTGCACCGACGACACGTTGACGATGCGGCCGTGCCCCTGTGCGTACATGTGCGGGAGGGCAGCCCGCACGAGCAGGAACGGCGCCTCGACCATCAGCATCAGGAGGCGGTGGAAGATCGCGGGATCGAACTCCTCGATCGGCGCGACGTGCTGGAAGCCCGCGTTGTTGACGAGCACGTCACTGTTGAGCGTGAGGTCGGCGAGTGCCTCCGTCTCGGTCAGATCGACCGTCCAGGCCTCGCCGCCGATCTCGGCGGCGGGCTCGGCGGCAGCAACCCCGTCGATGTCGGCAACCGTCACCGCCGCGCCGCGCGACGCGAGCCCGCGGCACACCGCCGCCCCGATGCCGCTCGCTCCACCGGTGACCAGTGCCGCGCGTCCAGCGAGAGGGCTCATGCGCGCACCGGCGAGCTGAAGGCCTCGGCATCGGCACGGTCGACGGCGTGCAGCGAGGTGCCCTTGGTCTCCCGCGTGAAGTAGACCGCCACGATCGTGATGACGGAGGCGCCCAGGAGGTAGAACGCGACCGGCACCGACGAGTCGTAGTGCCGCAGCAGCGCGGTGGCGATGATCGGCGCGAGCGAGCCCGCCACGATCGACGTCACCTGGTAGCCCAGCGAGACGCCTGAGTAGCGCATCCGGGTCGGGAACATCTCGGCCATGATCGCCG
>NZ_JACMOM010000157.1 GCF_014378035.1 Aeromicrobium sp. | reverse complement strand
GGCGAGCAGATTGGCGCCCGGAGTTTCCTCGACGAAGTCGAACGCCATCGACTTCACCAAGCCGGCGATCGCTTCGTCCGTCAGGTGGGAGCGTGCGGTCCGCGGCGTCACGCGCATCTGTGTGGCAACGAACTGCACCCGCTCGTCGATCAGCTCGCCGGCCGCGGAGCGGGACATCGACATGCCCAGGTCGGACATCGCCGCCAACAGCACGTCGACGCGTTCATCGCGCCAGGGCATCCCGGTACTCACTGGAATCCGACGCGTGTGGGCCCAAACAGTTCAATCGCGACCATGACCCCACCGTTCCTGCGCCGACTGACGGGTCGTGCCCGCGGCCTGGCCGATCGTTGTCCACGTCTCGCCAGCAGCACGCGCAAACAGGACCGCCTCATCGAGCCGTCTCTTGGCGGCCGCGATCTCGGTGCGTGTTGTTCGGATGACGGCCAGCGCTTCGTGAGGGGAGACGTGTTCGGCCAGCCACCGGGCCCGAGCGACGTCCTCAACGTCTGGCCGATCCATGATGTCGACAGCAAAGTCACCTGGGGCGACATAGATCCGGCCATTCTCGGGATCCTCCAACGCCGGCGTGGCCACGCGCTCCCACCGATCACCAGTCCACACTGTGCGACCGCTGGTGAGTGAGCTCGTACAGTCGCACCTCAGCACCCATGCCACGACCTCATCGTGTGTGCGCTGTTCGTCCTTGCCGGTGTAGTTCCCCTGGTCGTCGACCCGCATGATCACCGGCCCGGTCGCGTTGCTCGTCGACGAGGTCTTGCCGTCGGCCATGACGACCTCCAGATACCCCTCATGCAGGGTGTCGTTGCTGATCCATCCCATGCTGATATCGTGTCATGACTCCCTGACATGGGTTTGAACACCGTCAGGATTGCCTGACTGTCATGCATCTACGTTGTGAGATGTCCCCGTATGGCCGTCCCGGCGACGTACGAAGTGCGGCGGCTTATTACGTAGGACGGCGCCGCCGGCTCCTTGCTGAACCTGACGGCACCTCAGGGTGATGGCCAGCCTAGGTCCAGCAAACACTCCTGACGTGAGGTTACCCAGCAAAGGGGGATCGAATCCGTTATGCGCGCGGCCCCGTGCTTTGACATCATCAGGCGTATGAGTGCCGATTCTTCCGGGGACCAGTTCGCCGCCATTGCCCGGTCTTTGAGCAGTGAGGCTGGGGTTGTCGCAACGTTGGACAACGCGACGGCGACCGCGGTGGGGATCGTCGACGGGTGCGACTACGCGGGCATTTCGTTGATCTTGAAGGGGCGACGCGTCAAGTCCGTCGCGCCGACCGACGAGATCGTGGTTCGTGCCGACCAGCTGCAGCACGAAACAGGAGAGGGTCCGTGTCTGCAGAGCGTCAGCGAGCACGAGACCGTCTACGCACCTGATTTGCGTGATGACCCGCGGTGGCCCCGGTGGGCGCCGCGTGCCGTCGCCGAGCTGGGCATCCGCAGCGCACTTGTCATGCGGCTGTTCGTCGGCCCCGACTCCTTCGGAGCGTTGAACTTGTTCTCGACCACGCCAAACGCGTTCAAGTCAGTCGATCGGGTGTCGGCTCATGCGCTCGCCGCCCACGTCGCTGTGGCGATGACCGCGGCTCAAGACCATCAGGACATGGACTCGGCCCTGATCAGCAGGACTACCATCGGGCAGGCCGAAGGCATGCTCATGCAAGCGCTCTCCATCAGCGGCGATCAGGCATTCGCGGCACTGGTCCGTGTGTCACAGGCACGCAACATTAAGTTGCACGAGATCGCTGCCGACATCGTTAGGAACGGCATCCGCCCCGAGCTGTTCGAATAGAGGCTCTCACGTGTGTCGTGCAGGGCAGGCCCTATTCATCACGACCGGGTTCGCGTCGGGGTAGAGGCCGTGGTCGGGATGCAGGCGCGACATGATCCGGGAGCTCTTGTGCCCTGAACTATTCAGTCATCACTCGATTGCGCGGCGTTCTTGTCGTCTTGGTCGCCGATGATGTTGTGCGCGACGTCGCTGAGTTTGACTTGCTCCTGTTGGGATCGTCGGCGTAGGTAATCGAACGCTTGCTCCGCACCGATTCCATAGCGGCCCATGAGGATGCCTTGAGCTTGGCCGATGAAGGTGCGTGCGTGCGTCGATCGCGATCGCGATCGCGGTCGCGAGGCCGTGCTCGGTGAAAGCAGATGACAGGGCTATTGATGCGTGGCGCGCGAAGTTCTGTGCAATCGCGACGTCTTTGGGTCCGAACGCGCCTGTTGGCTCCGCGTAGAGGTTCAGTGCGCCGAGGTTTCGGTTCTTGGACTCTAAGCGGATAGCGAGCGCGCTTCGGATACCCAGCTCGGCGACTGCTGGGCCCCAGTTCGGCCAGCGTGAGTCCGCGGCAGTGTCGTCGCAGACGTAGCTCGCTTCGCCACGGGTGGAGTCCAGGCAGGGCCCTTCGTCGAAAGCGATCTGGAGGTCGTGGATCTGAGCGACTCGCGATGACGTGGCGGCCGGCCAAGGCCAAGAGTCTCCTCGCAGCTGGTCAGGGATTCAGGAATCCACTGGACCCACACAGCACGCGCACGCCGGCGAGCACCTTCCAGCCACCACCGGCACCCAGCAGGGGCACTGGCCTCACCAGGTGATCAGCTGGTGAGCGATCCCCAGCGTTCCTGCGCCGACTGACGCATTGTGTCGTCGCTTCGCCGATTGTCGTCCAAGTCGCCAGGGTGGGCCTGGACGCGGGGCCCCTGGTCGCTGGTTGAATCCCCGCGCTAGCCAGAGCTCGCGCTGCTGCAGTCGCACGAGCGGTGTGCCCCTTTTCACCCATTATGGGCGTGTGGGAGGACCGCGATTCTAAGCGCCCTGATTGACTGATCGACCATCCACTGCAGGCGCCGCCGGTTCCACCACTTCGCGGCTGTCTGTTCCCTTGGCCTTATTCTGGCGTTTGCGTCACGACTGACGAGATCGTCTGTCACCCTGTTGTCAAGGCGGCCCCGGGGGCCGGACCAATGTAGAAGTGCCCCGGACTCATTTCGAAACTTGGGAGTCCCTCCTTTGCGTCGCATGCTAGTCACTCTGCTGTCCGCGCTGGCAGCCATGCTGACCTGTGCCGTCGCGCCCGCCACACCTGCGCAAGCATCCGGCGGGGTCGCGCCGCAACTGCTGTCGTTCTCAAGCACGCCCACCGAGGTGACCGTCGGCGGAAGAGTCACCGTGGCGGTCACTTCCGACACCCCGTTGTCCTACGTGAAGTTCACGTTTTCGGGCTCCAACGGGGGTGGCCGAACGCCTCAGTGGGGACCCGGCGGCGCAACCTCGTCCAACTTCAGCAACATCGTCATCGCCGATTTCGAGGCAGGGGTCCAGTACACCCTGCAGAGCATCCTGCTCCAGGCAACTGACGGCACTCAAGCGACATATTTGCGCAACGACACGGTGACAAAGAATCCGTCCACAGCGCCCGGCCCCAGCGAGCACGCGCTCGACTTCGCCGCCGCCGACTTCCACGTAGCGCCCACCGAACCTGCGGCGCCTGGGGCCGTCACGGTGTCGCCAGGTGACGGGCGCGCTTACATCTCGTGGACAGCACCGGCTGACCACGGTGGCCCGATCAGCAGCTACACGATTACCCCGTCGCCGTCGGGCGCCGTCGGACGCGTAGACGGCAGCGCCACGTCCGCAGTGGTGGAGGGCCTCGAGAACGGGACCGGGTACACGTTCGGGGTCATTGCCACAAACTCCTTGGGCGACTCACCGACCGCCTACTCCGGACAGGTCACTCCTGGTCCGGGCCTGGGTCGGCCAGCCCAACCCCAGTCGGTATCGGCGCGGGCTGGCGTGAACATGGCCAAGGTCTATTGGCAGCCACCCATCTTCGACGGAGGATCATCGATCACGGCATACACCGCAGCCGCAAGCCCCGGCGGTCAGTCCTGCACGGTCTCCGGCTCAGCAAGGTCCTGCTACGTCCCCGGGCTGACGAACGGTGTCACCTATACGTTCACGTTGACCGCGAAGAACAACAGCGGCACCTCCGACTCGTCGGAACCGAGCAACCCGGTGACCCCCACCCAAGACACGCAACCGGCGGCCGTGGTCTCCAGCACGGTCACCCCGCACCGCGTGTCGAGTCTGGGTGGAACCGTCACCGTCGAGCTACGCATCACCGACGACGTGTCAGGATCGGTGAGCAGCAACTACGTCCTGTTCCGCAATGCCGCCGGGAAGATGTTTGGGTTCGGCGCGGCGAACCGTATCTCGGGAGACGAGTACGACGGCGTGTACCGCCGCGTGGTCACGGTGCCCACCGGCACCGCGATCGGCCTCTACCAACTGTCGGTCTATCCCACCCACGACGCCGCGGGGAACGACGGCACGTTCCTGACCCGACCGGGATTGACGGTCGGCACGCCGGCGCCGCCAACGAATGTGAGTGCTTCGGCGGACGGCGCCCGTCAGGTCACTGTGACGTGGGACGCTCCGACCGATGACGGCGGGAACGTAATCACCGGGTACCAAGTCACCACCTCGCCCGGAGGGCAGACCTACACCACAACCGGCACGAGCCTGACGGCATCGTTCGCCTCCTGGCCCGAGGCCACGTCGGTATTATTCACCGTGAGGGCAACTAACGCTGCCGGCACGAGTGACTCTTCCGAGCCTTCGCCGCCGCTAACGGTGCCTGCCGTCGCGCCGTCTGCTCCCATCATTACTGGTGTCACAGTCGGCAATCAGTCCGTCACCACAACGTGGAGCCCACCGTCCGCCGACGGTGGCTCCCCGGTAAGCGGGTATACCGCGACGGCACATCCTGGCGGCGCGTCCTGCACCACCAGCACACAAAGTTGCGCCATCTCCGATCTCAATAACGGCAGCAACTACACGATCACCGTCACCGCGACGAACAGTGGCGGCACTTCGCCGGACTCCACACCGTCGAACTCTGTCTCCCCGATCGGTCCCGTGCTGGCTTTCAGAACAGATCAGGCCAATGTGACGGTTGCGGAGTCCAGCGGCACCCAGAGTCTTGTTGTTGTGCGGAGTGGGAACACGAACGTACCGGCCACCGTTGACTACGCCCGAAGCGGCGGGACCGCAACTCCTGGGGAAGACTTCATCCTCAACAGCGGCACCCTGAATTTCGCCGAAGGTCAGACAACAAAAACCATCCCTGTGATCATCCTTGGGGACGGGGTGCGCGACCCCGGGGAGACCATCGAGATCTCCTTGACGGGGCCAAGCGTCGGAGCCACCGTGTCCTCGCCGCAGACTGCCACCGTGACTATCGCTGACGACGACACCGCAGTCGTTGCGTTTGCGCAGTCCACAAGGACCCTGACCGAGACCGCCGGCACCGTCCAGCTCACTGTGACTCGCACAGGGAACACCACGATCCCGGCCACCGTCGGATACGCCCGAACCGGCGGAAATGCGACACCTGGGGCCGACTTCACCCTCACCGCCGGGACTTTGAACTTCGCAGCTGGTGAGACGACCAAGAGCATCGAGGTGAGCATTGTCAACGACGTTGGTCGTGAAGCAGCTGAAAGCCTAGTGATCAGCCTCGATCCAGGCGATGGCGACACGTCGCTGGGGGCGCGTGCGACGACCACGGTAACGATCGCACCCAGCGACCAGCTACCAGACGGTGGGATCAGCTCATCAGCGTCGTCGGGGTACGTCGGCAACAACGTGTACAACACGACAGCGTTCGGACAGACCAAGACGGCCTCAGCCAAGCGGACGGCGACTCGCACTTTCTACGCTCGGTTGTACAACGACGGTAATGTCACGAACAACTTCATCGTCCGGGGGAGCGCCGCTTTGGCCGGATCAACCGTCAGGTACTACTCCGGCACCACAAACATCACAACCGCGATGCGCTCGACGGCAGGCTGGATAGTCACTCTCAGACCAGGCGCATACAAGCTGATCAAGGTGCGGGTCACCGTGCTGCGCACCGCGCGCACAGGCTCGCTGAAGCCGGCCACGGTCAGTACGAGATGGCTTGGCGATGCGAGCCGGACCGACGTGGTGAAGGGCGTCGTCAAGGTCACAACGTAACGGGTTGTCCCTAGTCAGGCGCGCATGCCGCGAGCTGGCGTTCGAGCATCCAGTCCGCGTCATACCGCCGCGGCCATAGGCTTTGTCTCGTGTTCTTCCTGTTCGAGCTTCTAGCCGATGGCCTATCCGGGGTTGCCGAGATATTCGACTCGACGGACTACCGACGATGCAAGCGCGCCTACCGCAGCGCGTGGAAGCAGGCCAGCGGAGCCACCCAAGGGTCGGAACAGGTGCTCCGCGAAGCGTTCAAAGCCGAACACGTGACGCACATATACCGAGACCCCGACGGCCCAGGGGTGGCTCCATGGTTGACGGCTTGGAGCGAAGGACTAAATCCCCGAGATGCGGCCCGCAGCGTCCGGGCAAATCGATAGAGACCTCGACGACGAATCCTGCGTCTTTCCACCGCAATTGACGGATGGCTCATCTGGCAGCGCGTAGGTATTGAGGAGTCCACGGGCCGGGCTTTGCCTACGCAGCGTGGCGGGAGGGAGGTTGCCAACTACTGCATCCATAACGAGGCCGGTGAGGCCAGTGCGGCACAGTTACGCCAAAACTGGACGACCGGTCACGTTCGCTGCCGCTCTGATTTGTTACCCAGGTCGATCCCGTCGGCGGTGTCATGGCACGCCCCACGCGCTCGAGCTGAACCATCAGTTGTCCAGCAAGTAGTGCCCTCGTGAGCCCGCTAGCAATTCTCAATAACCGACGATACTATCGGTTTATGCGAATTGGTCCGCCGGCGCTCCTGCCGATCCTCCGCTCTCAGAATCAGGCGCGGCTGCTGACATGGCTGCTGCTGCACCCCTCGCAGGAGTACGCCTTGGGAGATCTCGCCAGGCTGCTCGAGATAGCCCCGAGCACCATGCACCAGGAGGTGGAGCGCCTCGTGCGAGC
>NZ_JACMOM010000007.1 GCF_014378035.1 Aeromicrobium sp. | reverse complement strand
TGGTCGGCCCGGTAGAAGTCGGTGACATTGGCGTTGAAGCGGCTGTACTCGCGAGCCAGTGACTCGTACGCGTTGTTGTTCCAGGTGTCTGCCCCGGTGACGCGCGAGAACGCATCGGCGGAGGCGAACACATGGTCAAGCGATCCGATCTGGCCACCGAACTGGTAGGTCTCCTTGTGGGTCAGCTGGCGTGGCACGTTGACGTAGCCCGCATCCTCGATGATCTTGAGCGGGTCCTCCTCGTTGTAGGAGTTGAAGTCGCCCGCAAGGAAGACCCTGCTGGTTCCTGCGTCGCCGGCAAAGTCCTGGGCGAACGTCACGAGGGCAGCCGCCTGCAGCGTGCGTGAGTAGTTGGACGCGCCCTGCCCATCACCCTGGTCGTTGTCCTGCGGCAGCCCGCTGCTGCCCTTGGACTTGAAGTGGTTCACGACGACAGCGAAGGCGGAGGCTGCGCTGCCGGCGGTCAGCCTGAAGGTCTGGGCCAGAGGCTCGCGGGCGTTGTCGAACGCGGACGCGCCGATCAGGATCCTGGACGCACCAACGGGAGTCACGACATCGGGCTGGTAGATGAATGCCGTCCGGATGACGTCCTCACCGGCGGGGACGTCGGCCGGCGACGGCACGAAGGCCCACCGCTCCTCGCCGGCCGCCCCGTTGAGGGCGTCGGTGAGGTCGCTCAGCGCGGTGTCGCGGTCGAGCCCGAGGTTGATGGAGTTCTCCACCTCCTCGAGCGAGACGACATTGGCGTCGAGAGTGTTGATGGCCGTGACGATCTTGGCCTGCTGCCGCTGGAAGCTGGCCTCGTCGGCAGCTCCGCGGGGGCCGTTGTTGGTGCAGCTGTTGGCCGTGATGGGGTTGCCTTGACGGTCCTTGTAGTAGCTGCAGATGCCACCCGTGTACTCCGCACCCGTGGTGCTGAAGTAGTTGAGGACGTTGAACGTGCCGATCCTGACATCGCCGCCCACGGGCTTGGGAGCCGCCGAGCGGGTGTCGCCGAACGTGACGGGCTCGTCACCGCCCGCGAGGAGCCGGCCTGTGGGCTGCAGCTTCCAGCCGAAGCGGAAGTCCAGGACGACCGGGTCGTCGAAGTCGACCGGCGCGCCGACGCGCACCTCGTTGTCGGGCGTCAGCCACGGCAACGCGATGCCCTGGTTGCTCGCGCCGGTGAAGTCGATCGAGGCGCCGTCGTCGAGAGTGATCAGACGGGCGTTGTTCTGGGTCTGCAACGCGGTCGCCTGCACCCCGGGAGCAACGACGTTGGTCGGGGTGTCGAGCGGCGTGTCACCGTCGGCAAGGCCCACCTCCGCGAACCGGTTGGTGGTGTAGTTGTTGGTCACGGTGTAGTCGCCCTGAGGTGCCAGGAGCATCCCCTCCAGCGACTCCCGAGTCGTCGCGGACGACGGGATCGTGACAGCTGCCGCCCGGACCACATCGGGTGTCTCGTCGAGCACGGAGAACGCGCCGGTCGAGGTGGTCACCTCGGTCAGGCCTCCGAACTCGGTGACCTTGCCCGTGACCTCGACGAAGTCACCCTTGTCGACCCCGGCCGCGAGCTCGGAGGAGAACACGAAGACACCGTCGGAGGCGGTGTGGGTGCCCAGGTCGAGGGCGCCACCGGTGCCCTCCGTCTGGATGTAGGCACCGTCGAAGCCGCCAGTCGGGTAGACCGCTGTGACGACTCCGCGCGTCGTGACATTCGTCCCGATGATGGGGCTCGCTGCCCCGGTTCCCTGGATCTGCGCGATCGTCTTGACGACCGGAGGCTCCTCGGGGACCCCACTGCCTTCGCATGCCGCGCCGCACGGTTGAGGTAGCGGAGATCCCGCGGTGAAGTCGGTGCTGTTGTTGTCGGTGTCGGTGTCGGTGTCGGTGTCGGCAGCGTTCGTGCGGTTGAGGGACGAGGTGACACTCGTGCCGCTGGACTTCACTGCGGTCTCGAACGTGAGGGAGCCGCCGTAGCCGATGAGGTCAACGAGGTTGCTGTCCGCCAGGACCACGTCCGGAGTGCCCGTCAGGGGTGTCGTCGACGTCGAGAGGGCGATCGTGCCGCTCGAACCAGAGAAGCCGATCGAGCCGGCGACGTCCGGGGTCGGCAGCATCGCTCCATTGGCAGCATTGCTGTTGCCACTGATCACGAAGGTGCCGCCGGGCTCGATGTGGTGGTCGCCGAGCGCCGTTACCCCACTGAACGCGGCCACGCCGGACGCGCTCCGGTACTGGATCGACCAGCCGTTCAGGTCGACCTTCGTGTCGGTCGGGTTGCGCAGCTCGACGAACTTGTTGCGGTAGGTCGCGCCGGCGCTCCCGCCGTTGACATAGATCTCATGGATGACGACACCGGTACCGGCCGGGTTGGCCTGGGCCGGGACGGCGACGAGTGCTGCACCGGCCACGGCCAACGCGGCCACCGCCCGGACGATGACAGAGTTCTTCATGTTTCCCCTTGGTTGGGTTCTGCAGGGCTGTGGGAGGCGCTCGATGGATGCGGGCGTCCCGGTTCTACCTGCGGACGACCGTGACGGTGAACGACGCCCGGGACGGCTTGGCCAGGGCGCTGCCGAGGAACGAGCCCCTGATCGTCTTCGTCCCGGTCGACGTGTAGGCCGGGATGCGGAGGGTGGCAGTGCCGTTCGACGACACTGCGACAGTCCTGGTGGTCCCGGCGTACATGAAGGTGAAGCTGCCGCTGCGGACGGTGAACCCCGCCGCCTTGACGCTGAACTTCACCAGCGGCGCGGTCTTCTTGACGACAAGCCTCGTCGGGCTGATCGAGACCTTCGACGTCAGGGTGGCGGCCTTGCCGACCGTCAGAGTGACGGTCGTCTGTGCCGGTTCGTAGGTAGGACTGCCGACGTAGTGGACAGCCAGGTCGTAGTCGCCCGGCACGAGCGTCTTGTCGATCTTGACGTTGGCCACACCGTTGATGAGGAACCCCATGCCGACAGCGTCCGTACCGCTCCCGATGACGACCAGACCGCCGGCGCCCGGTTCACCCGCCACCTGCACCACGGCGGACGTGCCGTAGGCCGACGGGGAAGCCGTGGCTGTCAGCGGGGTCGTCGCCTTGTTGATCGAGGCGTCGACGGTCGTCGTCGACGGCGAGTGGTTGGCGTCGCCGCCATACGACAGCGTCAGCGTGTGCCCCCCGATCGCGAGGTCGGCAGCGTCCACCGTGAGCGAGCCGGAGCCGGCGGCGAGGTCGAACGTGCCGACCGGGTCGGCACCCTCGGTGACCGTCACGGATCCGGTCGACGTCGTACCGGTGGCGGAGTCGAGGGCGGCCCCCGCGACGAACGGTTCGTGCACGGGGGCCGC
>NZ_JACMOM010000027.1 GCF_014378035.1 Aeromicrobium sp. | reverse complement strand
CGCACCCGCAGGTCGGCCAGGGAGGTGGTCAGCGCGAGCACGGCCATCACCTCGCTGGCGGCGGTGATGTCGAACCCGGTCTGCCGCGGTACACCGTCGGCGCGACCGCCGAGCCCGACGACGATCTGCCGCAGCGCCCGGTCGTTGACGTCCAGCACGCGTCGCCAGGTGATGTCGTGGTGCGACAGGCCGGTCGGGTTGCCGTGGTGCAGCGAGTTGTCGAGCATCGCCGACAGCAGGTTGTGCGCTGCCGTGACCGCGTGCGCGTCGCCGGTCAGGTGCAGGTTGAGCGGCTCCATCGGCACCACCTGGCTCAGGCCGCCGCCGGCCGCACCGCCCTTGATGCCGAAGACCGGGCCGAGCGAGGGCTGGCGCAGGGCGATGGTGCAGCGCTTCCCGAGGTGGCCGAAGGCCTGCCCCAGCCCGACCGTCGTCACGGTCTTGCCCTCACCCAGCGGTGTCGGTGTGACGGCGGTGACGACGACGTACCTCGCTCGCGGCCGGTCCTGGAGCTCCCCGACGGCCGCCAGGTCCACCTTGGCGACCCCGGTGCCGTATGCCTCCAGCAGGTGCGCGCCAAGACCCATGCCGGCGGCGACGGCCTCCAGGGGACGCAGGACGGCGCCGCGGGCGATCTCGAGGTCGTTCATCCCACCCGCCGGACGTCCTGCGGCTGCTCCGTGACCTGCACGACTGACCTCCTCCTGCGCGCCACCCGTCGGCGCGACGGGTCATCCTGGACGACTCTCGCCGACCTCGCCTGTCGGGAGGCGAAGATCTCGGCCGTCGGGCACAGCCGCCACACGCGGTTCTCCGAGGCGGTGATCCCGACGTCGGTGAGCTCATCGGTCAGGAACCGGTAGCCCAGGGTGGGGTCGTCCTCGTGAATCGACAGCAGCCTGTCGATGCCGTGCGCGTCGTCCCAGTCCCGCTGACTGACGGGGCTCTTGAGCCACTTGTAGTACGCCTGGGTCGAGCGGCCCAGCACCCCACCGCCACCGCCACCGCGACCCTGATCGGGGTGCTGGCCGCGGCCAGTTCGCGGACGAGAGGGAAGACTATTTTCCCGGCAGGTTCGCCTGCAACAGGTAGGCAGCAGCGCGCCGCAGAACCTCGTTCTCCTGCTCCAGCAGCCGGATCCGCTTGTTCGCCTCACGTAGCTCAGCCCGATCGCCGTCGGTCAAGCCGGGGCGCTTGCCGTCCTGGACGTCCGCGGCCTTGAGCCAGTTGTGCAGGCAGCCTTCGCCAGATCCCGAAGTCCTTGGCGATCTGGTTGAGCGGAGCGTCGGCCGTACGGGCGACTGCCACGACGTCGTCGCGGAACTCCTTGGGATAGGGCTTGGCCACGATCGGCATCCCTCCAGCGAGGACGAACCTCACAGGTCAGGTGTCAACCAAACTCTGGGAAGACCCGAAGTTGATGCCGTAGCCGCTGCGGCGGATCTGGCCGGTCGCGCTGAACCCGGCGCGGGTGACGCCGTAGCCGTCGTTCGTAGTCGGCAAGATCGGCGACGACCGTCACGAACTTGTCTGCCGGAAGACCACGCTGCACCTCGAGGTCGCGTGCCTTGGTGAGCCCGACGGGAGAGATGTCTACGGCGGTGACCTGCCATCCTTGTTCGGCGAGCCAGACGCCGTCGCGGCCTTCTATGTCCCCGAGGCACAAGACGTTGCCGAATGGCAGGTGGTGCGCGTTCGCGGTGAGGTAGTCGTTAGGTGCGCTGGCGTACATGTAGGTATCGGTGCGATAGGGCTGGTCCTACATGCTCATTTGGTAACTCCAGTGTCTGGCGGCGGGGCGTTGTGCGGGTCGGCGAGGTAGCGCTCGATCCGACGGTCGGGGATGAGCCAGATGAGGGTGACGGCGGCGAAGACGCCGATGGCAAGCAGAGGTGCGATGGTGGCTGCGCCGACACCCAGGAGGCAGCCAGCGAGCGAGACCAGGCTCTTGTTGCCGGTTCCGACTGCGTCGCGATAGCGGGTGCCTTCGGTCGGTCCGCGTTCGATCGTCATTTCAAGGGTCCAGAAGGCGAAGCCGGCGAGGAGCAGGTTGATGCCGTACACGATGGTCGGTGCACGGGCGATTTCGGTCTCTGCCATCCAGTTGGTGGTGAATGGGAGCAGCGACAGCCAGAACAGCAGATGGAGGTTGGCCCACAGCACGGACCCGCTGACCCGGTCGACGAGCTGGAACAGGTGGTGGTGGTTGTTCCAGTAGATCCCGATGAACACAAAGCTGAGGACGTAGGCGAGGAAGCGGATGCCGGTGGCGTCCCAGAGGGCTCGCAGGGTTGGGTCCTCGGGGGTTCGGAGTTCGAGGACCATGATCGTGATGGCGATCGCGAGCACCCCGTCGGAGAACGCCTCGAGGCGATTGGTTCGCATCACGGGGTGGCCGTGGCGCCGTCGTCGCGGAAGTCGATGTCGCGGTGTGTTCCGTCGCAGAGCGGTTTGTTGTTCGATGCACCGCATCGGCACAGGGTCACGCGGTTGCGGGTTTCGAGCATGGTGCCGTCGGCGCGCTGCATGGTGACGCGGCCGGTGACGTGGAGCGGTCCGTCGGCGATGACGACGACGGCGGGGCGCAGGTCGGGTTCGATGTCGTCACCGTCCGCTTCGAGCCGGTAGGTCAGGGCGCCGGACGGGCAGCGTTCGACCATGTTGATCACCTGGGCGCGCACGATGCTGTCATCGGTTCGGGAGCCGTCCATCTCATTCCAGACGCTGGTGACGCTGTTGCCACAGAAGCCGGCGTGGACGCAGATCGAGCGGTCGTCGCGTACGACGAGTCGGGTGCCTTCATAGGTGGTGGCGCGTTCGTCGTAGCTGGTCGTCGGCGCAGTTTCGGTGCCGTCGAATCCGACGCGTGCATGGGCGCCGTCGCAGAAGGGCTTGTTGGCCGATTGGCCGCATCGGCACAGCGCGTAGACCGCTCGGGTGTCGAGGTGGGCGGTGGTCTCGGTGGTGATTGGTTCGCCGTGTTCGGTGACCACGGAGCGCCGGCGCACGAGTGGAAGGTCACGGACGATGTAGGGGCCGTCGGGTTGCGCGGTGATGTCGGTGTCGTGTTCGGTCATGGTGAAACCCCTCGGCGGGTCAGGTGGCGGACTGAGTCGGTGTGGTCTGGTTGCGGTGGGCTGCGAGCGCTCGCATGAGCGCGATGGATGCGATCGCCCAGATCGTGAGCGAGGCGATCACGCGGGCGAGGTCGTGTCCGCCGAAGTAGGTGGCGTCGCGGATGCCGGTGAGCGCGATCCCCATGGGCAGCAGGCTGCGGAACGGGGCGATCCATGCAGGAAGGAACTCGCCGGGGAGCAGGCCCCCGCTGGCGTTGCCCAGGGTGATCAACACGACGGTCGCGATGACCGTGCCCCACGCCCGCGAGACGCGAAGGCACAGGGCGCTCGCCGCGGACGTGGCGAACGACGCAGCGGCGAGGATGAGGGCGACGTGGAGGTGTCGGGTGGTGATGGTGCCGGTGCCGACGCTGGCGATCATGGTTGTCACGCTCGCGGCGATGACGGCGAAGACGGCGGCACTCGCCCAGTGCGACGTCAGAGTGAGACCGATGCCGGTGTTGACCGATCCGATCGCGAACAGGTAGCTGGCAAGGACGACGCCGAACACGAGGTAGAAGATCGGGAGGCCCGCGGCGTCGTCGGGGCCGAGGGAGAGGTGGTCGACCGTCGCGAGCTGGTCGCCGTCACCGACGCCGGCGGTGTCGAGGAGGCCGACGATGGTGTTATTGACGGTCGGTCCGTTGGCGCCGGCGAGATGCACGGTGGGGGCGTCGCCGGTGAGGTCGACGACGGCGTAGGTGTCGTTGACGCGGAGCCGTCGGAGACTGTCGTCGAGGTTCGTTGATGTGCGCAGCGAGATGTAGCCGTCAGCGGTCGTGTCGAGCTGTGCCTGTTGCTGTTCGGATGTGGTCGAGCCGTTGACCAGGTCGACCGTGAGGTCGCGTGGCTGGGGGGAATGGGTGCTGATGAGCAGCAGCGCGACGAACGAGGTGGCGATGATCGTTGCCTGGATGATCGGCAGGACGAACCCGCGGCTGGTGGCGGTGGTTCGCCACGTCGGGCGTAGCGGTTCGATGGTCACGGGTGAGTCCTGGTGTTTGTGGGGGCGCGGGTCGCGACGAGCCGGCGGGTGCGAGCACTGACGACAGGTCCGCCGGCCCGACGATGGCCACGATTGCTGTGTGCGTCGTCCTCGTCGAGCCGGGCGGGAACTGGGTCGTTGTGTGGGTGTTAGCGGAGGTTGCCGCGGTCGAACGCGGCGTACACGGCTTCGATACCCATGGCCTCGAAGAACCCCTGCGATGCCGGGTTGGTGTAGTCGCCGAGCATGGCGGTGATCATCGGGGTGACGGTCATCATCTCGATGCCGGCTGCGGCGAGCAGGTCGCGGCTGTTCTGGGCGCCGATCTTCGTGCATGCCGCGGAGATGTCCATGAGCGCGACGACAGTGAAGCCTTCGGCTGTTGCTGACAGGGCGGGTGGGACGAGGCATACGTCAGTGGTGAGACCACCCATCAGCAGATTGGTGCGACCAGTGGCCCGCACCGCGGCCACGAGGGCGGGATCATCCCAGGCGTCGATCACGCCGACGCGCTTGATGCGCTTCTCGTAGGCGTCGGGAACGATGTCGGCGAACTCGGGCAGCAGCGGGCCTTGGGCTTCGGTTTCGAGGCTGCTGGTCAGCACGATCGGGATGCCTGCCGAGGAGGCGAAGCGGGTGATGACGCGGGTCCACATCTTGAGCTGGTCGCGTTCGTCGGGGTGGAGTTCGCCGGCCCAGCCGATGGTGCCGACTTGGTGGTCGACGAGGACGAGGGCGGTGTTGTCGATGGTGAAGGCGCGGTGGCCGGTTCGTTCGGTCATGGTGGTACTCCGGGGATTGGGGGGGTGTTGGGGGTTGGGTGGGATCAGCTGCTGGGGACGGCTTGGATCTCGAGCTCGACGGTGACCTTGTCGCTGATGAGCATCCCGTCGAGGCCGACGGGGGCGTTGAAGTTGATGCCGTAGTCGCTGCGGCGGATCTGGCCGGTCGCGCTGAACCCGGCGCGGGTGACGCCGTAGCCGTCGGTGGTGACGCCGTGGAACTCGAGATCGAGCTGGACGGGCTTGGTGATGCCGTTGATGGTGAGCTCACCGCGCAATGACGTCTCGGTGACCGCGGTCGACACGAACGTCATCGTCGGGTGGGCGGCGAGGTCGAAGAAGTCCGTGCTGCGCAGGTGGCCGTCGCGCTGGGGGTTATTGGTGTCAATCGAGGACAGGTCGATCTCGGCGTGCACGGCGCTGGCGAGGCGATCAGCACCGATGGTCACGGCGCCGGAAAAGGTGTTGAACCGGCCTCGAACCTTCGACAGGCCGAGGTGCCGGACGGTGAAGCTGACTTCGCTGTGGGCAGGGTCGATGGTCCAGGTGCCGGCGATGAGTTCGGTCGGCTGTGTGGCGATGGTCATGGGTGTGCTCCTTGTGGGTGGGTGGGTCGGGTCAGCGCTGACGGACGGGCTGGTAGGACGGGTGGTTGGGGACGGAGACGACAAAGACGTCAGTGGCCCCAGCTGCGTTGATCTCCAAGGTGGTATTGCCGTTGAGGGTGAACGCGTCGTCCGCACCCACCATGGAGTCATTGACGGTGGCCGCACCGTTGATCACGTAGCCGAGGGTGAAACGGTCGGCTCCGACGTCGACACGGGCACTCGCGCCGGCGTCAATGGCGATGCGGCGCACGACGAGTCCTTCGGTGTGAGCCTCGACCGGGCCGTCGCCGCTGATCAGATCGGTGACGGTGGCCCCGGCGACGGTGCGCGAGGTGAAGCGGGCTGCCGGGTAGTCGGTGTAGGAGGGTTCCAGGGCCAGCGCAGCGTGGTAGTCGGGGTCGAACCAGATCTGGAACGCCCGCGACCCCTTCGCCACCCGTTCGTTGTGTGAGATCCCCGAGCCCGACCGGATGATCTGCACGTCACCGGCGTGCAGCGTCGCCCACTTGCGAGTCGCGGTGTCGTAGTGCGAGTTCTCTCCTTCGAGGATGAAGGTGGCGATCTCGAAGCCCTCATGACGATGGAGCCCGAACTCGAAGTCGCCGACGAACCGACTGTGGGACCAGTAGAAGAGCCCAGCCGAGAGTTCGCCGGTCGAGGTGCGGCCGCCGACGACTGGCTTGTTGGCCTGCATCACGCCGCCGAGCGCGGGCGGCTGGAACTGATCGAGTCGGTGGAGGACCGACACGCCCTGTGCGAATGTTGTCATGTCAATGAAAGTAGACGGACGGTCGTGACATGTCAACAACCATCTATGCTGGCGTCATGGAGCCACGATGGCTGGACGAACGCGAGGACCGTGCTTGGCGCGGCTTCCACCGGATGCGCACCGAACTCATCGGGCACCTCGCCCGTCAGCTCGCTCGCGAATGCGGACTCACCGAGGCCGAGTACCTGATCCTCGTCGCGGTCTCCGAGGCGCCCGGCCGTCGCATCCGCTCGCGGGATCTGTCTCGTGCGCTCGACTGGGAACGCAGCCGTCTGTCACACCAGATCGCCCGCATGGAGCAGCGCGGGACTGTCGGTCGCGCTCCGTGCGACGGTGACGGCCGGGGATTCGATGTCGTCCTCACCGACGACGGGCTCGCTGCTATCGAGGCTGCCGCACCGCTGCACCTCCAAGCGGTCCGCCACTGCTTCGCCGACATCCTCACCCCCGCACAGCTCGACGCTCTCGGCGACATCGCCGAAGCAGTCGACGATCACCTCGCGCAAGAGGGCGCGGCGCATCGTCCATGAACCGTCCCGGTTCTCGTGCCGTCTTCTTGTTCGCGGCGTCACTGGTCGGTGAGCAGGTTGGGAGAGCGTAGAAGGTCTGCTCGTACTCCTCGGGACTGAGGTAGTCGAGCTCGCTGTGGAGCCGGTCGTTGTTGTACCAATGGACGTAGTTCATGGTCAGGGCTTCTACGCCGGCGAGCTGCCGGAGCGGGCCGGTCCGGAACGGCGAGCCGGTCGCAGCGGCCTCGTTCTTGAACAGCCCGAACACGGTCTTCGCGGCGGCGTTGTCGTACGCGTCCCCGACCGACCCGATGGAGGCCGAGAGGCACTGCAGGGCAGAGGTTTCGGTGAACCGCACGGACGTGTATTGCTTGGGTTCAACCGGTCGTTGCAACACTTGCTTGGTGGAGCGACCGTAGTTGCTCGTCGAGGATCCCGGCGGGGGTCTTCCACCCAAGGACTTTGCGGGGTCTGCTGTTGATGGCGTTCTGGACGACGAGGAGGTCCTGGCTCCAGCGGGACAGGTCGGTGCCCTTGGGGAAGTACTGCCGCAGCAGCCCGTTCGTATTCTCGTTCGTGCCGCGCCGCCACGGCGATTGCGGGTCGGCGACGTAGACCGCGATCGGGGTGTCGATTTTGAACTGGGCGTGGGCGGAGAGTTCCTTGCCGCGGTCCCAGGTAAGCGAGCGGAGCAGCAGCGCCGGCATGGTGGTCATCGTGGCTTGGAGAGCGTCTTTCATCGCGATGGCACCGTAGCCGCCCAGGGCCGGTCCGTTCTTGATGGGAGGGACGATGTCGTAGCCCTGCATGCGGGGCAGGTGCACGAGCAAGGTGTAACGACTGGTGCGCTCCACGACGGTGCCGATCGCAGACCGGCTCAGCCCGATGATGAGGTCACCCTCCCAGTGGCCGGGGACCGCCCGGTCCTCGACTTCGGCAGGTCGCTCGCTCAGGACGACGTCCGCGGTGACGTGTCCGGTCGGCCTGTTGCGCAACCGCTCCCGGGGCTTGCGCAACGCGCGTCCCGTGCGCAGGCAGGCCACCAGCTCGCGCTTGAGCGCGCCGCGTCCCTCGATGTAGAGCGCTTGGTAGATCGCCTCGTGACTGATGCGCCTGTCCTCATGGTGGGGGAAGTCGACGAGCAGGCGATGGGAGATCTGCTCCGGGCTCCACGCCGTGGCCCAGCGTCGGTCCGCGCGGTGCGGCTTGTTCAAGCCCTTCCAGGTCGTCGGCGGGCCCGCGACGACCGGCCAGTCTGGGTGCTGCAGTTGTCCGCTCAGCCGCACCTGCACGTATTCCTTCAAGCCCAGGTTGGTGAGGAGCTTCGCCGGCTTGGGACGCCTGGCCGCGGTCTGTGCTTCCCCTTGCGCGACCGTCGCCCGGTGCTCGGGTTTGCCGCCTCGGGCCGCGAAATTGCGTCTGAGTTTTGCGCGAGATCGTTCCCGGGTCGCGGTGGAGCTCACGGGCGATCTCGCGAACACCCCGGCCCCGGGCCTTGAGCAGGCCCAGTTCTTCGTGTTCCTCAAACGACAGGTAGCGGCCGGTCGGCTCGGACAGGCTCAGGGGCGGCATGCCGCCAGCGTGTCGAAACCAACGCGACCCGACGGCCACGGACACGCCGATCTCGAGTGTGGCGTCTTCGGTGCACTTGCCTTGGGAGATCGGGCGCCAGAACGCTCGCCCGGTCCGCCTGCTGCTGACGTCGTGCCACCGGACACCCCCGTGATCGAACCGCTGTCACTGAAGTGGGCCTCCTTCGAATGAACTGCACTGTCACCGGTACATGTCCGGACGACCTCGGTCTGCTCACTCACGCGGATCTTGCCCGCAAGAGTTCGCTGGGCGCGCACAAGCAGCGCCAGAATCGCGCGCTAGGTGGTCTTCTGCACCACCGGGGGGTGCCGTTCCCGGTTGGGTGGCCGCCGACCAGAAGCCCCCGTGACGACCCCGCCGACGCGGACCCCGCAGGTGATCGCACCCGCCCCGGTGCAAGCACGTGCCGAGGCTGCTTCAGCCGCCCGCCCGCTGGCGAAGCCGAACAGCTCGGAGCGACCAGGCGGCCGGCTTTGCTCGGTGCGGCGGGCCGTCGCTGAGTCTTGCCGGCGCAGT
>NZ_JACMOM010000156.1 GCF_014378035.1 Aeromicrobium sp. | reverse complement strand
CCGAGCAGACCGAATGCCACGACGGCGATGTCGATGTCGCTGTCGACCCGCTCGATCACGCTGGCGTGCGACGCAGTGTCCAGCGCGTCGAAGTCGATACCGTCGACGACGCAGCCCCGGTCCTCAAGCCGACGCAAGGCGGCGTCGCGTCGTTCGCCCGGACGGGCGGCGAGCGTGACACGCAGGCCCGGCGATGGTGCGGCGAATGCCTCGGCGATCGCGAGGGCGATGTCGGACGTCCCGCCGAGGAGCAGTAGGTGCCGGGGGATGCCGAGGGCATTGATCATGGGTGGGACCTCACAGGTCGAGTCGTCGGGACAGGTCGGAGCGGAGCACCCCGGCGGGGTCGACCCGCCGGCGTACGGCGAGGAACTCCTCGAGGCGGGGATACATGTGGCGCAGCGTCGTCGCCGTCGTGCGCGAATCCTTGGCGAGATAGACCCGCCCGCCGGCCGCCACGACGACGGAGTCGAGGTGCGACAGGAGACGATCCAGCCCCGACCGCACGGGGAGGTCGACCGCAAGGGTCCACCCGGGCTGGGGAAACGAAAGCGGTGAGGGGTTGGCCTGACCGAATCGCTTGAGCACATTGAGCGATGAGACGTGGCCCGATGATGCGATTTGTTCGACCGCGGCAGTGAAAGCCGCCTGCTCGTCATCGGGCACGACGAACTGGTACTGGCAGAACCCGTGTGGCCCGTAGAGCCGGTTCCAGTCGCCGATGATGTCCAGCGGGTGGAAGAACTGAGTGATGTCCTGGATCTCGCCGATCCGGTGGCGGGGCGCCTTGGCGTACCAGAGCGCGTTGAACGCTCGGGCCGACAGTCGGTTGACCATGCTCATCGGGAGGTTGAACGGGACGCGCCCGCGCTGGGATGCGGCGAAGTCGAGGGCATGGCCGCGTCGATCCGGGTCAAGGTCGGCCACTGATGCCGTGTTGCCGCGGGTGATGACCGAGCGTCCGAGTGCGTCCCCCCTGGTCGCGGTGTCGAACCAAGCGACCGAGTAGGTGTAGGCCGAGTCACCGCTGACGAGCCGTTCGAGCAGCGTCGCAAGGTCCGGGGTGCGCTCGGTGTCGACGACGAAGTAGGACGTCTCAACCCGCTTGAGCCGCACCGTCGCCTCGAGGACGATGCCGGTCAGCCCCATCCCCCCTATCGTGGCCCAGAACAACGCGGGGTCGTCATCGCCGGGCGACAGCGTCACGATGTCGCCGGAGGCCAGCATTAGGTCCATCGACTCGACGTGGTTGCCGAAGCTGCCGTCGACGTGGTGGTTCTTGCCGTGGACGTCGGCCGCGATTGCGCCGCCGACGGTGACCTGGCGGGTGCCTGGCACCACCGGGAGCCAAAGTCCGAGCGGCAGCATCGCGCGCAGCAAGCAGTCGATACTGATGCCCGCCTGCACCCGGACCGAGGGGGCGCGAGTGTCGACGTCGAGGATCGCGTCCCACCCGGTGAGGTCGAGCACGGTGCCGCCGGCGTTCTGCGCGGGATCGCCGTAGCTGCGCCCGAGGCCGCGGGTGATGGTGCCACGGGGGCCCGCCGCAGCGATGGTGCGCCGTATGGCCTCGCGGTCGTTGGGACGTACGACGTCAGCGACGGTGGGGCTCGTGCCGCCCCACCCCTTCAAGTAGGTGCCGGTCATGACGCGTAGACCCCGATCGCGAAGATCACGAGCCAGCTCACCGCGATGACCTGCAGGGCCGGGTCGTGAAGGACAGCCTCTTCCGGCTCGCCGGCAAGGCCGCGGTCAACGTCAACGGCGTAACGCAGCAGCCCCATGACGAACGGGGCGATCGAGATGGCATGCCAGTTGATCCCCGATCCGGTCGAGATCTCGAAGGCCCACAGGCTGTAAGCCGTGATCGTGACCGCGGCTGCGAGGCTCCAGACGAAACGGAGGTAGGACTCAGAGTAGGAGTCCAGCGTGCGCCGTGTCCTGGCATCCTTGCCGACGCTGCGCAGCTCGGAGTAGCGCTTGCCCGCAACCATGAACAGCGAGCCGAACGAGGCGACCAGTAAGAACCACTGCGACAGCCGCACGTCCACCGCGACACCGCCAGCGATGGCCCGGAGCAGGAAGCCCCCGGTCACGATCGCCAGGTCGATGACCGGCTGCTCCTTGAGCCAGACGGCGTAGGCGACCTGAATCAGCAGGTAGACGAGCAGGGTCGCGGCGAGCTCTCGATCGATGGCCCAGCCCAGCACGAGCGCCAGGCCGGCGCAGACGGCGGAGGTCGTGACGGCCGTCATCGGCCGGAGCGCGCCCGAGGCAATAGGACGGAGCTTTTTGCGAGGGTGCCTGCGATCCTCGTCAATGTCGATGACGTCATTGAGGAGGTAGATCGCGTTGGCGGCGAGGGTGAACGCGACGAACGTTCCGAGCACGTCAAGGATCGTCGCTGCGTCCCATCGGACTCCAGCAGCTAGTGGGGCAGCCACGACAAGGAGATTCTTGGTCCACTGACGCGGACGCATCGAGCGCACCAGAGCGTGGGCGGTGCGCGACGGTGTGCTCATGGTGGGTGCCAGCCTAGTGGCGGCCAAGGATCGTGCCGCGCTGGTCGTGTTCACGGCTCCTTCTTGGTAAGTGACCCCGGTTCGCTGTTAAGATGAATCAGTATTGAGGGAGGGACTCAACGTGGGAACAATCACAGGCGGCATCGTCGCTTTCATCGCTGGTCTTGGTTTGGCCGGAGCCACAGTCGTAGGTGTCGTGCAGTCGCAGCAGAGTGCTGGCGAATCGCCGATCAACACTTCGAACGTGAGTTACGGCTCCAACAATTGACATTGGCGCTCTGGCGCTGAAAAAACAAGAGGTCGGACTCCTTCGGGGTCCGACCTCTTGTTTTCGTCTTGTTTCTGGTCGTCATGTCAGCGTGAGCGGGCGCCTGCGAGCACGCGAGCGAACTCTTTTCGAGACGCCCCCCAGGTGAATGTGCTGGATTTCGCCATCGCTCCGTTGCCGAGGAACGCACGCCACTCATGGTCCTCGATGAGCTCGCGAAGTGCTGCTGTGAGCTCATCGGGAGTGTCGACGAGCACGCCACTGCCCTTGTGGTCGATCGACTCGGTGGTGCCTCCGGCGGTGCTGTAAGCCACGGTCGGAGTCGCGTGCCCGCCGGCCTCGCCGATGACGATGCCCCAGCCTTCCTTGAGGGACGGCAGCGCCATGACCCAGGACTGCGCGAGCAGCTCGTGCTTGGTGGTGTCGTCGACGAACCCGTGAAACACGACCTGGTCGGTCACCCCGAGACGTGCGGCGTAAGCCGTGAGCTCGTCGTCCCACCAGCCGGCGCCGATGATGTCGAGCACGAGCTCGGGGTGGTCGGCGCTCATTGCGGCGACGGCGTCAATGGCGTGCTCGACCTGCTTGTGCGGCACGAGCCGGCCGACAACACTGACGCGTGGCGTGGCCGAGCGGCGGGCGTACACGAACGGAGCGGGGTCGTTGCCGTTGTGGACGATCGTGATGCGGTCACGGTCGACACCGAGCTCGATGAGCTCGAGCTTGGTAGCCATCGACACTGCGACGTACTGGCAGGCGCGGTAGAGACGCGGCGCGAGGCGGCTCTCGATCCACCAGCCGACACGGCCGATGAGCCCCGGATAAACCACAGGCCACTGCTCGCGGTGCACGTGGTGGACCAGGACGACCACGGGCTTGCGGGTCGCAAGGCGGGTGAAAAACGGCAATCCGTTCTGAACGTCGACGACGAGGTCGACCTTGCCGTAGCGGCCCAGCAGCAGGGCCATGAAGGTGCGTGCGTAGATATCCATCTTCGTCCCGCGGCGCACGAACCGGACACCGTCGACGGTCTCGTCCCGGGGCGCGCCCGCATGAGCGGCGCACGCGATCGTCACGTGGTGGCCCTGCTCGACGAGCCCTCGAGCCATGTTCTCGACGTAACGCTCGGAACCGCCTCCTTCGGGGTTCT
>NZ_JACMOM010000026.1 GCF_014378035.1 Aeromicrobium sp. | reverse complement strand
ATTAGTGGACGAGATCTGCGACGGCTACCAGGTGGCGGTCTATCAACAGCGGGGCCTGCCGCCGTCGACGGCGGGCGCACCCTTCGACGTGCCCACCCACGTTGCGGACGTCGTGGCAGTGCTTGACGGGCTGGGCTGGGGGCGTGCCGCCGGGGTCGGACACTCCTGGGGCGGCCACCTCCTGCTGCACCTGCTCGCCGCGCATCCCGAGCGGGTCACTGCCGCGATGGTCATCGATCCACTCGGTGGCGTTGGCGACGGTGGCGAGGCGCAGTTCGAGGCCGAGCTCAATCGCCGGACACCGCCGGAGAGCGTCGAGCGGGCGAAGGAGCTGGACCAGCGGGCAATGGACGGCGAGGGCACCGAGGCCGATGCTGTGGAGTCGTTGCGGCTGTACTGGCCGGCGTATTTCGCCAACCCGGCAGCGGCGGCGCCGTTCCCCGACATGCAACTTTCGGTGGAGGCGTACTCGGCGACGTTCGAGTCGCTGCACACCGAGTTGCCCAGCCTGGCCAGGCGGCTCGTCGGCCTGGCCGTGCCCACCTTGTTCCTTCATGGCGCGGGTAGCCCGATGCCGGTCGCGGCATCGACCGACACTGCCCAAGCCATCGGCCCCGCCGCTGCGGTCCAGGTGCTCGACGACGTCGGCCACTTCGCCTGGCTCGACCGCCCCGGAGTAGTCCGGGACGCTCTGGACCGCCTCGTCAACGACTGAAAGCAGGTATGGCGATCGGCAACCGTTGATCAGGGGGTGCCGGTCCGCGTAGAGCGGCTCCGCCTGCGGATCCCCAGTGCAAGGAGCACTCCCACGACCCATCCGGCGTCGAGGCGTCAGGGACGCCTTCTTGTCGGCGATGAGGGGATCAGAATCCGTTGGTCTGTCAGGCGAGCATGCTCCGGAGCATCCATGCAGTCTTCTCGTGGACGTCGAGTCGACGCACCAGCAGGTCGGTGGAGACCTGGTCTGGGGCGCCTTCTGCGAGAGGCAGGGTTTCGCGGATGGTTCGGGCGGTGGCCTCGTGGGCTGCGACTAGCCGGCGCACCATCTCGAGGGCATCGGGCAGGTCGGTGTCCTCCGGAATCACAGTGAACTCCGCGAACTGTCGGTAGGTTCCGGGGGCCGGCGCTCCCAGCGCGCGTATCCGCTCCGCGATCTCGTCGACTGCAAGGGCCAGTTCCGAGTACTCGTCCATGAACATGGCGTGAAGCGAGTGAAACATCGGGCCTACGACGTTCCAGTGGTAGTTGTGGGTCTTGAGGTACAGCGAATATGAATCCGCCAGAACACGCGACAGCCCGTGGACGATCTCCCCGAGCTGCTCTTCGGCGATCCCAATATTGACTGACCTACTCATGTGGCGCTCCCTCTGTTGACTGACCCGATGTTGACTGGCTGGAAGTGGACTGACTCGACGTCGATGTCGGCGCGGTTGAGGATGTGGTCCCGAAGTCGGCGGCTGCGAGTTGGTGGCGTTTCGGTTCGGCCAGCGCGTCAGCGATGACCCGGGCCACCTCCTGGGGGTCCAGCCCTTCCGACAACCGTGGCGGGGAGCCGTGTAGTGGCCGTTCGTGCAGACCCGTGTTGGTGTGGGGCGGTCGGACATCGAGCACTCGCACCCCAACGCGCCGCAGCTCCCGGGCCAGTGCCGCATCGGCCGCGCTCAGCGCCGCCTTGGTCGCGGAGTAGGCAGCCATCCCTGGTAGAGGTTGTTCGGCAACGACAGCCGAAAGCTGCACCACCGTGCCCTGGCTGGCCTGGAGCAACGGCAGGCATCGGCGAAGGAGCCACAGTGGCCCAACCACGTTGGTGAGAAACAACTCCTCGATCACGATGTCAGGAGTGTCAGCAAGGGTGCCGAAGGCCACGATGCCGGCAGCGTTCACGAGCACGTCGAGACGTCCGAACGCGGCAGTTGCCGACGCCACCAACAGGTCTCCGGCGTCGGGGTCGTGAAGGTCCAACACGGCGCTCGCCGACCCAGGCAGTGCCTCGCTCAGCTCCTGCAACCTGGCCGGGTCACGACCGGTAAGGACGAGCCGGGCGCCGCGCCGGGCCAGCTCACGGGAGATTGCCGAGCCCAGCCCGCCGGTGGCTCCCACCACGGCCACGACGGGATTCTCAACTGGCTGTGTGGTTTCACCCGGCACAGGGCACATCCTCAGTCCTACCCCGCGGCGATGTCCGCAGGCCCGCACCATTGGTCAGCTCGAAGAACCGTGGTCTCGCAGCGTT
>NZ_JACMOM010000155.1 GCF_014378035.1 Aeromicrobium sp. | reverse complement strand
TCCACCGCGATCAAGCCTGGGCACGATGCCACCCCCGTTGCGGCCAATGAGAGCAGTGCCGACCCAGGCACAGCGGCCCTGTTGGCACACCGTTGGCAAGCCCGGATCTTGAACCCGAGAACCCCAGGTCATTAAGCCTCTGACCTGGGGTTCTTCGCGGAGCCGCCTATCGGAATCGAACCGATGACCTATTCATTACGAGTAGCGCCCAGGGCGTCCATCGCCTGCCAGGGGCATCGCTGCCACGCCTGGCCGTGGACATGGCGATGTGGTGATGCCCGATCAGATCCGGACTGCGGTTAGCAAATTGTTGGCACGAAACGGGGCGACTCCCGTGTGCATGCAGAGTCCAGAGCTGTCGCGCCAAAGGCAGCTCCCATGACCGGCAAGGAATTGCCGGATCTGCTGACGGAGCGCGCTTGCGTCACACGGGACAACAAGCAGGCACGAACCGTAGTCATCGGTAGTCAGTTGTAATACGATGACGGGGTGGCTGTGGCACGGTTTGATCTCAATCTCCTTGACGATGACTGGCCGTTTGAGATCGATCGCCAGGTCGGCCACCTGTTCAAGCACCCACATCTGGGCGTGGACGACATCAGAGACATGTGGGCAAGTGAGCCGTTCTTCTATCCCGCCAAGCCGCCCGCTCATTGGCTCATGGTCGCCGAAGTCGGTGGGCAGGTTTTGATGGTGCCCCTGGCCCCTCAACAACGGGTGACCCCAGTAGGTGCCGACCAATCGGTTGCTACCTGGCAGCCGCCCACCTCGCAAAACGTTTCAGGGAGGACCGATGACCAACACAAACATGACGCCAGAGCAGGAGAACGCCTTCTACGCCCAGCCGGACAATCAGGTGCCCGAAGGACCGCCTGTGCGTCGTAAGGCCAAGCTCAGCGCGCCTGTGCCCGTACGGTTCCCCGAGGAGCTCCTCAGCGAGATCCGAAATCGCGCGGCCGCTGATGACCGGTCGGTCTCCAACTGGATCCGGCGAGCAGTCGAACACGAGCTCGATCGAGAGGCCGGCTGACAGTCGCACGTCGGATTCGTCGGGCGAGACTATTACGGGTCTGCAGCCGATATCTTCGACCCACAGCAACGCACTCATCTGCATTGGGTGCGCTCCTGCCGATGAGCGAGCCTGGTCTGCGCCTCACGGCCTCGAGCCCCTCGAGGTACGTAAGATCGTCGGCGGTGTAGCTGGACGGGGACACGGGTGCTCCGTAGGTCGGGGGTAGGGCCTGGGACCGTGCGCGGGCGCTGCGGAACGTCAACGCATCGGCGCGTCGAGGCTGCTTCCCCGGGCCTCACGAAGCGGGCGCCCGCCGGCGCAGGGGTGCACACAGGCGGGCCCCAGGACGCAATGTCCCAGGGCCCGCCCGGTGCTGCTAACCGTTCCTGCGCTGCGCAGCAGCGGTCCGTGGTTCAGACGCCGCCGAACGTGCCTCCGCGGGCGACGTTGCACAGGTTCTTCTCATTGCCGGAGAAGGTGTTCTTGCCGACCTTGACCCCGCCGGCCTGGTAGATCAGCAGCCCGCACGCGTCGTTTGACTTCGGCGTGTAGAAGTTGTTGCTGATCGTGTTGTCGGCGACCTGGGCGCTGGCCCCGAAGCTGACCTGAATGCCGTTCTGGGCGATGAAGTTCACCGGGCCGTACCCGGTGACGGTGTTTCCGGTCACGACAGCCGACACCTGCCCTTTGACCAGCACGCCGGTCTTCTGGTAGCTGGCGGTGGTGTTCCCGGTCACGCTCACGGCCGGTGTCCCGACCCCGGCGGTGTTGCGTACCTCGATGGCGTTGCCCTCCTGGCAGCCGTCGCCGGCGCTGCCCTGCTGCAGGCCGGTCACGGTGTCGCCGGTGATCGCCCCGGACGCGCCGTCCAGGCGGATCCCGGCCAGGCTGGCCGGGAACGCGTCGCAGACGGTGGCCAGGTTGGCGGCGGTGACGACCAGGTTGTGCACGTTGGCGCTTGCGCCGGCGTTGGTCACGACCGCGCCGGTGAAGTGGCCACCGGTCGGGTCGATGGCGGTGATGGTGTGCCCGGCGCCCTCCAGGGTGAAGCCGTCCGGGACGAGGATTGTGTGGTCGGTGGTGCAGTTGGCCAGCAGCGTCATGGTGGTGCCGCTGGTGGAAAAGCCGCAGGCGGTGGTCGTGGCGGTTGAGGCCAGGCTCACGTTGTCGACCAGGAACCCGGCACCGGCGGTGCCCGGTGCAGCGGTCCCGCCCTCGCGCAGCAGCAGCGAGGAGGTCGGCGAGATGGTGTTGCTGGGGGCCTGCTCCGGGTCGTAGCGGTAGTAGTTCTCCCAGGTGGTCCCGGTGGCCCGCAGCGCGCCGTCGATGAAGATCTTGACGACGTCGTTGCCCGGGCCGGTGAAGAAGTCGATCGAGAACCGCAGCGTGTGCGCGCTGGTCCGGTCCAAGGTGGCAATGTCGGACTCGTTGAAGGTGGCGGCGGTGCCCACCGGGCGCGGGTCGGTGACGTCGTCGAAGAAGACGTGCACCCCGTTGGTCTGGTCCTCCAGGCGCAGGTAGCTCATCCTTGCGCCGGAGCCGTTGTCCGGGCTCACGGTCAGGTGCAGGCCGGTCTGCTCGCCGTCCTGGGTGGTCCCGACCTGCAGGGTCGCGTCGAAGTGCGGCAGCAGCCCCGGGGACTCACCGGCGGGGCTGGCCAACTGCGGGGAGAACGTCTGGTCGCTGAAGGAGCCGCTGGTGACCGCGCTGGAGATCCGCAGTGATTGACTGCCGAAGCTGGTGTACCGGCTGCTGGCCACGACCCCCTGGTCGTAGGCCCCGGTGCTCGACCAGCCGTTCTGCCCGTTGACGCTCCCGGTGCTGAAGCCGGAGCTTTCAAAGGTAATCGGGCCGGCCGTGTCGGCGTGCGCGGCGCCGACCGGCACCAGGCCCGCAACCAGCAGCCCGGCTGCCGCGGTGATCATTGCCCTGCTGGCGTGTCGAAGTTTCCTCATGTGCCCATCCCCATCCCCGTGGGAGCGCCCCGCGAGCGGGCCCACGAGGTGTGGTCGTGGCGCGGGGACGAGGAGCACTCGGTGCTGTCGCAAGTGACGACAGCTAGGTTTACCAGTCCATTCCCACACCCCCCCTTGACCGTGACGCAGGTCATATTAAGCGGGCCCGGGCTGGCACCCGCCCCGCGGGTCTGACGTGCCTCGCACGGGCCAGCCCAAATGCTCAGATGCTCGGTCTCCGGCGCACGGCCTCGAGCCCCTCGAGGTAGGTGAGGTCGTCGGCGGTGTAGCTGCACTCAGACACGGTGCTCCGTAGGTGGTTGGGCCTTGCACTGTGCATCAGTGCGTCCAACGGCCGACGCGGTGAACCCACGTAAGTCCCTCGATTGCGCCAGAGACGGCAGGTCCGGCGAACGTGAAGACGTCCTGCAAGACGCCGGCGAAGTCTTGATCGAGGCGGTCGGTGAGTCGCTGTTTGCGGACCCAAGCACTCCACTTGTTCTGAGCGATCTCGGCGTAACCGGCCAGTGCCTCGTCCAGCGGCGTCAGGGTGGCGTTACGGTGCGTGGCGACCACATCGATGGAGGCCGCGAGCTCGTCGCCGTTGACGTCGTGCGCCGAACTGAGGAGGGCGATGTCGGCGTAGTCACGCCAGCGAGTGTTAACCGTCCCGCGTTGGACTGCCGTGACGATCTTCTCGGCAAACACCATGGATAGCGGGTACCCGCGCACGGTGATGGCTCCCCCGAGAAGGCGAGGCACCTCGACCAGTCCTGGCGGGGGCACGATGGGGTCGCCAACGTTGACGTCAACGTGGAACGCGATGCGCGCGCGTGACAGATGACCGATGAGCCTGACGCGCACCCCGGAGTACTCCTCCTCGTCCCGAATGACTTCGGCAGTGGCGCTGCCCGCATCGAATACCAGACCGTCGTCCTTGTGAACTGCCGCGATGTCACGGACCAGAGCCAGGACGGTGTCCGCGTCGCCTGCCAGGTGCGTAGCCAGCAGGTCGATGTCACGGGTGGGACGCCGGGTGTCGTAGGCGGCCAGAAGCACACCGCCTTTGAGCACGAGGTCGTCTGCCCTTGATGAGGTGCTGAGCCGATCAAGGAAGCCCTCGAGGGCGTACAACGCCAGCAGCTCATCCGTGGATCGACCATCGGCCTTGGCCATCTTCTGGATGTCAAGGTAGGCGTCACCGTCCGGGGTATTTCGGGTTGGCCGATTCACAACAACGCCGCCAGAGCCAGCCGCAGTGGTGTTTCGGCCTTGGGAAACTGGCCGGCCAGGCGGATCAACTGGCCGGGTTGGGAGCCCGACGCGCGCAGCCATCGGCGCAGCGCCTCGTACCCCAGCTCGTGGCCTTCGGTGGCCCGAATTCGGAACGCGTCGATAATGCTGCGCGGGGCGTCGTAGAGGCCGATGCTGATGGCTCCATCGAGGGCCAGCCATTCCCGGCCGATGTCGAAAGTTGACGGCGCGAAGTGGTGCCAACGGGCAAGTGCGTCCGTGGCAGGAATTCGCGTTCCGCGAGGCAGTGCGACGTCGGGGGCAACCGGGATGGCATCGGAAAGCCCATGGCGGGCCAGCGCGCTCTCCAGGCACAGAGTGGCCCGGGGCGCCTTGACGGCGATGGCAAGCAGGTCGATGTCGGCGGGCTCGGCGCCCGCCTGCCGGTACAGGCCGCGGCTGATTGCTTCGACGTGCCCTCCTTCCCGAAGGCGATACAGGGTGTACTTGCTCAGGCCCGCCTCGCGCGCCTGAGCAAAGGTGAACGTTGTCGGCAGCGCGCCCAACGGCTGCGTCGAAGCAGTCTTCTGCATCACGTCCCCAATCTGGCTCGGGAACAACTGTACCCACAAATCATTTTGTGTGAACACTTATTCCGACGGCGTCCGCCCGAGCCTCCCCGCTCGCCCCACCGTTCTTCCCTATAACTCGTCGATTCACAGCGGGTCAAGGTCCCTCGCAGTGCCCTTTCGACCGGCCATATCGGCGCGAATTCTCGTCTTCGCGCGCACCGCATTTGGCGCCTCTTGTGCCCTCTGGCGTCGGTTGAACCGCCTTCCGGGAGGGGATCCT
>NZ_JACMOM010000006.1 GCF_014378035.1 Aeromicrobium sp. | reverse complement strand
GATGAGGACCCTGAACTCTTCTTCCCCATCGGCAACACGGGTCCCGCCATCTTGCAGATCGAAGAGGCCAAGGTCGTATGCCGCCGCTGTGATGTCCGCGAGCAGTGCCTGCAATGGGCACTCGAGTCCGGACAGGATCACGGTGTGTGGGGAGGCTTGAGCGAAGACGAACGTCGTACGCTGAAGCGCCGCAATGCTCGGGCACGTATTCGTACTGCCTGAACGTACGCACGTATCGGTGAACCCCGTGCCCCATCTCTCCCCGGAGTCAATCTCCCTGGAGTCGGGCGCGGGGTTCTTTGCACTCACTGTCCGGTTGTCAGACAGACAGTGAGATCGCGACGGTCGTGCCCCCGCCCGTGCGCTCCTCGAACGTGAGGGTGCCTCCGAGCTCGTCCTCGACCAGCGCCGTGACGATCGACAGACCGAGGCTGCGGGCCGGGTCGAAGTCGTCGGGCAAGCCTTGACCGTCGTCGCTCACCCGGAGCCGCACACGATCGCGGATGCGGTTGACCGCCAGCGTCAGGGTGCCACCGCGCTCGTCGTAGGCGTGCGCGGCTGCGTTCTGGATGAGCTCGGTGAGAGCCATGGCCAACGGCGTGGCGATGACGCCGGGCAGGGAGCCGAACGAACCGATCCGCTCCGCCCTCACGCGTCCGGCGCCCGACGACTCGTCCGACACGTCGAGGACGGTTCGCAGCAGCTTGTCGGCGATCTCGTCGAAGAGCACGTTGTCATCGAACGACTGGCTGAGGGTCTCGTGCACCAGTGCGATCGAGCCGACCCGACGCACTGCCTCATCGAGCGCGGCCCGGGCCTCTGGCAGCTCCATGCGCCGGCCTTGCAGACGAAGCAGGGCGGCGACGGTCTGCAGGTTGTTCTTGACCCGGTGGTGGATCTCGCGGATCGTCGCCTCCTTCGAGACGAGCTCGCGCTCGCGCAGCCTCAGCTCGGTGACGTCTCTCAACAGGATCAGTGAACCGCTGCGGCGGCTGCCTGACCGCAGCGGGATGACGCGCAGGAGCAAGGTCGCAGCGGCTCCCTCGATCTCTGCCTCCGTGCTGGTGTCGCCTCCGAGAAGGGCACGCGGTCCGCGGTCGGTCGGACGACGACCGGCCAGCCCCGTGGTCACGTCGCCGAGGTGCGTGCCGATGAGGTCTCCGACCAGCCCCAGCCTCCGGTAGGCCGACATCGCGTTGGGGCTGGCGTACCGGACGATACCGGCGGCTGTCGTGCGGATGAAACCGTCGCCGACGCGGAGCGAGTCTGCGAGATCTGACCGGGTACCCGGCAAGGGAAACTCGCCGCGCCGGATCATCTCGCCGAGCTCGCCCGCGGCCTCGAAGTACGAGCTCTCCAGCGTGCTCGCGGAGCGCAGACCCGACTCGGCGCTGCGTCGCGCGATGACCGCCACGGTCCGACCGCCCCGACAGACCGGAATGGCCTGGACGCGAAACCTGCTTCCGTCGAACAGCTCGTCCGCCTCCTCGCCGACGATGTCACCGGTCGCGAGCGCACGCTCCAGCAGGTCGGTGCCGCCCGTGGGAACGAAGGTGCCTGCGACGTCCTCCAGCAACGTCGTGGGTCCGGTGGTCGGGCGGATCTGCGCCGCAGCCCACATCCCCTTGGCCTCCGCGTCAGGCACCCAGAGCACCAGGTCGGAGAACGAGAGGTCGGCGATGATCTGCCAGTCGGTGACCAGCGCATGCAGCCACGCGACGTCGTCTGCCTCGAGCGACGTCTGGAACCGGGCGATGTCATCCAGCGAGGGCACGCATTCAGGGTAATCGGTCGTGCGTGGCACGATGGCGGAGTGTCCGAGGCGTACTGGCAATCGATCAAGCAAGGCGGGATGAACGTGCCCGCTGACCGCGGCCTCGACGAGTGCACGGTCGAGCTGGTCGAGATGCTCGGGCACTCCAACCCGCGCTGGCGTGAAGACCTCGCCTACCCACTTCTGACGACCTGGATCACGCGCGGCGTCTACGACACGCTGCTCGCCGGCCTCGGCGACGGTATTGCTCCCGGTCTGCGCTATGGCCTGGGCAACGATGGTGACGTCTCGGTGATGCGCCGCTCCTACAGCGCACTGATGCTGGCCGAGATCATCGGCCGCGACAACAACGAGCACCTCATGACGGCGGAATCGGTGCTCGACTGGGGCGATCGGGCCACGGCCTGGTACGTCCGGGAGCAGGACCACCGCGGATGGATACCGGAGCAGGGCTGGGCGAACTCGATCGCCCACGGCGCCGATCTTCTCGCCGCCCTCGCCCGGTCCAGACACTTCGGCCGACTCGAGCTGACCGTGCTGCTCGACGTCATCGCCGACCGCGCCCTGGCGCCCACGGCCTACATCTGGCGTCACGGCGAGGACGACCGCCTGGCCTACGCGGTCATGACCCTGCTGCACCGTAACGCTCTCGACCCGAGCATCGTCGAGCCGTGGCTTGCCCGCCTCGGCGCAGGCATCAAGCCGCCGCGCACCCGCGGACACCTCGAGGCGGAGTGGCCCTCGCCGGGCGTGCGCAACACGTCGTCGTTCCTGCGTGCGCTCCACCTCCAGCTCGCGCTCGGCGTGCAGGGCCGCGACGACCTGCGCGCAGACGCCGAGCTGTTCGCCGAACAACCCGCGCACCGCGCCGACCTCCTGCTCGCGGTGCTCGACCAGATCAGGGCCGAGAGCCCGTGGCTGTACCGCCCCACCACACCCGCCAAACCGCTCACTTGAGACGTTCGTCTGATCGTCCAGTAGCGTGCTTTGCATGAATACTGATGACATGGGCGAAGCCGGACCCCGAGAAGGCCACGGCGGCATCCACGCGCTGGATGTGGCTCGCGCGCACGGAGTCGAGACGATGTTCACGTTGTCCGGGGCCCATGTGTTCCCGATGTACGACGCCGCCTTCAAGGGCGAGCCGGGCATGCCGATCATCGACGTGCGGCACGAGCCGACCGCGGTCTTCGCGGCCGAGGCGATCGGCAAGCTGACCCGCAAGCCCGGTCTTGCCGTGTTGACCGCGGGCCCCGGCGCCCCCAACGGCGTCAGCCCCATCGCGCAGGCCAGCTTCTCCGGCTCGCCCCTCGTGGTCATCGGAGGCCGTGCACCGAACAACCGCTGGGGATCGGGCAGCCTCCAGGAGCCCGACCAGCCGCCGATCCTGGAGACGATCTCGAAGTCGGCAGCCACAGCACACAAGGTCGACGACATTGCCCCCACGATCGATGAGGCCTTCACCCTTGCCGGATCGTCGCACCGCGGGCCGAGCTTCGTCGACATCCCGATGGACGAGTTCTTCAACAGCACCACCGTCACGACTCAGTCGAAGGGCAACACGACGCCCCTGATCGAGCCCGACACTGACAGCATCGCCAAGATCGCCTCCTTGCTTTCCGGCGCCGAGCGGCCGATCCTCGTGCTCGGCACCGACGTGTGGGCCGACCACGCCGAAGAAGCCGCGCTCCAGTTCGTCGCTGAGACCGGCGTCCCCGTCGTCGCGAACGGCATGGGCCGCGGCATCATCCCCGGCGGTCACCCCCAGCTGGTCACCAAGGCCCGCTCGACAGCGTTCAGCCAGGCCGACCTCGTCATCGTGGTGGGCACACCGCTCGACTTCCGTCTGGGTTACGGCATCTTCGGTGGCAAGGACGACACGACACCCGCCCGGACCGTGCACATCGCCGACTCCCCCAGCCAGGTCTCGAACCACGCAGAGCTCGCGGCATCGGCATGCGGCGACCTGACAACGGTTTTCGCCGGAATGCTCTCGGCCCTGCAGTCCATCGCCGGAGCCCGTCCCGACTGGACGCGCTGGCTCAGCGTCCTTCAGACCGAGGTCGCAGCCGCAACGGCCCGCGACTCCGAGCTGTTGACCGCGACCGCCGACCCGATCCACCCCGCCCGCATCTACGGCGAGCTTCTCCCGCGGCTGTCCGACGACGCCGTGGTCATCGGCGACGGTGGCGACTTCGTGTCGTTCGCCGGCAAGTTCGTCGAACCCAAGCGCCCCGGCGGCTGGCTCGACCCGGGGCCGTACGGGTGCCTGGGCGCCGGGATGGGTGCGGCGATGGCCGCCCGCATCGCCCGACCCTCGAGCCAGGTCGTCCTTCTCTACGGCGACGGCGCGGCTGGCATGTCATTGATGGACGTCGACACCTTGGTCAGGCACAACCTGCCGGTCGTCATGATCGTGGGAAACAACTCTGCGTGGGGCCTCGAGAAGGGCCCGATGCAGTGGCTCTACGGCTACGACGTCGCCGCCGACCTGGCACCCCAGACCCGCTACGACCAGGTCGTCACGGCGCTGGGTGGCGGTGGGGAGATGGTCACCGACCCCGCGCAGATCGGTCCGGCGATCGACCGCGCCTTCGCCTCTGGTGTCCCCTACCTCGTCAACGTGATGACCGACGTCAACGCGATGTACCCGCGCGCCACCACAGGCATCTGAGCATGCTCGTCCGTCTGGCACGCGAGGAGGAATACGTCGCTGCGGGCCACCTCACGGTGGCCGGATACGACGCGGACGACTACCTGATCAAACCCGACGGTGACTACGACCAGCGCTATGCAGACTGGCTCGTCGATGCCCCGAGCCGTGGACGGGATGGCCACCTGCTCGTGGCGGTCGACGGCGAGGAGCTGCTCGGCACGACAACATGGTGCCCGCCCGGGTCTCCTTACCGTGAGCTCGCCACCCAGGACCATCAGGGCGAGTTCCGCACCCTCGCGGTGTCGCCGGCGGCCCGCGGGAGGGGCATCGGCACCGCGCTCGTGAGCGACTGCCTGCTACGGGCCAAGGAGATGGGCCTCACCGAGATGATGATCTGTTCGCTCGATGACATGGCGCCCGCCCACCGTCTCTACGAGTCGTTCGGGTTCGTCCGTCGGCCCGAGCTCGACTGGTCGCCCGTCCCTGGGGTGCAGCTCTGGGCGTTCTCACTCCAGCTTGATCCAATGGAAGAAGGTCTGACGGCATGACCGAGCACTCCGCGTCGGTGACCCGCGTCGTCATGCCTGCCGACACTGCCCGCTCGCTCGGTAGCGGTGACCTCGACGTGCTGGGCACGCCTCGCGTCGTGGCCTGGTGCGAGCAAGCGACCTGTGCCGCTCTCGACCTCGATCTGACGCAGACGAGTGTCGGCACTCGCATCGACCTCGAGCACCTTGCGGCCAGCCCCGTCGGCACCGAGGTGACCACCACCGCCACCGTCATCCACACCGACGGCCGGCTCGTTCGCTTCCAGGTCGCGGCACACGATGGCAACGGCACCCTGCTCGCGACCGGCGAGATCCGGCGCGTGACCGTTGACCGGGAGCGATTCCTGGCGCGCATCGCGCCTGTGGGAGACTGAGGCACGAATTTTCGGAGGAGGAACCATCATGGGCAAGACCGGACGCAAGCGTCGCGCACGCAAGAAGAAGGGCGCAAACCACGGCAAGCGCCCCAACGCGTGAACCGTGCACACGCACAAGATCCCCAGCCGTACCGGCTGGGGATCTGGCGTCTGAGCCTCTGACGTCCGAGGCCTCCCGGTCAAGAAAGGCGTTGCTCGGTGATCTGCACCTGCACGGTACGGATCGAGAGCAGCACCTTGTCGCGCAGCGGCTGCGGCGCGACCTCCGAGCACGACCGCGACACGAGCGACTTCACGACTCGTTCGAGGTCGTAGACACTCAAGCAGTCACTGCACTCGTCGATGTGGACCTGGATCTCGGCACAGCTGGCGGTGTCGATCTCCTGGTCGATGAAGAGATAGAGGTTGTCGAGCGCCTTCTCGCAGTCAGGACCCTCGCAGCTCATGGCTTCTCTCCCGTCGCCGTGACGGCCATGCCGCGGTCGCGGGCGTAGTCGGCAAGCATCTCGCGGAGCATACGCCGACCGCGGTGAAGCCGGGACATGACAGTGCCGATGGGCGTGTCCATGATCTCGGCAATCTCCTTGTAGGGGAAACCCTCGACGTCGGCGAGGTAGACCGCGTAGCGGAAGTCCTCGGGCAATGCCTGCAGGGCATCCTTGACGTCGCTGTCGGGGAGATGCTCGAGCGCGACCATCTCGGCCGACTTGAGCCCACTCGAGCCGTGTGACTCGGCCCGCGCAATCTGCCAGTCCTCGATCTCATCAGTGATCTGCTGCGGCTGGCGCTGCTTCTTGCGGTACGAGTTGATGTAGGTGTTGGTCAGGATGCGGTACAGCCAGGCCTTGAGGTTGGTGCCGGCCTTGAACTGGTGGAACGCACTGAACGCCTTGGCGTAGGTCTCCTGGACGAGGTCCTCGGCGTCGTGGGGGCTGCGTGTCATGCGCAGCGCTGCCGAGTACAGCTGGTCGAGGAAGGGCAGGGCGTCGGCCTCGAAGCGGGCCTGCTGCTGCTCGGTCGTCTCTGCCAGTTGCTCCGGGGTGCGGGACTTCAGATCGACGGGCTCTTCCGGTGACTCAACCGCCTGCGAAGGGGGTGTGTGGACGGCGTTGTCGTTGGTGCCGTCGGGGGTCTGGTCGGTGTCAGTCATCACTTCCCAGCCTACTCCCGAAACTGCAGGCGGGCTGAATGGCGTCAGCGTGATGGCGGCCCTCTGAATGGTGGGCGCCTTGTGATCTGCGTAGGTCAGCATCGATCCTCCTGCGTGGTTCAACCGCGGAGAATGGGTACCTATTCCGTAGGCGGCGTCTCCGGTTCGAGCGGCTCAGGTGGCAACGGCACGATGAGCTCGGGACCGTTGTTGCGCACGTTGTTGACCGCGGTGGACACGGGGAACGCATCGAGACGTCCCGGCGCAGCGGGTGTCAGCAGCTCGAGCAGCCGCTCCGGCGGGTGGGGCGCGGGGTCGAGCCAGTCGTCGAATCCGTCGGGCTCGAGGAACAGCGGCATGCGCTCGTGGACGTGTCCGAGCTCGTCCTCGGCGGTCGTCGTCAGGATCGTGTAGCTGATGATCCAGTCGTCAGACTCGCTGCCGCGCCAGAACTCGTAGAGGCCCGCCATCGCCATGACCGAGCGGTCCTTGGGGGTGATGTAGAACGGCTGCTTCTTCGGCTTCTTCTGCTCCTTGGCACCGTCCGGGTCGACCGGACTCGCGTACCACTCGAAGTAGCCGTCCGCAGGCACGAGCGCGCGGCGCTTGGCGAAGGCCTTCTTGAAAGCGGGCTTCTCGGCCACGGTCTCGGAGCGCGCATTGATCATGCGGTTGCCGATGGACGGATCCTTGGCCCAGCTGGGGATCAGACCCCAGCGCGCCGTCAGGAGCTCACGCTGCGGCGGTTGGCCGGCGGTCGGCTCTTCTGAGCGACGTCCGATGAGCACCGGGGCGAGCTTGGTGGGTGCCATGTTGTAGTCGGCCTCGAGCTCGACGAACGAGTTGGCAAGATCGACCTCGAACGCCTGGTGGAGAGAGGCTGAGGTCTGGGTCGTCGCGTACCGCCCGCACATACGTCAAGCCTGCCACAAACCGCCGTCACACCCACGTGAACGCGCTGGCGTGCGGATCAGAAGACGCACCGCTACTCGGAGAGTCCGGCGAGCACGCGGGCCACGCCGTCGACGGATCCCGGCAGGTGCTCCACCCACAGCCGGGGCTGCACGTCGGAGCCCAGCGCTTCCTCGAGCAACATCGCGAGCAGGTTGACGGCCACCCCATCGGCCCGTTCACGTGCCACCAGCGCGGCGAACCTGCGCGCGGACAGCTGGGCGACAGTCTCATCACCGGAGAACACAGACCGCAGGACCTCCGCCACCTCCAGCGCACGGAGCGACTGCTCCAGCTCGTGGCCCATCGAGGTCACGGGAAGCTCGACGACGACGAGCGCACTCGTGTCCGAAGCCGGGCAACCGACTCGTTCGGCTCCCCGGTAGATCTCTGCCAGTCGCGACCTGACGTGCGGCACGGTGGCCAGCGACGTCAGCGGATCCTCGCACGAGACGTTCGCGTGATGGATCAGGGCTTCCTCGGCCCACGCCAGCGCCGCGGCACGAACAGTCTCGAACGCGGGTTGATCTCCGGCATGGGCCCGCTCCACGTGGTCCAGGACCTCGTGGAGCGGGATGCCGACCTGCGCTGCACTCGCTCCCACCTCGTGTGCAACGACAGCAACGTCCGACCGGCCGTCACGGACGGCCTCCTCCAGGAGCGCAAAGCTCGAGCCCGAGCCGAACATGTGCACTCCTTTCGTGGTGGACATGGAGGAGACGAATGAGATCACGACTCATGACGCGGTTCGGGTGCGCAATCGTGACCACACCATGACTGTGTCGTTGAATCGGGTGAGGAGGCAGACATCGTGACTCAGACGAGCACAGCCGCGGACTCCAGCGACGCCGACCTCATCTCTGCCGTGCGCACGGGCGACATCGACGCGTATGGCCAGCTCTTCGACCGGCATCGCGACGCCGCGCTCCGCCTCTCCCGGCAGCTCGTACGTGGACCCGACGCCCAGGACCTGGTCTCCGAGTCGTTCATGCGTGTCCTCACCGTCCTGCAGGACGGTAGAGGTCCGGACGAGTCGTTCCGCGCCTACCTGCTCACCTCGATCCGGCGTCTGCACATCGACCGCATCCGCGCCGCGAAGCGGGTTCGGTCGACGGACGACGAGGCCGAGCTCGACCGCGCCGTCGAGTTCGTCGACCCCACCGAGATGACATTCGAGCGGAGTGCGGCCGCCACCGCGTTCTCGTCGCTGCCCGAGAGGTGGCAGCTCGTGCTGTGGCACCTCGACGTCGAGGGCCAGAAACCTGCCGAGATCGCGCCGCTGCTCGGCATGAGCGCCAACAGCGTCTCGGCGCTCGCCTACCGGGCACGTGAGGGCCTCCGCCAGGCCTATCTCCAGGGCCACCTCGCCCCCGCGTTGCACGAGGGCTGCCGAGCGACCACCGGCCAGCTCGGGCCGTATGTGCGCAAAGGCCTGTCGGCTCGCGACGTGGCGAAGGTCGAGGCCCACCTCGATGACTGCAGCCGATGCACGGGCCTGTCCCTCGAGCTTGCCGAGGTCAACTCCAACCTGTCCGGACTCCTCGCACCCGTGGTTCTGGGCACGGCCGCGGCCGGCTACCTCACGGGGACCGGCGCGGCAGCCGTCGGTCTGGGAGTCGGCGCCGCTGCCGGCGCCAAGGGACTCGTGGCCCATGCCCTCGAAATCGCACTTGCACCGATCAAGCTCGCTGGCGCCGGCGTCGCCTCAGCGGGCGTTCAAGGAGTCGTCGCGATCGCGGTGGTGGCGGGGGTGGCCACTGCGGGCACGTTGGCCGTCACGACAGACTTCGGCACCAGCGCGGACCGGCAGCGCGCCATCCGCCATGCAGCCACACCGTCCTCGACCACACCGTCCTCGACCACACCGTCCTCGACCACTCCGTTGCGGCATTCCCGCAGCACCACGGCACCCACCGCTCCCACGCGTGCCCGCCCCACCACGCCGACGCTGACGACGCCTGTCCCGGTGGTGCCCCTGGTCGCCCCTTCCACGGCCGATCCGACCGGCCCGCCACCGACAGGCGCCCAGCCCGCTGAACCCGGCGCGGTTCCGTCTGGGTCGGCACCGTCTGGATCAGCACCGTCTGGATCAGCACCGTCTGGATCAGCACCGTCTGGATCAGCACCGTCCGAAGAACCGATCGTCCCCACCGACTACGGCGTCGGCGCCGTCGTCATCACGAACGACGAATCGCTCCTGCAACGTCGATTCACGATCTCGATCACGGCCGCGAACGACGGCCGCGCAGGCAAGCAGCCGGTCACGGTGCGCATGGACTTCCGCGCGACCGTCATGTTCCGGGGGGTTGTCAGCCCGGGGTGGGACTGCGGGGCAGCCTCACGCGACCGACCCCTTGCCGTCCTGTCGTGCAGCTCGACCCTTCCCGCAGGGTCGGGCACGACGTTCATCGCCAAAGTTCGCGGTCTGCAGCCCTCGGGCTCCGTCACGGTGGTGGGAAAGGGCGATCCGCGGCCGGACAACGACTCGACGGTCTTCCGCTCGGGCTTCTGGCTACCGCTCTGACGGACCACGAGTTGCTCCGGCCTCGCCGTCCGGTATGAATGGACCATGACCCTCTTGCGTACGGTGGCCCGTCCGATGCTCGCATCCATGTTCATCTACGGGGGCGCCATGGCGCTCAAGGATCCCGGGCCCCGCACAGACAAGGCTCAGCCGGTGGCCGACCTGATCAAGAAGGCCGCGCCCGAGCTCCCTGTCAATGGCTCCAACCTGGTTCGTGCCAACGGCTTGGTGCACCTCGTGGCTGGCGTTGCGCTCGCCACGGGACGGTTCCCCCGCCTCGCGGCTCTCGCGCTCGCCATCACCGTGCCGCCGACGACGATCGTCGGTCATGCGTACTGGAACGAGACCGACCCCGGAGCGCGTGCGAACCAGCGCATCCACTTCTTGAAGAACATGTCGATGACCGGCGGCCTCCTGATGGCGACACTGGACCCTGACCCGCACAAGAAGTTCATCGGCCGCCGCGCCAAGGACAAGGTCAATGAAGCCACTGCCTCGGTGGCCGACCAGATCGATCACCTCCGCGGCTGACCCTGCACCCGGCTTGAGCACGCCGTGCTTGCGTGCACCCAGACGGGGTCACGCCGATAGGCTCAGCGCAATGAATGCCCCGCTCCCCTGGCCCGCGCCGCACCGAGACACCCCATTCGTCGGTGCCGTCCTCGTGCCGGGCTCCAAGTCGCTGACCAACCGGGTGCTGATCCTCGCAGCGCTCGCCGACGGACCTTCCGTGCTGACAAGGCCACTCGGCTCCCGCGACACGACGCTCATGGTGGGCGCCCTCACCGCGTTGGGCGCGACGATCGAGCGCGACGGCATCACGTGGACCGTCAAGCCGTCGCGGTGGGACCTCACCGCTGCCATCACCGTCGACTGCGGCCTCGCCGGCACCGTGATGCGCTTCGTGCCGCCGCTCGCCGCCCTCGGCAAGGCGGCCATCACGTTCGACGGCGACGCGCACGCGCGTGTGCGCCCGATGGGCACGACGATCGCCACCTTGCGCGATCTCGGCGTCGAGGTCACCGATGACGGACGCGGCGCACTGCCGTTCACGGTGCACGGAACGGGCCGCGTCACGGGTGGCCCGCTGGAGGTCGACGCGTCCTCATCCAGCCAGTTCGTGTCTGCGCTGCTGCTCGCCGGCGCACGCTTCGACAAGGGCATCGAGCTGCAACACGTCGGAGCTCCGCTGCCGTCGATGCCGCACATCGAGATGACCGTGGCCGAGCTGCGGCGTCGGGGCGTTCACGTCGACACGCACGACACCGATACCGGCGTCACCGCGTGGCACGTCCACCCCGGGCCGATCTCCGCCCTCGACGTCGAGATCGAGCCTGACCTGTCCAACGCCGGCGTGTTCATCGCCGCGGCACTCGTCACGGGCGGGTCGGTCCGCATCCGCAACTGGCCCGAGCACACCGACCAGGCCGGCGACGCATGGCGCGTCATCGTGCCGGCATTCGGCGGCACGGCCGAGCGCGATGGCTCCGACCTCGTCTTTTCCGGCGGCGAGTCACTCGACGGGGTCGAGCTCGACCTGCACGACGTCGGCGAGCTGACGCCCGTCATCTCCGCCATCGCCGCACTCGCCGCAGGACCGTCGAGACTGACCGGAGTTGCGCACCTGCGCGGGCACGAGACCGACCGGCTCGCGGCACTCGTCACCGAGATCAACCGTCTTGGTGGCGATGCCGAGGAGCTCGACGACGGCCTCGAGATACGTCCCCGTCCGATGCACGGCACGATGTTCCGGACGTACGACGACCACCGCATGGCCCACGCCGCGGTCGTGCTCGGCCTGCGGGTGCGTGACCTGCTGGTCGAGAATGTCGTGACGACGGTCAAGACCTACCCCAACTTCGCCCCGGTCTGGGAACGACTGATGACGTGAGGGACGACGACGAGCACGCGAAGTTCGAGCGCCCGCGCCGGCACACCCGGCCGCGGACGAAGGTGCGTCCCAACTACGACGACGCCGACCTCGCGCGCGTCATCACGATCGACCGCGGTCGCTACACCGTCACCCTCGAGCAGGACGGACGCACGCTCACGGCGATGAAGTCGCGCAACCTCGGCCGCAAGGGGGTCATCGTCGGCGACGAGGTCAAGGTCGTGGGCGACGTGACCGGTGACGACGGATCGCTCGCCCGCATCGTCGAGGTCAGCCCACGGCGCACGATGTTGCGCCGCACCGCCGACGACGACGACCCCATCGAGCGGGTCATCGTGGCCAACGCCGACCAGCTCGTGATCGTCGCGGCGCTTGCCGACCCGCCGCCTCGCGCCGGCCTGATCGACCGCTGCCTCGTCGCGGCGTTCGACGCTGGCATGGAGCCACTAGTGTGCCTGACCAAGTCAGACCTGGGGTCGCCCGACGAGCTGCTCGCGCTCCTCGCGCCGCTCGGAGTGCGGGTCGTGGTGACCCGCAGCGACGGCGACCTCGATTCTGTGCGCGACGCGCTCCGCGACCGCACGAGCGTGCTGGTCGGTCACAGTGGCGTCGGCAAATCCACCTTGGTGAATGCTCTGGTGCCCGATGCCAACCGCTCGGTGAGCTATGTCAATGCCGTGACCGGCCGGGGTCGTCACACCTCGACGTCGGCCATCTCGCTCGAGCTGCCGTTCGGCGGCTGGATCATCGACACCCCGGGCATCCGGTCGTTCGGACTCGCGCACGTCCAGATCGACAACCTCATCAAAGCCTTCCCCGACCTGCAGGACGTGACCCGCGACTGCCCGCGTGGTTGTCTGCACTCGGCGACCGAGCCGGAGTGCGCACTCGACGTCGCCGTCGCCGAGGGCGCGTTGCCCGCCGAACGTGTCGAGTCGTTCCGCCGCATCCTGGCCAGCATGAACCACAAGGACGACCACTGAGGGGGTGCCTCCCCCGGATACTGCTGCAAGAGCCGTACTCTGAGCGCCATGGCTCACTCGTACAACGACGATCTGCGCCTCGCCCACGTTCTTGCCGACAATGCTGACAACCTCTCGATGGATCGCTTCGGTGCGATCGATCTCCGGGTCGACACCAAGCCGGACATGACCTACGTGACCGAGTCCGACGAAGCCGTCGAGGCAGCGATCCGGCGCACTCTGCAATCCGCCCGCACACGCGATTTCGTACTGGGAGAGGAACAGGGCGAGGTCGTGGGGTCGACAGGCCCGGGCGGTCGCCGCTGGATCATCGACCCCATCGACGGCACCGCCAACTTCGTCCGAGGTGTCCCCGTGTGGGCCACGCTCATCGCGCTCGAGGAGGACGGCGAGATCATCGCCGGCTGCGTGTCGGCTCCAGCCCTCGGCCGCCGCTGGTGGGCCAGCAAGGGCACCGGCGCGCACACCGGCAAGTCGCTGATGTCCTCGCGCGAGATCAGGGTCTCGCGGGTCGCCGACCTCGACAACGCCTCGCTCTCGTACGCCTCGCTGGGCGGGTGGGACGCGATCGGCAAGACCGACGCCTTCAACGCACTGCTGCGACGTTGCTGGCGCACCCGCGCCTACGGCGACTTCTGGTCGTACATGTTGCTTGCCGAGGGTGCCATCGACATCGCGGTCGAGCCCGAGCTCAAGGTCTGGGACATGGCCGCGCTCGACATCGTCGTCCGCGAGGCCGGCGGCACCTTCACGAGCCTCGCTGGCAGGCCCGGGCCGTGGGGCGACAACGCCCTCGCCACCAACTCTCGCCTGCACGATGCCGCCATGGCCTACCTCGGACACTTCCCTGACCACGGCCCGCCCGACAAGTCATGGACCGACGAGCCTGAGCCGGACGAGGCCGAACCCGACAACGTCCGCAACTTCGAGTTCACCCGCGGGCCAGCCGGCGAGCAGCTGGAATAGATTTCCTCGCTCCGGAGGTGCGCCCAGCGTTACAGTGCGTGAACACGACCTAGGAGTGTGTCCCATATGCGCGTCAGCGATGTCTTGGCTTCCAAGGGGAGCAACGCCATCTTCACCATCACCCCCCAGTCCACGGTTCGCGAGCTGTTGGACACGCTCGCCGACCACAACGTCGGCGCCCTCGTCGTGAGCGATGACGGCACAGCAATGCTGGGCATCGTGTCCGAGCGCGACATCGTGCGCAAGCTCCGCAGCACCCAGAACGCCCGCGACATGGCCGTCAGCGACATCATGACGACCGACGTCCGCGTCTGCGCCCCCGAAGACTCCTTTGCCTCGCTCATGGTCATCATGACCGAGCACCGCATCCGCCACGTGCCCGTGCTCGACCACGGCAAGCTCGTCGGGATGCTGAGCATCGGCGACGCCGTCAAGCACCGCATGGAACAGCTGGAGTTCGAGCGCGACCAGCTCAACAGCTACGTCGCCGGCGGCTGATCCGCAGCACCGCCCCCCATCCCGGTGAGTGTGACGTTTCTGCTGCCGGATCGCTGATGTGGCAGCAGAAATGTCACACTCAGGGGGGGAGTACCGCATACTTGCGGACGATGAGTCGTGACGGACGCCTGTCCCTGCCCGAGAGCGAGATGACCTGGCGGTTCTCCCGCTCCTCCGGCGCGGGCGGCCAGCACGTCAACACGACCGACACACGCGTCGAGCTGATCTGGTCGCTCACCGACACCACCGCGCTCTCCCCGACCCAGAAGGAGCTCGTCGCCCAGCGGCTGAGCAACCGGATGGTCGACGGGACGATCGTGGTGGTGTCGTCGCAGTACCGCTCGCAGCACCGCAACCGTGAGGCCGCGCGCGTGCGTCTCGAAGATCTGGTGTCGCACGCGATCATCCCGCCGAAGCCCCGCAGGGCCACCCGCCCGAGCCGCGGATCGGTACAGCGCCGCATCGACGCCAAGAAGCGCCGGAGCAGCCTCAAGCAGGGCCGCACCGGCTCGTGGGAATAGCAGTCATCTGACAATCGTTGTCATGTGTGTGGGATTTTCCCGCACACGGAAGGACGATCATGAAGGTTCGCAACTCGCTTCGCTCGCTCAAGGGTCAGCCCGGCTCGCAGGTCGTGCGCCGCCGCGGTCGCACGTTCATCATCAACAAGACCAACCCTCGCCTCAAGGCCCGTCAGGGTTGACCGGCAGGAACGCGGCGGTTGATCGGGCGATCCGCGGGTACTGTTTCATTACCCAGCAATCAGGAGGACCCGATGACCGTCGCACCCCCCGAACCGGCACAGGATCCCGGTGTCGTGCCCGGCGAGGACGAGCCGGACAGTCCCGCAGCGCCCGACCTTCCCGATCCGGCTTTCCCAGAGGTGCTGCCCGGCGGTGATCCCGGTCCCGGTACCGCTCCCGTGGTCGAGCCGGAGACGCAGCCCGCCCACGAGGGCTGACCCGGTCAGCTCGGTGCGACCCCCGCCAGCGAGGTCGCGGCGTCGACGATGTCGTCGTCAGACAGCAGCACGTGGGCGGACGCAGGGCCCAGCGGGATGAAGCTGTCCTTGCTGCTCACCCGCCGCACCTCGCCACCGTGCGAGTGATCAGTTAACACCGCAATGACGGCCTCGCCGACCCCGCCGCTGCGCCGCGTCTCATCGACCACCAGCACCCGTTCGAACCGCGACGCCACGGCGACGAGGTCGGCCTCGGGGAGCGGAGCCAGCCAGCGCAGGTCGAGCACTGTGCAGCCGATGCCGATGCCCTCCTCACGCAGCCGCGCGGCCGCGCGCAGGCTCATGCGTACGCCGTTGCCGAACGTCACGATCAGCAGGTCGGTGCCAGAGCCGTGCACCGACACCTGTCCGAACACGTCGGAGTCATGCTGCTGCGGCGGACGGTAGGACGCCAGCCACTCACCGTCTCCGTCGAGCAGGTCCTTCTGGTGGTAGAGCGCGATGGGTTCGAGGAACACGCACACGCGCCCTTCTTCAGCGGCGAGCGCCACACAGGTGCGCAGCAGCCCGGGCACCTCGGCAGGATGGCTGGGCACCGCCAGCACCAGGCCCGGGATGTCGCGCAGCACCGCGACGGAGTTGTCGTTGTGGAAGTGTCCGCCGAAGCCCTTCTGGTAGGCGAGGCCGGCCACCCGCACGACCATCCCGTTGGCGTACTGCGAGCCAGAGAAGAACGCCAACGAAGCAGCCTCCCCCCGCAGCTGATCCTCGGCGTTGTGCAGGTAGGCGAGGTACTGAATCTCGGGGATCGGCAGGAAGCCGGCCAGCGCGGAACCCAGTGCGGTGCCGAGGATGGTCTGCTCGTCGAGCAGGGTGTCGAAGACGCGCGGCGCGCCGAACTTCTTGCGCAACCCCCGCGTGACGCCGTAGACGCCGCCCTTCACGGCGACGTCCTCGCCGAACACCGTGGCCGTGGGCCAGGCGGCCATCACATCGGTGAGAGTCGCGTTGATCGTGGCAGAGAGGTTGATCGGTCCCTCCTCCTCGGGCAAACGGCCGTTGAACACCGCCTGCCTGTCGACGGCTGAACGTCCGGCAGCCTCCCTCACCCTCGCCGGACGGGTCGCGGTGAGCGGCGCCATCACGTCGTCCGCACTCGCGAGCCGTCTCGTGCCCACCATCGATGCTGCCTCCGACATGACGCGCCCACGCATGTCCTCGTAGCTCTCGAGGAGCTCGGCGGCGGTCGACGTCCCCGAGTGCACGAGGGTGGCCGCCGTCGCGAGCAACGGGTCGAGCTCGTAGTCGCGGACGATGTCTGCCCGCGACCGGTAGGCCAGCTCGGCATCGGACCCGGCGTGGCCCATGAAGCGCACCGTGCGCAGGTGCAGCACGGTGGGACGGCGGGTCGTGCGCACCGACTCTGCGGCGGCCGTCGCGCGCAGCATCGCCTCGGCGGGGCAGGTGCCGTCGGCCGACACGTAGTCGATGCCGGGAAGGCCCGACAGTGATCGGGCGGCCCAGCCGGCCGGAGTTCGGGTGCTGATGCCGATGCCGTTGTCCTCGCACACGAAGAGCACCGGCACCGCGACACCCTGATAGGTGCAGTAGGCCGCGGCGTTGAGGGCGCCGACAGTGGTCGAGTGGTTGGCCGAGGCGTCGCCGAAGCTGGTGACCACGATGGCGTCGTCGGGCCACGGCGTGACCACTCCGGCCGCCGCCGCACGCCCGAGGGAGAACCCGAGGCCGAACGCCCGCGGGAGGTGCGACCCGATGGTCGAGGTCTGCGGGATGATCGAGAGCTCCCGGTTGCCGAACACCTTGTGCCGGCCGCCGGAGATGGGGTCGTCGGTCGACGTCGCCAGGCTGCGAAGGACGTCGAGGATCGGCGTCGTCCCCGCAACCTGCTGGGCCCGGGCGGCGTAGAAGCCGCCGGAGCGGTAGTGCAGGAGTGCCGGATCGGTCGGACGCAGCGCCATCGCTACCGCGGCATTGCTCTCGTGCCCCGCCGACCCGATCGTGTAGAAACCCTCGCCTCGTGCCTGCAGCCATCGGGCCGCGAGGTCGAGGTGACGGCTCTGGACCTGTGCCTCGAAGAGGGCAACGAGGCTCGCCGGCTCGACGTCGGCGGCGGCTGGGTCGGCCATGCCCTCGACCTCGTCGGCGTCGCGACTCCAGGCGGACAACCTGCGGACGAGGTGCTCATCGACCGTCTCCATCAGCCCACCTTGTCAGAGCCCGGGTGGGGGTGACCGTCAAGGTCGGATGATCGTGACACCACCGGCGCCGGCGCCGGGCTCCCCCAACCGGGCCAGACGCTGTGGTGCCTCGTCGAGGGTGATGTGGTCGCGCACCAGCAGCTCGGGCCGGAGCATGCCGCCAGAGACCTCGGCCATCATCTGCGGATAGCTGTGTGCGGCCATTCCGTGGCTGCCCAGGATGATCAGCTCGGAGCCGGTGACCAGGTCCATCGGCACCCGCGGCTGGTCGTCGTCGCCCGCGAGCAGCCCGACCTGCAGGTGCCTCCCGCGCCGACGCAGGCAGCGCAAGGAGCCCAGCATGGTGGTGGTGCTGCCGAGCGCGTCGATCGAGACGTCTGCACCACCTGAGGTGACCTCGACGATGGCCTGCACGACATCGGTCGTCGAGGCGTCGAGTGCCACCTCCGCACCGAACGACAAGGCCAGGTCGAGGGACGAGCGCGCGACGTCGACGGCAATGACCCGGGCGCCTCGTGCCGCCGCGACCATGACCGCAGACAGGCCTACTCCCCCGCAGCCGTGCACCGCCACCCAGTCGCCCTCACCGACCTCCCCGAGCTGGACCACGGCACGGTAGGCGGTCGCAAAGCGACAGCCGAGACTTGCGGCGACATCGAGCTCCATCTCGTCGGGGACATGCACCAGATTGACGTCGGCACGCTCGATCGAGACGAGCTCGGCGAACGATCCCCACCCCGTGAAGCCTGGCTGCAGCTGTCGCTCGCAGACCTGCTGGTCACCCCGCAGGCAGGTCGCGCACGTGCCGCAGGCGCACACGAACGGTGTCGTGACCCGGTCACCGACGTGCCACGACGACACCTCTGCTCCGGTGGCGACGATCGTTCCGGCGAACTCGTGACCCGGCACGTGCGGCAGACGTATGCCCGGATCGTGCCCCATCCAGCCGTGCCAGTCGCTGCGGCACAAGCCGGTGGCACCGACCTCGATGACGACTCCGTCGTCGGTGCACACGGGGTCGCGCACCTCGGCGACCTCGGGCATCTCGCCGAACCTCTCGTAGATCACCGCATGCATGGTGTCGTCCTCTCCCGATCGTGTGTGGGTCTGCCGCCACTCACCGGCTCAGCCTCTGCGTCAGCCGGTGCGCCTGGTCAAGCAGCAAGGCACCCAGCTCATCATGGCGCTCCGGACGGAATCGTGTCTCGACACCCGTCAGGCTGAGTGCCCACGCCGGCCTGCCATCAGCGTCGAAGACCGCTGCACCCATGCCCCAGCTGCCTTCGACGAGCAGCGCGGGATTGACCGCCCAGCCGGTCAGTCGTGTCGCCGCAATGCGTTCACGAAGACCGGCCTCCGCATGGGCCTCGCCCCAGCGCGGCCCGAGGTCGACCCGCGCGAGGTAGGAGTCGACCTCGCGGTCGTCGAGGTGCGCAAGCATCACGAGTCCAGCCGAGGCGACCCCGAGCGGGAACCTGATGCCCTCGTGCAGGACGTGCGAGCGCAGCGGGAAGCTTCCGTCCTCGCGCAGGAGGCAGACCGACTCATCTCCCCGCCTGGCAGACAGGAAGGTGCTCTCCCCGGTCTCGCGGGCAAGCGAGTGCACGATGTCGCGCGCCTGACCCGTGATGTCATAGCGCGCCGCCGCCGCGTTGCCCAGGAGGTAGAGCTCGGGGCCGAGCCACCAGCGCCCGCTGGTAGCCGAACGGTCGACCATGCCCTGCTCGGCGAGCGACATCAGCAGGCGGTGCGTCGTGGGCCGGGCCAGACCGGCGAGGGAAGCAAGCTGCGTCGTCGACCCGCCGCCCGGCTCGCACGCACCGACGGCGCGCAGCAGGGCGCCTACCCGTGTGACCACGTGCGGCCTGGTCTCCTGCATGGCCCGAGCGTACCGTCCACTGGGTGGACGAATGTGCCGGCTGCGTCCGTCGCACGAGCAGTCCCCCACCGAGGGATGACGAATGGTTGACCCCGGTCGCCGTCGCGGGTTGACTCAGAGCACCGAACGCGACGTGTCCGGTGGACGAACACCCGATGGAAGGACACCATGACCATCACTGCCAGCACCGCGGCCGAGGCCCTCGACGGACTTCTCACCGACGGGATGCTGATAGCGGTGGGCGGCTTCGGGCTGAGCGGCATCCCGACGGACCTCATCGAAGCGGTACGCGACTCCGGTGTCACCGAGCTCGTGGTCGTGTCGAACAACATGGGGGTCGACGGCAAGGGGCTTGGCCTGCTGCTGGAGAACAAGCAGGTCCGCAAGGTCATCTCCTCGTACGTCGGGGAGAACAAGCTCTTCGCCCAGCAGTACCTCGACGGCGTGCTCGAGGTCGAGTTCAACCCGCAGGGCACCCTGGCAGAACGCCTTCGTGCCGGCGGGGCGGGCATCCCGGCGTTCTACACCAAGACCGGGGTCGGCACGGCGGTCGCCGAAGGCAAGCCCACGGCGGAGTTCGACGGGATGGTCTACGTGCAGGAACGCGGCATCGTGGCCGACCTGTCGCTCGTGCATGCCCACACCGGCGATGCCCATGGCAACCTCGTCTACCGGCTCGCGGCGCGCAACTTCAACCCGGCGGTCGCCAGCTCGGGCAAGGTCACCGTCGCCGAGGTCGAGCACCTCGTCGACTCCATCGATCCCGAACGAGTCATGACACCGGGCGTCTACGTCGACCGGGTCGTCCCGTGGGTCGAACGGATCAAGGACATCGAACAGCGAACAGTGCGGCCGCGACCAGATTCCGCCCCGAAGCAAGGAGCCTCCGCATGACCTGGACACGGCAGGAGATGTCCGCCATCGCGGCGCACGAGCTTCGCGACGGCGACTACGTCAACCTCGGCATCGGTATCCCGACCCTCGTGGCGAACTACCTCCCCGAGGGCATCAACGTGACCCTGCAGTCGGGGGACGGCATCCTCGGCATGGGCCAGTTCCCGATCGAGGGCGAGGAGGACGCCGATCTGATCAACGCCGGCAAGCAGACAGTCACGGTCAATGCCGGCGCGAGCTTCTTCGACTCCGTCGAGTCGTTCGGGATGATCCGCGGCGGCAAGATCGACATCGCGATCCTTGGCGCGTTGCAGGTGGCGGCCAACGGTGATCTCGCCAACTGGGCCGTTCCCGGCGCTCTTGTCAAGGGCATGGGCGGGGCGATGGACCTCGTCGCCGGCACCAAGCGCATCGTGGTGCTCACCGATCACGTCGCGAAGGACGGGACCCCCAAGATCGTGGCCGAGTGCACGCTGCCCCTCACGGGCCTGCACGTCGTCGACCGCATCATCACCGACCGGGCCGTGCTCGACGTGGGCGACGACGGGCTGGTGCTGCGCCAGCTGGCTCCAGAGGAGACGCTCGACGACATCCGCCGGGCAACCGGCGCCCCGTTCACCGATGGACGCCAGGCGCTCTGACCGTAGCCTCGAACCACACCGCCTCAGGAAGTGCTGCGGTAGGCGGGTGCACGACCGACTCCGTCGGTGGCCCCCTTGCGCAACATGGGGAGGTCGCGCGGTGGCACCAGCTCGGACAGCACGATGACGCTCGTCGACCGGACGACGGTCGGTGAGGCACTGATCTGCAGGAGACTCGCCTGCAGGTCCTCGTGCGACGTCGCCGCGATCTTGCACACGACGTCAGCCGTCCCGCTCGTGACGTAGGCCTCAAGGATGTTGGGCAGCAGGTCGAGCTCGGCTGACACGGCGTCGAGCGAGCCCTGGGCGATCTCGAGCGTCACGAAGGCGAGCACCGGATGGCCTGCCCTGACCAGGTCGATGTCGGGCCCGTACCCGGTGATGACCCCGGCCCGCTCCATCTTGGTGAGCCTGGACTGCACCGTCGCGCGTGCCACGCTGGTGATGCGCGATAGCTCGAGGTCGCCGACGCGGGGGTGGGTACGCAGCGCCTCGACGATCGCGACATCGAGCTGGTCCATGACGACTCCCGGTAGGCAGATTGACTGGCTCAGGCCGACTTTACTCGGCTGAACCAGTACCAAAGACCATCTGCACGTAGGCCACTTGCCCAGTCACCATGCCTGCGATGTGCTGGCACCATGACCATTGACCTGACTGACGCCGAACGCCTCGCCGAGCTGGACCTCGACCAGCTCAAGCAGCTGGTCGGACTCGTGGAGTACGACACGACCACTGACCCCTTCCCCGTCACGGGCTGGGACGCTGTCGTCTGGGACGTCGGCAACGCCACCCAGTCGGCGCACTTCTACCAGTCGGCGTTCGGCATGGATCTCGTCGCCTACTCCGGGCCGGAGACCGGCAACCGCGAACACCATGCGTACGTCCTGGAGAGCGGCGCGGTGCGCTTCGTGCTCAGGGGCGGCGTCGACCCCGACAGCCCTGTGTCCGACCACCACCGCGCGCACGGCGACGGCATTTCCGACATCGCGCTGGAGGTGCCCGACGTCGACATGTGCATCGACCACGCCCGGGCCCAGGGAGCCACCATCCTGCAGGAAGCGCATGACGTCACCGACGAGCACGGCACCGTGCGCATGGCGGCCATCGCGGCCTACGGCGACACGCGGCACTCGCTCATCGACCGCAGCGCGTACCACGGCCCCTACCTGCCCGGATACGTCGCGCGAACGTCCTCGCTGGTGCGTGCTGCCGATGCACCCACGCGCATCTTCCAGGCTCTCGACCACGTCGTGGGCAATGTCGAGATCGGCCAGATGGACACGTGGGTCGACTTCTACAACCGGATCATGGGCTTCACCAACATGGCCGAGTTCGTCGGCGACGACATCGCCACGGAGTACAGCGCCCTGATGAGCAAGGTGGTGGCCAGCGGCAACCACCGGGTCAAGTTCCCGCTCAACGAGCCCGCCGTCGGCAAGCGCAAGTCGCAGATCGATGAGTACCTCGAGTTCTACCGCGGCCCCGGCGCGCAGCATCTCGCCCTCGCCACCCACGACATCCTCGACACCGTCGACCGCCTGCGTGCTGCGGGCATCGAGTTCCTCGGCACCCCTGACACCTACTACACCGACCCCGCACTGCGTGAGCGCATCGGCGAGGTGCGGGTACCGATCGAGGAGCTGCAGTCGCGCGGCATCCTGGTCGACCGCGACGAGGACGGCTACCTCCTGCAAATCTTCACCAAGCCGATCGGCGACCGGCCGACCGTGTTCTTCGAGCTCATCGAAAGGCATGGTTCGCTGGGCTTCGGCAAGGGCAACTTCCAGGCACTGTTCGAGGCGATCGAGCGCGAGCAGGCACTCCGTGGAAACTTCTAGGGCAGGGAGCTCCTGACGATGGCCCACTACCGCAGCGCAGGCAACATCCCGCCCAAGCGTCACACCCAGCACCGCTCGCCCGACGGCACGCTCTACCGCGAGGAGCTGATGGGCGAGGAGGGATTCTCCTCGGACTCCTCCTTGCTGTACCACGTGGGTGTGCCCTCGGCGATCATGTCGGCGCGCTCGTGGCAGCTGCCCGACCTGGCGACGACTCCCAACGAGCCGTTGCTGGCGCGGCACCTCAAGCTGCACGACCTGTTCGACGGTGGTGCGGGCCATGACGTCGTGACGAGCCGGCGACTCGTCCTTTCCAACGCCGACGTCCGCATCTCCTACGTCGTGGCCGAAGAGCCGTCGCCGTTGTACCGCAACGCGACCGGCGACGAGTGCGTGTTCATCGAGGCCGGGACCGGAACGCTGGAGACGGTGTTCGGGCACCTCGCCTTCGGCCCCGGCGACTACCTCATCGTGCCGCGCGCGACGACCCACCGGTGGGTGCCCTCAGGCGACGTGCGGGCCTACTGCATCGAGGCCAACGGTCACATCAGCCCACCGAAGCGCTACCTCTCCACGTACGGACAACTGCTCGAGCACTCCCCCTACTGCGAGCGCGACCTGCGCGGGCCCGGCGAGCCGGAGGTGCGTGACGAGCCGGGCGTGGAGGTGCTGATCAAGCACCGCGGGTCAGGCCCGGGCGGCCTCAGCGGCACAGTCCACGTCGTCCCGCAGCACCCGTTCGACGTCGTCGGCTGGGACGGCTGTCTCTACCCGTACGCCTTCAACGTCGCCGACTTCGAGCCCATCACGGGCCGCGTGCACCAGCCGCCGCCGGTGCACCAGGTGTTCGAGGGCAGCAACTTCGTGATCTGCAACTTCGTGCCACGCAAGGTCGACTACCACCCACTCGCCGTGCCGGTGCCCTACTACCACTCGAACGTCGACTCCGACGAGGTCATGTTCTACGTCGCCGGCGATTACGAGGCGCGCAAGGGCTCGGGCATCGGCCAGGGGTCAGTCTCGCTGCACCCGGGAGGCCACTCCCACGGTCCGCAGCCCTCGGCGATCGAGGCGAGCATCGGCGCCGAATCGTTCGACGAGCTCGCCGTCATGGTCGACACCTTCCGCCCGCTCGAGCTCGGCGAGGGCGGCACGGCGTCCGACGACGGGGCATACGCCCTGTCCTGGATCCGATGACGGCGGCGGCTGGATGACAGACTTCGGGCGTTCGACACTTCCCTACTGCTCCTTCCGCTCCACGGACTTCGAGGGCTCGCGCGTCGGCATCGGCATCGGCACCGACGTGCTCGACCTCACGACAGCATCGTCGGTGCTCGTCCCAGAACTCGCCGGGCTGTTCGCGTCCGGGACGCTCGACGACCTCCTCGCCGCTGGACCCCACGTGTGGCGGGTCGTGCGCGCTGCGTTGCTCGGTGCGGCTTCGCATCCCACCGAACAGCTCGAGGGCTGGCTCGTCAAGGCCGACCACGTGACCCTCGACCTTCCCTTCCACGTGGGGGACTTCGTCGACTTCTACGCGTCCGAGCAGCACGCGATCAACCTCGGCCGCATCCTGCGTCCCGGCACCGAGCCCCTGACAGCGAGCTGGAAGCACCTGCCCGTCGGCTATCACGGGCGATCAGGCACGGTCGTGGTCTCCGGCACCGACATCATCCGCCCTTCCGGTCAGCAGAGGTCGACCGACGGCGACGTGACGGTCGGTCCGACGCTCCGCCTCGACCTCGAGGCGGAGCTCGGCTTCGTCGTCGGCGCCCGATCCGAGCTCGGCATTCCCATCGGGGTCGACCGCTTCGCGAGCCACGTCTTCGGAGTGTGCGTCGTCAACGACTGGTCGGCGCGCGATCTGCAGGCGTGGGAGTACGTGCCGCTCGGGCCGTTCCTCGGCAAGTCGTTCGCCACGTCGATCTCGGGGTGGATCGTGCCGCTGGCAGCCCTCGAGGACGCCCGGGTGCCTCCCCCACATCGGGATGTCCCGGTGCAGGACTACCTCGACGACGCCGCCGAGCCGTGGGGCCTCGACATCGGCTTCGAGGTGTGGCTCAACGGCACTCTGATCTCCACCCCACCGTTCGCCGGCATGTACTGGACGGGTGCCCAGATGTTGGCGCACATGACAGTCAACGGCGCCTCGGTGCGTCCCGGCGACCTCTTCGCCTCCGGCACGGTCAGCGGCGCAGGAGCCCCCGAACGCGGTTCGCTCATCGAGCTGGGTTGGGACGGGCGTGACCCGATCGAGCTGGCTGACGGGACAAGCCGCTCGTACCTGGCCGACGGCGATTCCGTGACCATCTCGGCGTACGCGAACCTCCGGGGCGCCGAAGGTGAGCGGTCGTGGCTCGGCGAGGTCGAGGGCACTGTGGTCGCTCGCACTAGAGTCCGGACAACAGAGTTGAGCGAGCCTCATCCGACAGTTCCCGAAGGACGGACCTCATGACAGAGCACACCACCTCGACCGTCACCAGCGACGACGGCACCGCACTCGCGACCTACACGTGGGCCGCACCGGAGCCGCGCGGCGTCATCCAGATCGCGCACGGTCTGGGCGAGCACGCACTGCGCTACGCGGCGACCGCGGCCGACCTCAACGCCGACGGCTGGACAGTCGTCGCTCACGACCACCGCGGACACGGGGCCACCGCGACACCCGAGACGTACGGGCAGATCGGTGCTGACGGCTGGGGCCGTCTTGTCGCCGACATCGGGCTGGTCGGCACGTGGGCCCGAACCCAGGCCGACGGTCCGCTGGTCCTCCTCGGTCACAGCATGGGATCGTTCGCGGTCCAGCAGTACCTGCTCGACCACAGCGACGACGTCGACGGCGTGATCCTGACCGGGACCGGCGCCATCGACATGCTCGAGCCAGCTCTCGACCTCGACGCCGAGATCGACCTGACGATGTTCAACGCCGCCTTCCAACCGCAGCGCACCGACTTCGACTGGCTCTCGCGCGACGAGGCGCAAGTCGACGCGTACGTGGCTGACGACCGCTGCGGTTTCGGACTCGACAAAGAAGCCGGCAAGGCCATGTTCGCCGGGTCTCACGGCGTTGCCGATCCTGCACGCATGTCGGCCATCCGCGACGACCTCCCGATGCACATCTGCGTCGGCGAGGCCGATCCGGTCAACGGTGAGCTCGCCCTCGTCCACCCGCTCGTGCAGCGGTACCACGCCGCCGGCCTGACCGACGTCACGCTCGTCACGTACCCCGAGGCTCGTCACGAGATCCTCAACGAGACCAACCGCGACGACGTGATCGCCGAGATCGTCACCTGGCTGGACGAGCACTTCGGCCGGCTCTGACGTCTGATCGCCGCCACGTCGAGGTCGATGACTGACCGCGCCGTCCGGTGCGAATAGTGAGGCGCTGAGCGGGCAGTCCCTTGCGATCGTTGCGATTCCGCTTCAGCGCCCCGCCGAGGTGGGTGCACAACGCCAGCACCCTGCAGGTCGGGCTCGGCAAGTGCCCGAGTCCTATGGTTGTGCCATGGCCGACCTCATTGAGATCGCGAACCATCTCTACGGCTTGCCGCTCGGTGAGTTCGTGGCCGCCCGGAACACACACGCCTCCCATCTGCGGACAGACGGTGAGAAGGAGCTTTCGACACGTGTGCGCGGCCTGCGCAAACCAAGCGTCGGCGCCTGGACGATCAATCAGCTAGCCAGGACCCAGACGTCGTTGATCGACGAGGTCGACGCGCTGGGCGAACAGCTGCGCAGCGCGCAGGAGACATCCGACGGCGCGGCGCTGCGCGCGCTCGCCGCCGAACGCCGCGCGCTCGTCTCGCGATGCGTCAAGGCGGCAGGTGCCGCGGGCACGGACGGCGGCCGATCGGTCTCGACATCGACACTGTCCGAAGTCGAGGACACCGTCCGTGCGGCACTCGCCGACAGCTCCGCGGCGGACGCGCTTCGGAGCGGTTTGCTGGTGAGCGGCCTCTCCCCCACCGGATTCGAACCCGTCGACGTGACCGACGCCCTTGCCATCGCCGTCGCCGATTCGCCGCACAGGCGCCCGACAAGGAAGCGCACATCGGTCGGACGGCCTCCAGCCCCGACGCCGGACAAGGCTGCCGCCGCGGCACGCGAAGCGGAGGATGCAGCACGGAAGGAGATCGAGGAGGCATCGCGGCAGGCATCGGAGGCGGCGGACGCTGCCGCCGTCGCCCACGATTCACTGGCCGATGCGGAAGCTGAGAGCCGGCTACTCGAGTCCACCCTCGCGGATCTCCGCTCCCAGATCGAGGACACCGTGCACGACCTGCGCTCCGCGGGCACGCGCATCACGGCGCTCCGCAAGGAAGTCGACACGGCTGATCGCGACCTCCGCAGGGCGAAGGCAGCCAAGGAACGGGCCGAGAGGCGGACGCCCTGGCTGCGGAACGGGGACGGGCAGTGAGCCGCCGGTCTCAGCGTCGTCAGGCTGACGGGGTCTGGTGGATCGCGAACACCCGCGCCGGAAACCCCGATCCGCCCAGCGGCCGCGGCCACGAGGCCACGACGAGCGCGCCGGCTTCGGGCACGCGGTCGAGATTGGTCAACAGCTCGATCTGCCAACGGTCGTGCTGCAGGAGGTAGAGCTCAAGGCTGTAGTCACCCACCGACGTCGCGCTGCCAGGATCGGTGTCGGTCTGCTCGTGCCCGACCGCCGCGACACCGACCTTTCTGACAAGGTGCTCCAGGACGTCGCGCGACCAGCCGGGGGCATGGCTGACGCCTGATTCGTCCCGGTTCTCCATCGCCGGACCGTCGGGCCACTTCGCGCCCCAGTCGGTGCGCAGGGCGACGAAGCAGCCAGCCGGCATGGCGCCGTGTCGCTGCTCCCAGGCGGCGATGTCGTCCATCGTCGGCACGCTGTCGGGGTCGTCGCTGACTCGGGCCGAGATGTCGATGACCACGAGCGGCAGGATCATCTGCTCGACCGGGATGTCATCGAGCGTGCGGGCACCTTCGACGAAGTGCGACGGCGGGTCGACGTGAGTGCCCCACTGACCGACGATCGTGTAGCGGTGGACGTTGAACCCGTCGCCCCTTGCCATGTCGAAGACCTTGCCCCGCTCCTCGTCGGGGAACGCCGGGAAATGTGGCTGGCCCGGGTGGAACGCATGAGTCAGATCGGTGAAGGAGTTCTGCTCGAGCAGGCGGCGCTGCAGGTCCCACAGGGGCTTGTCGCCCCCACGTGATGTCGGTGTCGTCACGATGTGCTCCTTCGTCATCTGCGGGTCAGGTGCACACAGGTTCCCACGACCCGGGCAGGTGGGCGGCTCCGAACCGTTCTCCCGAGGGCGACAGCAAAAAAGTTCACGGAGGCGCGATAGGCCTGCAGCAGATCGGGTAACCCCATCAGACACACCGACCAGGAGGACAGATGACGACACCATACGAGCGGGACACCGATCCCTTGCGGACCACCGCGCAGACGACCACCGGCTCCACGAGCCCCATCGGCGACGAGCTCCTCGGCCAGCAAAACCCCAGCTACCCGGCCCCGGTGTTCGCGTCGGAGACTGACACGACGTCCAGCAGGCCGGACGTCAAGGACCGCGCGAGCGACGTGGCCAGCTCTGCTGCCGACCACGGCAGCGACGTGGTCGACACCGCGAAGGACGAGGCTCAGCAGGTCGTGGGCGAGGCCAGGGACAAGGCGGCCGACCTCCTCGCCGAGGCCCGGACCCACGTCGAGGACCAGTCGCGCACGCAGCTACAGGGCCTCTCGGCGAAGCTGCAGGAGCTCGGCGACGAGCTCGACAGCATGGTCGACGGCAGCGATCAGCAGGGAACGGTCACCGATCTGGCGCGCCAGCTGTCCACACGGGTGAACGCGCTCAGCTCCCACCTGGCCGACCGCAACCCGCAGGACGTTCTCGAGGACGCGCGCTCGTTCGCGCGTCAGCGTCCGGGCACCTTCATCGCCGGCGCGCTCGTTGCCGGCGTGGTGGCCGGACGTCTCACCCGCGGCGCGAAGAAGGCGCAGGCGACCGCCGCCGATGACACGGCCTCGATCTCGGGGAGCTCCACGAACGGAATGCCGGCCACGACGGGCTTCTCCGTCGCCCAGAACTCTGTGACCCCGAACCGCGTCGATCAGAACGTGGCGGCCCAGAACTCCGCACCTCAGAACATCGGAGGCATGGCGTGACCGACCAGGCGTCCGCGAGCCACAGCGAGGACACCCGTTCTCTCGGAGACATCGTGGGCGACATCGCACAGGACCTCAGCACCATGGTCCGCTCCGAGCTCGAGCTGGCGAAGACCGAGGCCAAGCAGGAGATCACCAAGGCGGGCAAGGGTGCCGGCATGTTCGGCGGCGCTGCCATCAGCGGCTATTTCGCTCTGCTGTTCCTTTCCCTGTTCGTCATGTACCTGCTGGACAACGTGATGGACGTGACCTGGGCCGCCCTGATCGTGTTCGTCGTCTGGGCGGCAGCCGCCGCCGTGCTCGCGCTCGCGGGCCGCAAGAAGTTCGAGAACGTCAACCCGAAGCTTGAAACCACGCAGAAGACCTTGAAGGAGGATGTCCAATGGGCAAAGAACCAGAAGTGATCGAGCACGACATCGTCAACACCCGCGAAGACCTCTCACGCAACCTCGACGCACTCGCTGACCGGGTCAGCCCGAGTCGGGTCGTGGGCCGCACCGTGGACAACGCGAAGGGCAGGGCTTCGTCGGTCAAGGACCAGGTCATGGGCTCAGCAAGCAGCGCTACCGGTACCGCTGCGGGCGGCGCTTCCGACGCCGCGTCCACCGTGGCGTCCAAGGCGGAGGGCAACCCTCTGGCCGCCGGGCTGATCGCGTTCGGCGCAGGCCTGCTGATCTCCTCGCTGGTTCCGGCCAGCGACAAGGAGGCCAAGCTCGCGGGCCAGGCCGTCGACGCTGCGAAGGAGCACGGTCAGCCTCTCGTCGACCACGCGAAGTCGGTCGGTCAGGAGGTCGGCCAGGATCTGAAGGAGTCGGCCACCGAAGCCGCGGACGACCTCAAGTCGTCGGTGCAGGACTCGGCGAAGCACGTGGCATCCGAAGGTCAGTCTGCGGCTGACTCGGTGAAACAGGACGCACAACAGGCCTGACGGCCGACCGGTGTCGGTCGTCCGCTGCGTCCCGCAGCGGGCGACCGACACCCTCGTGCTTTCAGCGCCCGCACCACTTGTACGACATCCCGACGGGGAGAACATGACCACTACCAACGGCCGGAGGGCCACCCATGTCTGAGCAGTCCACCCAGGAGCAGATCGACCGGCAGCACGCACCGGACGTCGACGATCCCCGCAAGCCGGACTCGCCGACGGACCTACACAAACGGTCGTGGTCCTTCATCATGAAGAAGACGCTGCGCGAGTTCTCCAAGGACCAGTGCACCGACCTTGCCGCCGCACTGGTCTATTACTCTGTGCTGGCGCTGTTCCCGGCGCTCATCGCGCTCGTGTCGCTGCTGGGTGTGTTCGGGCAGGGCCAGAGCACGATCGACTCACTGCTCACGATCGTCGGTCAGGTCGGTCCGTCATCGGCCGTCGGCACACTTCGTCCAATCATCGAGAAGTTGGCGTCGGCGCAGGGCGCCGGTATCGCGCTCGTCGTCGGCCTCCTCGGGGCGTTGTGGTCGGCTTCGGGCTACGTGGGTGCGTTCAGCCGTGCGATGAACCGCATCTACGAGATCGGCGAGGGCCGACCGGTCTGGAAGCTGCGACCGGTGATGCTGCTGGTGACATTCATCTCCGTCGTGCTGATCGCGGTCGCAGCCTTGGCACTGGTCATCACCGGTCCGGTGGCCAAGGCCGTCGGCGACCAGATCGGCGTCGGGTCGACCGCCGTTCTCGTGTGGGACATCGCCAAGTGGCCCGTCATCCTGGCCATCATGGTCTTCATCGTGGCTCTGCTCTACTACGCCACTCCGAACGTGAAGCAGCCGAAGTTCACCTGGTTGAGTGTCGGTGCGATCTTCGCCATCGTGGTGTGGATCTTGGCCTCGGCGGCATTCGGTTTCTACGTAGCGACATTCTCGAGCTACAACAAGACGTACGGGTCCCTCGCCGGCGTGATCGTGTTCCTGCTCTGGCTCTGGATCACGAACTTGGCGCTTCTCCTCGGTGCCGAGCTCGACGCAGAGCTCGAACGGGGCCGTCAGCTGCAGGCCGGCATCGAAGCAGAGGAGACCATCCAGCTGCCGCCGCGAGACACCCGCAACATCAAGAAGGCCGAGAAGAAGCAGCAGTCCGACATCGACGACGCGCGCGCCATCCGACAGGACGCCGATCGCCGTGGCTCCACGCCAGGACATTGACTTGCTCGACGGGCGCCACCACCGTGACGCAGGCCCCCCGGCCGGGCCGGTGCGGCTAGGCGATGCTCCGGGAAAGTTGCGGGCTCGACGAGTCGGATCCCGTCGAGCCGAGCACCATGTCGCGCGCCGTCGCGAAGTTGTCGCCGAGGTAGGTGCCGGGCACCCCGACGCGCTGATCAGGGAAGGCAAAGGCATTGCCGGCGTAGAACAGCGGGCACCCGGTGCGGGCGACGGTTCTCAACGCGTCGACGGCCGGCCGGCGCTGGGTGTGGAGCTGTGAGACCACCACCACGGCACTCGCGGCGGTCGCGGTCGCTGCAGTCACGAGGGTCAGCGCGGACGTGCGTCCGCCCAGCACCCGCGTGCCGCGCCCCTGCTCGGCGAGCAGCGCCGCAAGCGCCTCGAGGCCGAGCGTGTGCATGTCGAGCGGGCCGCAGGCCAACAGGATCGGAGGGTCGATGGTGTCGAGCGGTGAGAGCGTCGTGAGGCGGGCCAGCCATCCGCGCGCCGTCTCGGTGGTGATGTGCTCCTGTCCCACGTCGCACCGACCGCTGTCCCACCAGGCACCCACCTGCCGCATGGTCGGCATCAACACCTGGTCGAGCGTGTCGGCCAGGCCGAGATCATCCAGCGACTGGTCGAGCACGGCTCGCATGGCCGCCGGGTCCGACCGCTCGGAGGCAGCGAGCAGACGACTGATCCACGACAATGAGGGGTTGCTCTGGTCGAGCAGGATCCTGACTGCCAGGGCGGCCTCGGCGGCACGCTTGCCCCGTCCGATCTCGTCGCGCATGAGGCGGATCTGCTTGAGCTCGTCCGGGACATATCGGCGATGTCCGCCCGCGCTCCGCGACACAGCCGGAACTCCGTAACGGCGCTCCCACGACCTCAGGGTGGGTGCCGGCACACCCATCAGGTCGCTCACCTGCTTGATCGGCAGACCGTCGCTGACGAGCGGCAAATCCTGTGCGACTGCGTTCACTGTGGTCACCCTCTGGAAGCTGTCGGCCCGCGCCCGGAACACCACTGTCCCATGAGTCCGGGGGAAGTGCATAAGTTTTGAACTAGTATTGCCCAACTTTTCCCCACAGCATGGTGATGACAGACAGTCGACAGGAGCAGCCCTGATGAAAACGAGACATGTGGACGACAGCCGAACTTTTCTCTCAGGCCTGGCCAGGCGGCCGGCACAAGCCGCCCCACGCCACGCTCGACGCTCCACCGACGCGACCGAAGACCCGTCGGGAGCTGTCTTCGACGAGCACGGCAACGAGCTCTACCTGCTGGCCTGCGTCCTCACCGAGGACCCAGACCTCGCCGAGGAGCTGGTGATCCAGGCGATCATGGCGCACCGCGGCGGCCCGAGCACCCTGCGGGAGTTCTCCGCCGCCGTCCACGAGGCGTGGTGGGCATGGGGCCCGGAGTCGAGGACGGTCGATCGTCAACTCCTCGACGACAGCTCCGCGAGCGAAACCATCCTCCACGAGCTGCACGGGTTGCCCGACGATCAGCGCTCAGCACTCGCGCTCTGCCGCTTCGGCGACCACACCTATCGGCAGGCAGCCGAGCGGTTGGGTCGCCCGGCCAAAGAAGTAGCCCTCCTGCTGTGCGAGGCGCTTCGCACGCTGGCGTGCCCGGGCGAGCGCCTGCTCGAGCCCTCCCCCGCTGCCTGAACCTGTCTGATCCGCCCCGGTGTCTGATCCGCCCCTGTGTCTGATCCGCCCTGTGTGAGGCGCGGCATCGTCGTGCCCGTCGCCCTGCGACGGGCTACAGGTCGTCCAGTCGTCCCCCTGACTCCCTCATCGCCGGCAGCTCCGACTGGCACAACGCGCACGTCTCCAGATGCGCCTCGAATCGGATGCGCTCGATCGGCCCCAGCGCGTTCACCACGAACGGGCCCAGCAAGGCGTGCTTGTCTGCGGTCATGGCTGGCGACCTGCCCGGCCTTGCGTGCGCGCGTCAGCGAAACTCATGTGACTCCCTCGTGGCCTTCCGGCGTTCCCTATGAGTCGTTCGAAACAGAACCCGAGTCAGGATGGGTCTGGGGACCGAGGAAATGTGGCGCAGTCTTCAGGCGGCAGCAGTGCGCACGATGCGCAGGAGCACTCCCTGCCCCGGATGCACCCGCACCGCGACGACCGACATCCCGAGCGCGTGGTGCGACGCGAGCCACTCCCGGATCGACTCAGCCTGGACGGTGGCACCGAGCTGGAGAATGAGCGAGGCTCCGTCCGCCAGGTGCTGGCCAGCCACCTCGACGCACGACCGCGCGATGTCGAGACCGTCCAGACCCCCGTCGATGGCGAGGAGCGGGTCCTCCGGATAGACCCCGACCCGGTCGTGCGGCACCCACGGCGGGTCGGCGATCACAGCCGCGAACCGCTCGTCAGGGCGCAGGGCGCCCTCGACGAGCCCGACCCGCACGTCGACCTGTGCGGCCAGACCCGCCGCCACCGCATTCTTGCGGGCGTACGCGCACGCGTCCGGGTTGGCATCGACGGCCACCAGATGGCGTCCGTTGCCCAGCACACTGAGCAGCCCGATGTGGCCCGCGCCCGTGCACAGCTCGAGCACCGGTCCGGGCGGACCGTCGGCCAGGACCTCGACGGCCCACGCGGACTGCTCGGCCGTCCACGCCCGCGGCCGCAGGATCGTGTCATCGAACTCGATGGCGAGCCCGCCGAAGTCGATCGTCTCCGTGCCGCCGATCGCCGTGACGTCCTGACTCATGTGCTGCCTCTCGAGAGCGAAGGTGCGACCCCACAGTCGATACCCCACCAGTCGATACCCCGGGATCTCGTGGTCGAAACGTGACGTGCATCTTCGCGTCAGCGGTTTCGCCATCGTCGCCCGTGGGTACCCTCACCGTGCTGTCGCGCCGACGGCCGCGTCCTCACCGCCAGGAGTGTCAATCATGAGCATCTCTTCGCCCCCCACCTCGCCTTCTCCACCCCGGGCGAACGCTGCCGATCGGCCTCTCGAATCGCTGGCCGAGCGGGGATTCCGTGACTGTCGCGGCACGTGGCAGTCTCTCGCTGCCCCTGCGTCCTCACACCCGCTGGCGTCGGCACGTCCGGAGACCCAGGCGTGCTGACGCCGAAGGCGAGGGGCGCTCTCAGCGAGCAGCTCTTCGAGGTCATGCGCACCGGCGCCACCTCGTGGCACTCGTTGATCGATGCCGAGCCCGAGTCGCGCGATGATGCGCACATCGCACTGTGGGCCCTGTACGAGCTGCACTACCGCGGGTTCGACGACGTCGACGACTCGCTCGAGTGGAACCCCGGCGCCGTAGCGGTGCGGGGCGGTCTCGAGCGTCAGTTCGAGGCCGAGCTCCGAGCGCGCAGGACGCCAGTCGATGTCCCGCGGTCCTTCGCCGACCACTTCTTCTCCTACGTCGCCGGACATGACGGTGCGTCACTCGCGTCCTTCATCCACCGGGAGGCCGATCTCGACCAGGTGCTGGAGGTGCTGCGCCACCGCTCGATCTACCATCTCAAGGAGTCGGACCCCGTGGCCTGGGTCGTCCCCCGCCTGCCGGCTCTCACCCAGGCAGCGCTGATGGAGCTCCAGTACGACGAGTACGGGCGCGGCAACCCCAACCAGCTGCACGCCCATCTGTTTGCCAAAGGCATGGAGGCGTCGGGCCTACGATCCGGACACGGCGCCTACATCAACGATGTCCCGGTCGAGATCCTCGAACAGAACAACGCGATGTCCCTGTTCGGCCTGCATCGGCGGGTCCGCGGTGCTGCGCTGGGACATCTCGCTGCGTTCGAGGTCACCAGCTCGCTGCCCTCGCGGCAGGTGTCCCGAGGACTGACGAGGGTGGGTCTGCCGACCGAGATCTCGGCCTACTACGACGAGCACGTGGAGGCGGACGCTGTGCACGAGCAGCTGGCCGTCCGGACGATCTGTGGATCCCTCCTCGAGCAGGAGCCTGGTCTGGTCGACGACGTCTACTTCGGTGCGTTCACCTGCCTGGACCTCGAGGACCGGTACGCGCGGCGCGTGCTGGGTGAGTGGGCGGCGGCATGAGCGCCGACTTCGATCACCCTGACGTCATCCTGTGCCCCGGTGGCCCGATGCTGATCCGCGGTGACCACACGATCCAGGACTCCGACGGTCGGTCCCACGCCACGACCCGCCCTGTCAGCGCCGTCTGCCGGTGCGGCAAGTCGGCCAATCAGCCGTGGTGCGACGGAACCCACAAGGTGCTCCCCGAACGGCTCAAACCGCGCTGAGCCGACCGCCGCTGACTGCATAGGTTCGCCGGTTCCGTCCGTCGCGACCGCTCGGCATGATGATGGTGTCGGCACCTCGGGAGCAGGCGCCCATCACTTGACGCGAGGCGGAGCTCATGAGCGCATGTCCCCTCCCCCTCCAGCCTGACCCAGACATCCTGAAGTCGCTGCGCGACGAGATCGCCGGGCTGCGCATCGCCATGGCGAACAGAGCCTGCATCGAACAGGCGAAGGGCATCCTCATGGCTCGGCACCAGGTCGACGAGTCGACGGCATTCGCGATACTCCGGCGGTGGTCGATGGCCTCGAACGTGAAGGTCAACGGCCTGGCAACGGCGTTGATCAGGCTCAGCGTCCGCGGCACGCTGATGACCTCGACGTGTGACGCCCTCGACGTGGTGAGCCGGGAGCTGCGACACATGTCCTCTCCAAGATTCCGCGCCTAGGGCACCTTTCGACGACGAGACCGAGGACATGGTGCTCTGCCCGCCAGCTCCTGGGGAGACATCGTCGCGAGGTTCTGACGAAGACGTGAACACACCATGACGATCGCCCAAGCCACCGTGCGAACGTCACAGGGGATGTCTACGGTGGAATGCATCGCTGACACGAGGAGCCACTCATGACCGCACCGCTCTTGGACGCCGACACGTTGATCGACCGTTTCGACACCATCAGGTCACACACCGAGACCCTCGCAGCTCCCCTTTCCCCCGAGGACCAGACCGTCCAGTCGATGCCCGACGTCTCACCCACCAAGTGGCATCGCGCCCACGTGACGTGGTTCTTCGAGACCTTCCTGCTGGCCGAGGCTGAGAGTGGCTTCCGGCCGTTCCAGGACCAGTACTGGTTCCTCTTCAACAGCTACTACGAGGCCGTCGGCCCGCGCTACGCCCGCGCGGAGCGCGGCTACATCACCCGACCTGGAGCACACGACGTGGGCCTCTACCGGCAGAACGTCGACGACCGCATGCGTGATCTCGTCACCGCTGTCGACGGCAAAAGCCTGGAGAAGCTCGCCGCCACCATCGAGCTCGGGTTCCACCACGAGCAGCAGCACCAGGAGCTGCTCCTGATGGACATCAAGCACGTCCTCTCGGTCAACCCGCTGCAGCCTGTCTATGCGGGGCGGGCGGCACCACGGTCTGAGCCCGACACACTCGGCTGGCTCGATGTCGATGGCGGGTTGGTCGAGGTCGGCCACACGGGATCCGCGTTCAGCTTCGACAACGAGATGCCCCGGCACCGTACGTGGCTCGAGCACTACCGCATCGCCGACCGCCTCATCACCAACGGTGAGTGGCTGAACTTCATGGCCGATGGCGGCTATGCCCGGCCAGAGCTGTGGCTCTCCGACGGATGGGCGCGCGTCAAGGCCGACGGGTGGAGGGCGCCGCTCTACTGGATCGAGCTCGACGGCGTCTGGCACGAGCACACCCTGCACGGCACCGCACCGGTCGACGCCGGGCTACCCGCCACGCACCTCAGCAACTACGAGGCCGATGCCTACGCCTCATGGGCCGGCAAACGACTTCCCACCGAGGCCGAGTGGGAGCATGCGGTGGTCGCCGACGGCCAGGCAGATGCTGCCGAGGCCGCGGCGCACCTCGCCAGCCCCGACACCTTCCACGCCCGCGCCGCCGAGCCAGCCACCGGACACCTGCGACAGGTCTACGGCGACTGCTGGGAATGGACCTCGTCGGTGTACCTGCCCTACCCCGGTTTCCATCCCCCGGCCGGCGCCATCGGCGAGTACAACGGCAAGTTCATGTCCAACCAGATGGTGCTCCGCGGAGGATGCGCGCTCACCCCGCCCGGTCATGCACGTCTGACCTACCGCAACTTCTTTCCACCCGGGGCTCGATGGGCCATGTCGGGCCTCCGCCTGGCCGACGGTAAGGTTCCGGCATGACTGCGGTGCGCGAGCCTGTGGTGTCGGTCATCCTTGACCCCAGCTGGGCGACCGGCCACCTCATCGAGGACGTCCGTCGCGGTCTGGCCAGCCACCCTCGCACCCTGCCCCCCAAGTGGCTCTACGACGATCGAGGGTCAGACCTGTTCGACCAGATCACCCGGTTGCCCGAGTACTACCCCACCGAGGCCGAGCGTGCGCTGCTTGCCGCCCATGCCGACGAGATCGTCCGCCTGTCCGGCGCCGACACCGTCGTCGAGCTGGGCAGCGGCACCAGCGACAAGACCCGCACGCTGCTCGACGCCTTCAGTGCCGGCGGCAGGCTCAGGCGCTTCGTGCCGGTCGACGTCTCCGAAGCGACCCTGCGCGCGGCCGCCCACGAGCTGGCGGCACGCTACCCCGGCCTCCTCGTCGAGGCCGTCGTCGGCGGATTCACGTTGCACCTGGGTCATCTGCCGGCGGGGGGCCGCAAGGTCGTGGCCTTCCTCGGCGGAACCATCGGCAATCTCTACACCGAGGAGCGCGGTGCATTCCTCGGCGCCCTCGCCGACTCCCTCGACGTCGGCGACTGGCTATTGCTCGGCACCGACCTGGTCAAGGACAGCGACCGGCTGATCGCCGCCTACAACGACTCCCAGGGCGTGACCGCCGAGTTCGTGACCAACAGCCTTCACGTCGTCAACCGCGAGCTCGGAGCCGACTTCGACGTCGACTCGTTCAGCTACGTCCCGTTCTGGGATCCCCACATGGAGCGCATGGACCTGCGGGTCCGCGCCGAGATGCCCCAGCACGTCACGATTCCGGGCGCCGGCGTCACGTTCGACCTCGCCAGCGGCGAGGAGATTCGGGTCGAGATCTCGACCAAGTTCCGGCCCGACGGCCTGCGCGACGAGCTGGCCGCCGCCGGTTTCGTCGTCCATCACCTGTGGCGCGACGACGACTTCGCCCTCACCCTTGCGCGCCTGGAGGCGTCGGGAGCCTGAGCGGTGATGGAGCCTCGGCACGTCGAACAGCCGTGCACGTGTCAACGTGGCGCCGAGGTGTCATCATCAACGCATGCCCGTCGCCTCGGCCATCGCGATCGGGATGTGGTGGAGGCTGTTGTTGTGGATCACGTCGAAGCGTGACCGGCCGCGCCGCGCCAGGTCGAGCATCAGGCTCAGGTAGGCGTGGTGCTCCTGCATCCACTCATCGGCGGTC
>NZ_JACMOM010000154.1 GCF_014378035.1 Aeromicrobium sp. | reverse complement strand
CAGAGGTCAACGCAGATGCGACGAACCAGTCCTGAGTTCCGCTCGATGACGCCGTCGAGGAGGGCAGACGTGGCGAGACGTCCAGCGACGACCACCGTCGGTGCTCGACCGGTGCCTCCGAGGTCGCCGGCGTTGACGAGCTGGGAGAACGAAGGGGGTGGGCTCGGCGCAGCCCGGAGGCCGGGGTCGGATCGGCTCCCGCAGAGACCTGAAACGCGAGTACTGTCCTGGTGGACACCCTGGACCTCGGTGTCGGTCAACCGTCGTGGCGCCTGCGTCGTCGCGGCCTCGCCGACGCAGGGGGATTGCTCAGATGCCACTCATCGCTGGATTCGGTGGGCGTCTTCGAGCCCGCTGCCGCGAGTGGGTCCCCACGGCTGTCCCTCGCCGACGAACGTCGTGCCCAGCCCTACCCCCAACGAAGGATGACGTCATGCAGAAGCAGTCGCTGACAGCCCTGATGCGCCACCAGCTGGACATCGCCATCACCGCTTCGAGCGGTCGGAGCGCGCATACGGTGTACGGCGGTCACGAGCACGTGCTGCGCCAGACGATGATCGCGTTGCGCGGTGGGTCGAACCTCGACGAGCACGAGAGCCCGGGCGAGGCGACGCTCCAGGTGCTGCACGGCCGGGTGACGCTGGTGTGCGGCGAGGTCCGTTGGAACGGATCTCCAGGCGATCTCCTGATCATCCCGGATGCCCGTCACGCACTCGAGGCGGTGGAGGACTCGGTCGTGCTGCTGAGCGTCGCCAAGACGATCACGCCTGCCGCGTCTCCGACGAGCACGACGTGAGCGAGAAGTCCCTGGTCGACCGCAACCACGACGAAGAGGCCGTGCGCCAGCAGGCGCAGCCTCCACCACCACGGGGTGCCTTGCCACCGCTTGCGCAGCGATCTCCCGGGTTGATGCTGTTCATGGCGACGCTCGGCTTCGCCGTGAACTTCTGGGCCTGGGCGTTGCTGAGTCCGTTGGGTCCGCTCTTCCGCGAGACCGGAACCCTCGGTGACCTCTCGGAGAGTGACGTGGCACTGCTCGTCGCCGTCCCCGTCATCGTCGGCTCGTTGGGCCGGATCGTCGTCGGTGGGCTGACCGACCGCTACGGCGGACGGGTGATGTTCCCGCTGGTCTCCGCGGCCACGATCGTGCCGATCCTGTTCATCGGCCTCTTCGCCCAGACCTCCTACCCGGCGCTCCTGGTGGGCGGATTCTTTCTCGGCATAGCCGGGACCTCGTTCGCGGTCGGTGTCCCCTTCGTCAACGCTTGGTTCCCACCGGAGCGACGCGGATTCGCAGTCGGTGTGTTCGGAGCGGGCATGGGTGGGACCGCCATCAGCGCCCTGACCACCGTGAAGCTGTACTCCGACGTCGGACACCGTGTTCCGTTCGCCCTGACCGCCATCGCGCTGGGGCTCTACGCAGTGCTGGCGTGGTTCGTGATGCGCGACGCTCCGGGTCGCAGCGTCCCCACCACGTCCCTGATGAGTCGACTGTCTGCGAACGCACGGTTGGCGATCACGTGGCAGGCCAGCGTGCTCTACGCGGTCGCGTTCGGCGGGT
>NZ_JACMOM010000153.1 GCF_014378035.1 Aeromicrobium sp. | reverse complement strand
GGTGTCGCCGGCGTCGACGAACGTCAGGAAGTCGCCTTTCGCCGCGGTGACGGCCACCCGGCGCGCGGCCCCGACGCCGGCGTTGGACTGGGTGAGCACCGTGATGCGCCGATCCAGGCGTGCGTGGCGGCGCGCGATGGCGAGGCTGTCGTCGGTCGAGCCATCGTCGATGACCACCACCTCGATGCGGCGGTAGTCCTGACGCCGGACCGATCGCAACGACTCGTCGAGGTGCTCGGCCCCGTTGTAGACCGGGACGATGATGCTGAGTACCGGGCGGGAGCGCTGGCGCCATCTGTCGACGGGCATCGCGACGGCTCGCCGCAGCCATCTCCGTAGTCGAGCCACGCGCCGAGCATACCGACGACTCTCCTAGGTTGAGACCATGACGACCGAGCCGCGCCCCTGGCGCCGGGCCTGGCACGACGCGCTGTACGGCGAGAACGGCTTCTTCCGGGTGTCGACGCCAGCCAACCACTTCAGCACGAGCGCGCACCTCGGCGCCTTCGCCGGTGCTGTCGCCGAGATCGTGCACCGCAACGGGTTCGCGAGCGTCGTCGACCTCGGTGCCGGCGGAGGCGAGATGCTCGCTGCACTGCGCCCCCTCGTCGGCGCCGACATCGAGCTCATCGGGGTCGAGCTCGCCAGGCGTCCGCCCGGCCTCGACCCCGATATCGGTTGGTGCGAGGAGATGCCGCAGCGGATCGATGGACTGCTGATGGCGAACGAGTGGCTCGACAACATCCCGTGCGACATCGTCGAGGTGGACGACGCGGGGGTCGTGCGATTGCTGCTCGTCGATGCGACGACCGGCAAGGAGTCGCTCGGCAAGCCGTACCGGTCGGCGTGGCTCGACGAGTGGTGGCCTCTCACGCGGCCGGGTGAGCGCGCGGAGGTCGGCGATGCACGGGACGTGGCCTGGGCCGATGCGGTGGCCCGGGTCGAGGGCTTGGCCATCGCGATCGACTACGGACACACCCGCACCGGCGGACGACCACCCCTTGGCACCCTGCGGTCGTACGCCGACGGCCACGAGGTCGACGTCGTCCCGGACGGGAGTCGTGACGTCACTGCGCACGTCGCGGTCGACTCCGTCGCCTCCGCCACGGGCAGCGGGATACTCCGCCAACGCGACGCACTTGCCGTCCTCGGGATCGACGGGCACCGGCCACCGCTCGACCTCGCACGCACCGAGCCGGCCGACTACCTGCGCGCATTGAGCGTTGCGGGCGAGGCTGGAGAGCTGCTCGCCAGGGGCGGCCTGGGCGACTTCTGGTGGTTGGTCAGCGACCCGCGGGGACGTGGAACACTGGAGGCATGACACGCCTGCTGATCCGATCGGGCAAGAACCCGTTCACCCCAGTCGTCGCAGAATCGACCCTGACGCAAGACGTGTTCAACAGCAACAGCGGCAACTACCTCTTCCAGCACGCGATCTGGAAGGCGCTCTCCGTCGAGGGCGCCGAGCTGACGTCCAACGGCACGCTTTCCGAGCGCACACCGCCGTCGGCGCGCGACGCCGCGCGCATCAATCGCGAGTTCGACCACTTCGTCATCCCGCTCGCCAACGCCTTCAGGCCGGCCTTCGCTCCCCGGCTCGACCGCCTCAGCGAGCTGCTCGACGGCGTCAAGGTGCCGGTCACGGTCGTCGGCATCGGCGCTCAGGCGGCGGTGGGCGAGGGCATCGAGTCGCTCCAACCGATGGCCAAGACGGTCAAGAGGTTCGTCGGGCGAGTGCTCGACCGCTCGGCATCGATCGGCGTGCGAGGGGAGTTCACCAAGTCCTACCTCGTCAAGCTCGGATTTCCCGAGCGCTCGATCGACATCATCGGCTGTCCCTCGCTGTTCCTGCACGGCCGCGACTTCACGGTTGACAAGACGACCGCGACGATCGGCATCGACAGCCCGCTGGCACTCAACCTCACACCTGAGGTGCACGGCATCGGCGCGTTCGCCACGGCGCAGGCCGAGCGTCACCCGCACCTCACCTACATCGGTCAGGACGCCCACGACCTGCGCCTCCTGCTGTGGGGCACGCCCTTCCCGCACGTCCACGACCCGCTGGTACCGGTGCACATGAACCACCCGCTCTACCAGTCCGATCGCATGCGGCTCTTCCTCGACACCTGGACCTGGTACGACTTCATGGCCACCCAGGACTTCGCCTACGGAACCCGGTTCCACGGCAACGTCGCGGCACTCCTCGGAGGCACCCCGGCGCACCTGCTCGCCCACGACTCGCGCACGCTCGAGCTGGCCGAGCACCACCAGATGCCCTGCACCGTGATGCCCGAGTTCACCGCCGACCTCAGGGCCGAAGAGCTGTACGACTCCACCGACATGTCGGCGTTCAACGCCGCGATGCCCGAGCGGTTCGACCTCTACACGACCTTCCTCGAGCGCAACGGTCTCGCGCACATCTGGGCCGATGGCGCGCGACCCGGCAGCTTCGACGCCAAGGTCGATGCCGTCACGTTTCCGCCGGCCGTCAGACCGCTGATCGCCTCCGACGGAAGTGAGATCGCCTCACGGCTGCAGTGGCTGCGCGATGGCATGGTCCTCGACATCACCCGACACGATCAGGCGTACGAACACCCCTTCCCGCATCCCCAGTGGCGCGGTGCGGGCAGCAGGCACGCGCGCATCCAGGACGAGGTCGCCGAAAAGCTGCACGCCCACACCCGCCAGATGGACGAGCTGTATGCGCGACTCGAACGAATCGAGCGCATCTCGCCACGCAGCATTTCCAGGCGGCTCGTCCGGTGGGTGCGGCGCACGCTCCGACGCCGATGAACGAGGTCACCGCCAGCGTCGGCACGGGTTTTGCCACGACGGACATGGTGCTCAACATCGGCCCGCAGCACCCCGCGACGCACGGCGTGCTCCGGCTACGCCTGACACTCGACGGCGAACGCGTGGTGGCCTGCGAACCGATCATCGGCTACATGCACCGCGGGGTCGAGAAGCTGTTCGAGGTGCGTGACTACCGCCAGATCATCGTGCTCGCCAACCGGCACGACTGGCTGAGCGCCTTCTCGTCCGAGCTCGGCGTCGTGCTCGCCGTCGAGGACATGCTGGGCATGGAGGTGCCGGAGCGAGCGACCTGGATCCGCACCCTCCTCGCTGAGCTCAACCGGGTGCTGAACCACCTGATGTTCCTCGGGTCGTACCCGCTCGAGCTCGGTGCGATCACGCCGATCTTCTACGCGTTCCGTGAGCGCGAGACCATCCAGGAGGTCATGGAAGAGGTGTCGGGGGGTCGGATGCACTACATGTTCAACCGCGTCGGCGGCCTCAAGGAGGACATCCCGGCCGGTTGGACGGGACGCGCATCAGCGGCCGTCTCGACAGTGCGCACCCGCCTGCAGGAGCTGGAGGACCTGATCTTCGGCAACGAGATCTTCCGGGCCCGCACGCGAGGTGTCGGCGTCCTGTCGCCCGACCTCGTGCATGCGTACGGCGTCTCCGGTCCGATCGCGCGCGCGTCGGGGCTCGACCTCGACCTGCGTCGCGACGAGCCCTACCTCGCGTACGCCGAGCTGCAGGACGTCCTGCGGGTGCCGGTCATGACCGAGGGCGACTGCTACGCACGCTTTGCCATCCTGCTCGAACAGACCAAGGTGTCGCTCGACCTCGCCGACGCTTGCCTCGCCCGGCTCTCCCAGCTCGCACCCGGCCCGGTCAACGTGCGATTGCCCAAGATCCTGAAGGCGCCGGAGGGGTCCACGTACGTCTGGACCGAAAACCCGCTCGGCCTCAACGGCTACTACCTCGTGTCGCGCGGGGAGAAGACGCCGTGGCGGCTCAAGCTGCGGTCGGCCTCGTTCAACAACGTCGCCGTGCTGCCCGAGATCGTGGGCGGCACCGTCGTGGCTGATCTCGTCGCGATCCTCGGCTCGATGTTCTTCGTGGTCGGCGACATCGACAAGTGAGGTCTGGCTTCACCTCGCCCCAGCGTCAGTGGCACGCGGGTCATGGGCATGGCGCCATCGTAAGGTCGGAGCATGCCCGACTCCACGCCTCGTTCGCCCACCTCGCTCGACGTCCTCGCCGAAGAGTGGCTCGACACCATGCTCGAGCTGACGCCTGAGCTGCACGTCCATCTGGGCCGGCCCGGCCGTGAGTCCGACTACACCGATCGCTCACCCGACGGCGTGGGTGCCGCCGCCGACGCCGCCCGCTCGATGCTGACGCGGGTGCGCGCGGCCGAGGCCGGTGACGCCGTCGACGACGTGACGAAGTCCGAGCTGATCCGCACGCTCGAGCTCGAGCTCGAGCAGGTCGAAGCAGGCTTCTGGCAGCGCGACCTCAACGTCATCGCGTCGCCGGCCCAGGACCTCCGCGACGTCTTCGACCTCATGAGCACCGGGTCCGAGGACGACTGGAGCCACGTCGCGCAACGGATGCGCAACATCCCCGCCGCCATGGCGGGTTACCTCGACTCCCTGCGGATCGGCATCGCCTCGGGCAACATGCCGGCTGTACGCCAGGTGCGCGAGGTCTCGGCCCAGGCCCGCAAGCAGATCGGATCGACAAGCTTCTTCCACGCCCTGGCGACGAGTGCCGATGCACCCGAGAACCTCAAGAGCGATCTCGAGGCCGGTGCGCGCGCCGCCTCCGCGGCGTACGCCGACCTCGTCTCGTTCCTCGACACCGAGCTTGCTCCCCACGCTCCTGAGGCCGACGGTGTGGGCCGCGAGCACTATGCGCTGGCGTCACGCCACTTCGTCGGGGCGGAGATCGATCTTGACGAGACCTACGAGTGGGGGCTCGAGGAGCTGGCGCGCATGGTCTCGGAGCAGGAGTCGATCGCTGCCCAGATCATGCCGGGTGCGGGTGTGGCAGAGGCGATCGCGTTGCTCGACGCCGACCCTGCGCACAAGCTGCACGGCACCGACGCGTTGCAGGCGTGGATGCAGGAGACCAGCGACCGCGCCGTCGCCGACCTGGGGCGTACCCACTTCGACATTCCCGAGCCGATGCGACGGCTCGAGTGCATGATCGCCCCGACGCAGGAGGGAGGCATCTACTACACGCCGCCCAGCGAGGACTTCACCCGCGCGGGCCGCATGTGGTGGAGCGTCCCGGAGGGCATCACCGAGTTCGACACCTGGCGTGAGCTGACGACGGTCTACCACGAAGGCGTTCCCGGCCACCACCTCCAGTGTGGTCTTGCGGTGCACAACAGCGCCGAGCCCAACGCATGGCGGCGGATGAGCTGGAACTCCGGCCACGGCGAGGGGTGGGCCCTCTACGCCGAGCGGTTGATGTCGGAGCTGGGCTACCTCGACGACCCCGCCGACCGGCTCGGCATGCTCGACGGGCAGCGGATGCGCGCGGCCCGCGTCGTCGTCGACATTGGCGTCCACCTCGGCAAGCGCAAGCCTGACGGCTCGGGCACGTGGACCGGTGACGATGCCTTCGGCTTCATGGCGCAGCACGTCAACATGAACGACTCGTTCGTGCGCTTCGAGGTCAACCGCTACCTCGGCTGGCCCGGGCAGGCGCCGTCGTACAAGGTCGGTCAGCGCATCTGGGAGCAGCTGCGCGAGGACTTCGTGGCAGCCAACGGGCCCGATCTCAAAGAGTTCCATCGTCGCGCGCTCTCCGTCGGCAGCGTGGGCCTCGGGACGCTGCGGCGTGCGCTGCTCGCCAGCGACTGAACCGTCCTGAGTGACTCGCGAACCGTCCTGAGTGACTCGCGAGCCGTCCTGAGTGACTCGCGAGCGTTAGGCGGGGGTGGCCGCGTCGTCATCGTCGTCGTCGGGCAGCTGGCACGCCCGCTCGAGCAGCAGCCCCGCGACGAGCAGCAGGACGCCGGCGATCGAGGCGGCGCCCGCGTGCAGGAATCGCTCCTTGCCGAGCGGGACATCGGTGGCATCGATGAACGCGAGAGCGAAACCGCCGTAGACGCCCGACACGAGAGCACCCACGACGGCGGCCGACTTGCCCAGCGAGAGCATCTTGATGCCGTAGTCGGCCGTCATGCGCTCATGCTTCTTGTGCAGGCTCTGCCATGTGCTCCAGGCGAACACCCCGACCGCGGCTGCACCCAGCAACAGCGTGAGGGCTGAGGCCCAGCTGACCCGCGGGACGTTGCCCTCGGACCGGACGATGAGCGGGGGCAGGAGCCGGCCGACGACCACTCCGCCGCCGATCAGCGCGGCGATGAGGACTGCCGACGTCCGCTTCACCCTGTTCACGCCAAGACTCTGATCACCAAGACGAAAGGATCACAGGATGATCTCGAGGTCCTCGCGCTTGGTGACGCCGCTGGTGTCGACGCCGCCGATCAGGTCGGCCACGAATCCCCTGCCCGGGATCTCGCCCTCGGGGTCGATCTCGAGCCACGGCACGAGGACGAATCCTCGCTCGTGGGCGCGCGGATGGGGCAGCACCAGCTGCTCGTCCTCGGCGACCCGGTTGCCCACGACGATCACGTCGACATCGAGCGTGCGCGGGGCATCGGAGTCGGATCGCTCGCGGCCGAAGGCGTCCTCGATGGCAAGGGCCCGGTCGAGGAGCGTGTGGACCGTGAGGGTGGTGTCGATGAGCACGACGGCGTTGAGGAACTTGCCGGAGTCGGCGGGCCCCCCGACGGCCTCGGTCTCATAGACCGAGGAGATCGCCACGATGGTCACCTCGGGGGTGTCCTCCAGTGCGGAGACACCGCCCTGGATCTTCCCGTGACGGTCGCCGAGGTTGGAGCCGATCGCCATGACTGCCTGACGGATGGGTCGCATGCCGCCGGTCATCGTGTCTGCATCGAGGACGTACGGTGTGGGCGCTTCGGTCACGACTTGCTCCGCTCTAACGTGACGGCGACGTTGGAGAACGTCACCGCAATGGGCGCTTCAGGCTTGTGCACGGTCACGCTAACCCATTGCACCCACCCTTCAGCCAGGCACAAGTTCACCACACGAAGCGCCAACGTCTCAATGAGGTCGACCGGGTCGCCGACGATGGCATCATGCACCTGCTGGGCGAGGACGCCGTAGTGGACAGTCTTGGTCAGATCGTGCTCGCGGGCAGCGGGCCCGAGGTCGAGACCCAGGCTGACGTCGATGACGAATGTCTGACCGTCGCGCTTCTCCTCCTCGAAGACACCGTGGTATCCACGGGCTGCGATGCCAGTCAGATCGATGCGGTCGAGACCTGCGGGAATGGCCATCAGTCGTCCTCCGGGTCTGGGGTGTACAGCTCGGCGATCGGCGAGGCATGGCGCGACCAGAATTTCCAGCCGCCGTCGTCGCGGACCAAGATACTGGTGCACACCGCCGAGCCACCAGAGAAATGTCCGTCGGACGCGAGCCCCTCGCCCGACAGAATATTTTCGGTACAGCTGATCGCGACCGTCGACGGCTCGTCATCCCCGCGCGGGAAGTAGGCGACCTCGACGTCTGTCAGGAAGAACTGGATGTAGCCGACGTTGGCCATCAGCACGGTCCAGGACCGCAGCACCGACGACCTCCCGCGTAGCGGGAGCGCGCCGGGGTGCACGCACGAGATGCCGGGATCGTCGATCCACAGCGACGCCATGAGGTCGACGTCGCCACCCTCCACGGCGTCGTAGAAGGCCCGGTGGACCTCGAGGGGGGCAGCGCTCATCGGGTCTCCCCCGCCAGGCGTGCAACAACGCGTACGGCGTCGGCGGAGGCAGCCGGTTCGTGCACCCGCACGCACCAGGCGCCGGCCGCGGCGGCCATCGTCGTGATCGCGGTCGTGGCGGCCTCGCGACGGTCCGGCGGACGTAGCTCGCGCTCACCGGACGGGCCTTCGACGGCCAGCAGCTCGCCCAGGAACCGTTTGCGGCTCGCGGCGACCAGCACGGGGTGGCCGAGGGCCGTGAAGGCATCGAGGTGGGCGAGGACGGTCCAGTTCTGGTCGCCGGTCTTGGAGAAGCCGAGACCCGGGTCGACGATGATCAGGCCGGGGTCGACGCCCGCGTCCAGCGCGGCAGCTACCTGCATCGTCAGCTCGGTGCAGATGTCGGCGACGAGGTCGTCGTAGTGCGTGTGGTTCTGCATCACCGCCGAGTGCTGGCGCCAGTGCATCAGCACGATCGGTGACCCGGCCTCGGCCGCCAGCGCCATCATCTGCGGGTCGGCCCGGCCTCCCGAGACGTCGTTGACTACCGCAGCGCCGGCATCGAGCGCACGGCGTGCTGTCGAAGCTCGCATCGTGTCGACCGAGACCGTGATGCCCTCGGCCACCAGCCCCTCGATGACGGGTACCACCCTGCGCATCTCCTCCTCAGCGTCGATGCGGGTCGCGCCCGGTCGGGTCGACTCGCCGCCGACATCCACGAGGTCGGCACCATCGCGCACGAGATCGACACCATGGCGGATGGCCGTGGCGGCGTCGAGCCACTTGCCGCCGTCGGAGAACGAGTCGGGCGTCACGTTGACCACCCCCATGACCAGGCAGCGGTCGGCGGCGAGTCCGCTGAGCGCGCTCGAGGGCACCACAGCGGGCTAGCGGGAGGTGATGAGGCCCATGGCCTCTGCTCGGGTCGCCGGGTCGCGCAGCTGGCCGCGCACGGCGCTGGTGATGGTGCGGGCGCCGCCCTTGCGCACTCCCCGCATCGCCATGCACAGATGCTCGGCCTCGATGACGACGATGGCACCGCGCGGCTTGAGGATCGTGACGAGGGACTCGGCCACCTGCGTGGTGAGCCGCTCCTGCACCTGCGGACGCCGCGAGAACACGTCGACGAGCCGGGCGAGCTTCGACAAGCCAGTCACCCGCCCGCCCTCGCCGGGGATGTAACCGACATGCGCGACGCCGAAGAACGGCACGAGGTGGTGCTCGCACATCGACCACACCTCGATGTCCTTGACCAGGACCAGCTCTTCGTGACCGACGTCGAACTCGGCGGTGAGGACCTCCTCGGCGGTCTGGTCGAGCCCGGCCAGCAGCTCGATGTAGGACTTCGCCACTCTCGCGGGCGTGTCGCGGAGGCCGTCTCGTTCAGGATCTTCGCCGATCGCGATGAGCAGCTCTCTGACTGCCGCCTCGGCCCGCGGAAGATCGACGGTCATGGCATCTCAGGCTTGCCGTGCACGTCGCCGCCCGCGGGGGACGGGGCGTCGGACCCAGAGTCAGGACCGATCGTGATGGGCGTTCCGTGATCGCCGTTGGAGCTGTCACCCGAGCCGATGGCACCATTCGTGCCGTTTGCCCCGCTGTAGGACCGCCCGGCGATCGACGGCACCGGCGGCAGCGTCGACGGGGCGCGTGTGTCTGAGCCGGTCCACGCGGGGCGGATCTCCCGACGACGCAACGGCACGAAGATCTCTGCAACCTGCGCCTTGTCGAGGGTCTCCTTCTCGAGCAGCTCGGTGACGAGTGCGTCGAGCACGTCGCGATTCTCGGTGAGGATGTCGAACGCCTCCTGGTGGGCGTAGGAGATCAGCTTGTTGATCTCCTCGTCGACCACCGCGGCAACGGCCTCGGAGTAGTTGCGGGCGTGGCCGATGTCGCGGCCGAGGAACGGCTGCCCCTCGTTCTCGCCGAGGCGCACTGCACCGAGACGCTCGGTCATGCCGTACTGGGTCACCATCGCCCTGGCGAGGCCGGTGGCCTTCTCGATGTCGTTCCCGGCCCCGGTCGTGGGGTCGTGGAAGACCAGCTCCTCGGCCGCGCGGCCGCCCATCATGTAGGCGAGCCTGTCGAGCAGCTCGGCACGTGTCTGGGAGTACTTGTCCTCGTCGGGCAGCACCATGGTGTAACCGAGGGCCCGGCCGCGCGGGAGGATCGTGATCTTGTGCACCGGGTCGCTCTGCGGGAGCGCGGCGGCGACCAGCGCGTGTCCGCCCTCGTGGTAGGCCGTGATGCGGCGCTCGTTCTCGTTCATCAGGCGGCTGCGCTTCTGCGGTCCGGAGATGACCCGGTCGATCGCCTCGTCGAGCGCGGCGTTGTCGATGGTCTTGTCGCCGTTGCGGGCCGTGAGCAGTGCCGCCTCGTTGAGGACGTTGGCAAGGTCGGCACCCGAGAAGCCGGGGGTACGGCGACCGACGGCCTCGAGCTCGACGCCGGGGGCGATGGGCTTGCCGCGCGAGTGCACGCGCAGGATCTGGGTGCGTCCGGCCAGATCGGGCGCCTCGACGCCGATCTGACGGTCGAACCGTCCCGGACGCAACAGCGCGGGGTCGAGCACGTCGGGCCGGTTGGTGGCCGCGATCAGGATGACGCCGCCCCGCACGTCGAAGCCGTCCATCTCGACGAGCAGCTGGTTGAGGGTCTGCTCGCGCTCGTCATGGCCCCCGCCCATGCCGGTGCCGCGGTGGCGACCGACTGCATCGATCTCGTCGATGAAGATGATGGCCGGAGCATTCTCCTTGGCCTGCGCGAACAGGTCACGCACGCGGCTCGCGCCCACGCCGACGAACATCTCCACGAAGTCGGAGCCCGAGATGGAGTAGAAGGGCACTCCTGCCTCACCTGCCACGGCGCGGGCGAGGAGGGTCTTGCCGGTACCGGGAGGGCCGTACAGCAGCACGCCCTTGGGGATCTTGGCGCCGACCGCCTGGAACTTGGCCGGTTCCTGCAGGAACTCCTTGATCTCGCCGAGCTCCTCGATGGCCTCGTCACAACCGGCGACGTCGGAGAACGTCGTCTTGGGGGTGTCCTTGGTCATCAGCTTGGCCTTGGACTTGGCGAACTGCATGACGCGCCCGCCGCCGCCGGCAGCGTTGTTCATCATCCACATGATGAACAAGAAGATCAGGACGAAAGGCACGATCGTGATGAGCACCGACACGAGAGGGTTGCTCTTGGGCACCTTGACGTCGAAGGTCTTGAGCTTCTTGTCGACGACGGCGCGCTCGGCCTGCTGCTCGAGCTGAAAGCCCTGCTCGCCGAGCCATGTCGCACGCACCTTCTGGTTGTCGGTGAGCGTCGCCTGGATCTCCTGGTCGCCCTCGACGAAGGTGATGTCCTTGACCTTGCCACTGTCGAGGTACGTGACCATCGTGGCCGTCTTGACCTCCTTGTAACCGCCCGTCGACGAGGAGAACTGCACGATCGTGATCACGACGATGGCAATGAGGGCGATCCAGACCCAGGGGCCCTTGAAGAGGCGTTTGAAATTCATGTACGGCGTGGAACGAGTCCACTCCTCCTCGTGTTCTTGTCGGTAGTCAGACGGTACACGGAGCACCATCCCCACGTTGAACGTGCTGATGGACCCCGAACGTTCCCTGACCAGTGCAATCAGACCCCCGAATGGTCTTCTTCCCGGACGTCACAACCCCCCGACGCACCACTTCCGCAGGTCGTGACGGCGGCCCGCAGCACGGACGCTCAGGAGTAGATGTGCGGCGCGAGTGTTCCGATGCATCTCAGGTTGCGGTACTTCTCGTTGAAGTCGAGGCCGTAGCCGACGACGAATGCGTTGGGAATGTCGAAACCGACGTACTTGACCGCGACGTCCATCTGCTGGGCCTCGGGCTTGCGCAGCAGGGTGGCGATCTCGACTGAGGCCGGCCCGCGGGACTTCAGGTTGGTGATGAGCCACGACAGAGTGAGCCCGGTGTCGATGATGTCCTCGACGATCAGCACGTGGCGTCCGTTGAGGTCGGTGTCGAGGTCCTTGAGGATGCGGACCACGCCCGACGACTTGGTCCCGGAGCCGTAGGACGACACCGCCATCCAGTCCATCTCGACGTGCCGGTCGAGGCTACGGGCGAGATCGGCCATCACCATGACCGCACCCTTGAGGACGCCAACCAGCAGCAGGTCCCTGCCGTCGTAGTCCTTCTCGATCTCACGCGCTATCTCACGGAGGCGCGTCGTGATCTGCTCCTCGGTGAAGAGAGTCTGATCGAGCTCGAGGTCGCCGTCGACATGCGTCTGATCCACGGGGTCAGCCTGCCACAGGGGTAGTGACGAACAACAGGGAACGCCCCTCCCGCATGCACGCCACACCCCCGGGCAGCTCGATGCGCACCTGCCCGTGCCATGCGGTGACCAGCCGGTCGAGCTCGGCGAGGTGTGCCGACGTGAGAGCAGACCCGTCGGCGCCCGCCTCCAGAGCTGCCGCCCGCAGCACTCGCGAGCGAAGTGCCGGGGTGAGCTCGAGGAGCGTGCCGACGTCGCGCGGCTCTGCCACGAGCGCGGCGAGCGCATCGAGGTGCATGCCGTCGGCGCGTACCTGGTCGGCCGTGCGGGCCAGCGCCTCAGCCACACCGCCGCCGAGCACGTCCTCGAGCAGCGGCATGACCTCCGACCGCAGCCGTGAGCGGCGGTACGACGGGTCGGAGTTGTGCGGATCCATCCACCAGTCGAGGCCGTGGGCCCGGCAGATCTGCTCGGTGTCGGCCCGCCGCAGGGCGAGGAACGGCCGCCGCCACAGGCCGTCGTGCTCAGTCATGCCGGCGATCGAGCGTGGTCCCGAGCCGCGGCCGAGTCCGAGCAGCACCGTCTCGGCCTGGTCGTCGAGGGTGTGGGCGAGCAGAACGGCATCCGCGTCGAGGCCGGCCAGCGCCTCGTAGCGCGCACGACGGGCAGCGGCCCCCGGCCCCCCGGCAGTACCGACGCCCACGGTCACGATGTCGGCCCCCACCGCCACTCCGCCGAGATTGCCCAGGCCGCCGAGCTGGTCGGCGGCTCTCACGGCAACCTCGGCGGAGCCCACCTGGAGCTGGTGGTCGACGATCACGGCGCGAAGGTCGTACGACTCCCGGTCGGCCACGAACGCCGTCACCGCGGCGAGGGCCAGCGAGTCCGCACCGCCGGAGACTCCGACGACGATGCGAGAGCCTGGGCCCAGGTCGTCCAGCGCCCTGCGCACCTCGTTGCGGCCCGAGGCGACCGCCGGGTCGAGCGCACCGCCCATGACGACGTCAGCCGTGCACGCGGGCGACCCACGCGGCGGGGTCGAGGATCTCTGACTTGGACGGCAGGTTGGCCGGCTCCGACCAGACGGCGTTGAAGCCGCTGAGCCCGACCTTGTCGTTGACGTCACGCACGAACGCGGCGCCGTCGCGGTACTGACGCATCTTGGCGTCGAGTCCCAGCAGCTTGCGCAGCAGCCGGTCGAGCGGGCTCGCACCCTTGCGACGCTCGGTGAACTTGCGCCGGATCTCGGCGACGCTCGGGATGACCTCGGGCCCGACGCCGTCCATCACGACATCGGCGTGGCCCTCGAGCAGCGACATGATGCCGGTCAGCTGGTCGACGATCTCGCGCTGCCGGTCGTTCTGGAACAGTCCGGCGAAGGTCGCGTCGGAGTCGCCCCGGGCGACCTTGACGAACTCCCCGAGGCCTTCGCTGAAGAGGGATGACAGGGCCGAGGAGTCGAGATCGGTGGCATCGACGAACTCGTCGAGCAGGGAGCGCATGTGCCCGCGCAGCCAGTCAACGGCCGTGAACTGCACCCGGTGGGTCTCCTCGTGCAGACAGACCCAGAGCCGGAAGTCGTGTGGGTCCACCCCGAGCAGCCGCTCAGCCTGGACGATGTTGGGGGCGACGAGAAGCAGCCGCCCACCTTCGCCCGCCGGGCCCGTCCAGAACGGGTCGAACTGCCCCAGCACCTTGGTCGACAGGAAGGCCATCATGGCGCCGGTCTCGGCGCCGCTGATCTTCTCGCCGACGGTGCGGCCGAGGCCAGTGGGCACCTTGTTCTTCGCGGCAAGCTTGGCGATGACCGGGTCCATCAGGATCTTGAAGGTGTCGAGGTTGGCCTCGACCCAGTGCGCCCTGTCGACGACCAGCACGGGCGCCGTGGCGGACGTGGCGTGAAGGTTACTGAACTCGCGCACCGGACCCTCCGACCTCGCCGCACCCTCGCGCAGCTCGGCAACGGTCTCGGCGACCTCGGCGGCGGACATCTCGGGGCCGGGCTTCGACAACTTCGTGGCCGTCGTGAGCGCCAGCTTCCAATCGATCATGTGCCTACGTTACGACCCGCACCATGGTCCGACGAATCGACATTCAGGTCTGGTCGCGGGCTCAACGACCACACGAGCACGCGGCGATCGCGGCGGCGACCTTGTCGAGGTCGGCCTCTGCCGCCAACGGCATCGCGGTGTCAGCGTCGTCAGTCATGACGGCGAAGATCACTGGGAGCCCGTCCGCATCGACGGCGTACCCCGTGAGCGAATGCACCCCCGTCAGCGTCCCCGTCTTCGCGCGGACCAGTCCCTGCGCGGCAGTCAGTGCGGTGAAACGGTCGACCAGCGTGCCGGTGAACCCACTGACCGGCAGGTCCGGCAACAGCTCGGACGTCGGCTGCTTCGACGCGGCAGCGCGAAGGGTCTGGGCGAGCGTCGCGGGTGAGATGCGGTTGCTGCGCGACAGACCGCTGCCGTCGAACAGGCGCAGACCGGCGGTGTCGACGCCGGCCGACTGCAGCGAGTCAATTACTGCCTTCGTGCCCCCGTGGAAGCTGGCTGGCTCGTCCGCGGCGATCGCCGCCTGGCGGAGCATCACCTCGGAGGCCTGGTTGTCGCTGGTGCCGATCAGGCGCTCGACGATGCGGCTCACTGTCGCGCTCCGCACCACGGCGACGACAGGAGCCGCTGCCGACGCGGAGGCCGTCGCAGGTTCGCCGGCGACAGTGACTCCGCGTTCGGCAAGCAGACGGGCAAACGTCCGCGCCGCCGCAGCCGCGGGGTCCCTGGCGCGCACGCCGCCCTGCTCACCCTGGTCGGTCCAGAGCGCGCTGACGAGCGTGACGATGTTGCCGCTGACGTAGGTCGGCTCCCACTCCGGACTCACACTCGGACCGGTGAAGAGTGAAGCGTCGTAACCGACACTGACCGTCGTGGTGCCGGCCTTCTTCAGCGCGGACGCGGTCAGGCGGGCCAAGGTCGTGAGATCCCCCTGGACGGCGCGGTCGCGGGTCTTCGGACGCTTGGTGGCCAGGTACGGGTCTCCGCCACCGACCAGCACGACCCGGTCATCGTCCTTCACCACCCGCGTCGAGAAGCGCGTCTGTGGGTCAAGGAGAGAGAGCGCGGCGAAGCTCGTGAGCACCTTCGTCGTCGAGGCGGGAATGAACGACCCGCGGCCCGATGTCGCGAGCTGCGTGCCGCTGGCCGGGTCGATCGCGACGAAGCCGACGCGAGGGCCCAGCGCGGCCGAGTCGAGCGTGCCCTTGACCGCGGCGGAGAGCTTGGCCGGATCGACGGTCCCGGTGGGTTGACGTGCCGACCCGACCGGGCCGGGCTCGGTGTCGGACATGAGCGCCCGGGGCGCGATGACGTGCTCCGGTCCGCAGTCGCCGTCGCAGATGAGGCCGTTCAGGTCGCCGCGGGACCACAGCACCGAGCCGAGCACGACGGCGATCGCGAGGAGGGCAACGGGGAGCGCGACGGCGAGGGCGCCGGGGCGTGCGACCCTGCGTATGCCCCGTGCAGTCATGTGCGCCAGACTATAGAGACCCCGTCGCTCGGCGCCGAAGGCGTGCGCGACGCACCACACCTCACCACCCCCACCGCACCACCCAGAGCCGGAGGCAACAGTGATTTTCGACGTCACCGTGGAGATTCCCAAGGGCAGCCGCAACAAGTACGAGGTCGATCACTCGACGCACCGCATCCGCCTCGACCGCACGCTGTTCACCGCGACGCAGTATCCGGCCGACTACGGGTTCATCGACGACACCCTCGGCCTCGACAGCGATCCGCTCGACGCGCTGGTGCTCCTGTCGGAGCCGACCTTCCCGGGTTGCGTCATCTCCTGCCGCACGATCGGCATGTTCCGCATGACCGACGAGGCCGGCGGCGACGACAAGGTCCTGTGCGTCCCGGCCAAGGATCCGCGTCAGGAGCACCTGCGGGACATCCACCACGTGCCCGAGTTCGACCGGCTTGAGATCGAGCACTTCTTCACGGTCTACAAGGACCTCGAGCCAGGCAAGTCCGTCGAGGGCTCCACGTGGACCGGACGAGTCGAGGCCGAGGCCGAGATCGAGGCCAGCTACGACCGGTTCAAGGACAACGGCGGCTACTGAGCGCCGCTGGTCTCGGCAGTGCGGGCCGCGACAGAATGTCGCGCGTCACGCCCCGCTGGGCACCCCCGTGCGTCAGGTGGCAGTGGTGCGGAGCATCGCGCGCATCGTGTTGGCGAAGACGCCGACATCGATCTGGCTGTCGAGCGACCGCAGCGCGCCGAGCCCGATGCCGAGGCTCAGGAGCACCGTCGCGGCCTGGTCGGCATCGACCGCGTCGCCGAGCCCCGCTTCCGCGGTGACCTGCCTGACAAGCCCCGCGATGGCCGCCCGGATCTCCCGGTGTCGGTCGACGAGAGCCTTGGCGACATAGGGGCTCTGCCTCGCGATGGCGGCGAACTCGACCTCGAGCGCGGTCCAGCGTGGCTGGCCGAGCCCTTCGCGTGCCCACGCGGCGAACGCCTCGATACGTCCGTCGAGGTCGGTGTTGACGCTGAACGCCGAGACAACCCCCTCGATCTGCTCCTCGTGGATGTTGTCGAGCACGGCCATGCACAGCTCCTCCTTGCCGGAGAAGTTGGAGTACACGGCGCCCTTGGAGAAGCCCGCCTGCACCGCGACCTTGTCGACCGACGTCGCCGCGTACCCGTCGCGCAGGAACATGTCGCGGGCGACTTCGATCAGCCTCTCCCGAGTCTGCGCCTGCCTGTCGGCGCGGCTGACCCGTGCTCCCTCGACCGTCACTCGGGGTCTCCTTCCGCGCACCGACCGTGTTGACCGACACACTGCATGGGCATGACAGAACGCTGTTCAAGCATTCCGGATACCGATAGTATCTGAATGGTGATCAAAAAGGACATCATCATCATCGGCACAGGTTTCTCCGGTATGGGCATGGCCATGAAGCTGCGGGATTCGGGCCGCCAGGACTTCGTCGTCCTCGAGAAGGCCCAGGACGTCGGCGGCACGTGGCGCGACAACACCTACCCCGGTTGCGAGTGCGACATCCCGAGTCACATGTATTCCTTCTCCTACGAGCTCAACACCGGTTGGAGCAAGAGCTTCTCCGGTCAGCCGGAGATCTGGGCCTACATGCGCAAGGTTGCCGACGAGCAGGGTCTCCGGCCTTTCATCAACTTCGGCGTCGAGGTGAAGGGCGCGTCGTGGGATGAGGATCGCCGCGTCTGGACCGTCCGCACGGCGTCGGGCGAGGACTACGAAGCGCGCGTCGTCGTGGCCGGTGTCGGCGGCCTCCACATCCCCAACATCCCCGAGATCGACGGCGCTGAGACGTTCGCCGGGCCACGCTTCCACTCCGCCTCGTGGGACCACTCGGTGGACCTCAAGGGCAAGAAGGTCGTGGTCATCGGCACCGGCGCGAGCGCCATCCAGTTCATCCCGATCATCGCGCAGGAGACGGAGCACCTGACGGTGTTCCAGCGCACACCACCGTGGGTGCTGCCCAAGAAGGACAAGCCCACGCCCGAGTGGCGCAAGAAGGCGTTCGCGACGATTCCGGGCGCCCAGCGCGCCTACCGCAACGCTCTGTACTGGTCGCTCGAGGTCAGGGCCATTGCCTTCAACGGCCATCTTGACGTGCTGCCGTTCGCCGAGAAGATCGTGACCAAGTACCTCGCCAAGGCGATTCCCGACCCCGAGCTGCGGGCCAAGCTGACGCCGGACTACCGCCTCGGGTGCAAGCGGGTGCTGCAGTCGAACACCTACTACCCCACGTTCCTGCGTGACGATGTGGACCTGAGCACCGACGGCGTCAGGGAGATCGTGTCCGACGGGGTGATCGACGGCAACGGCGTCAAGCACGAGGCCGACGTCATCATCTACGGCACCGGCTTCCACACGATCGACGCCTTCGACTACCTCGACATCAAGGGCAAGTCGGGAGTCGACCTGGCCGCGCAGTTCCGCGAGACCGGCGTCGAGACGTACATGGGCATCATGGTCAACGGTTTCCCGAACCTGGCGTTCATGCTCGGCCCGAACACTGCCCTCGGCCACAACTCGGTGGTCTTCATGATCGAGCAGCAGACGAAGTTCATCATCCGCATGCTCGATGAGATGGACCGTCGCGGCGCCGTCGCGGTCGAGCCGACGAAAGAAGCCCAGATCGAGTTCAACATCGAGATCCAGCGGCTCGTCGAGAAGGGCATCTGGACGCAGGGCGGATGCACCAGCTGGTACCTCGACAGCCACGGCAAGAACCGGACGATCTGGCCGAAGTTCACCTTCCAGTACTGGTGGGAGACGCGCAAGGTCAACGCTCCCGACTTCGCGTGGGAGCACGCGGCATGACCACTGCGCAGGGCGACTACGACGTCCCCGCCGGCCCCACCATGGCCCCGTGGCGGATGACGTGGAAGTTCCTGCGCGACCGGAACGAGCTGATCCCCGAGTACCACCAGGAGTTCGGCGACACGTTCTCGCTGGAGATGCTGCCCGGGCCTCGCCGGCTCGTCATCTACAGCGACCCGGCGGACGTCAAAGAGATCTTCGCTTCCGACCCGTCGCAGTTCCACGCCGGCGAGGGCAACGCGATCCTCAAACCGGTCATGGGCAGGCATTCCGTGCTGCTGACCGACGACGCCCTGCACCAGCGTGCCCGCAAGATGCTGATGCCAGCGTTCAGCGGGCCGTCGATGCGCGCGTACCAGCCGCTCGTCGAGTCGATCGCCAAGGTCGAGATCGACTCGTGGCGAGACGGCGACACGCTCGTGACCCTCGACCGGATGAACGCCATCACGCTCGACGTCATCCTGCAGGTCGTCTTCGGCGTCACCGACGAACATCGCCTCGCCGTGCTGCGGCCCAAGGTCAACCGCATGGTCGACATCGACGCGAAGATGCTGCTCGCGTGGTCCTACCCGTGGTTGTTCCGGCTCCCGCCGTGGCGCGGCTACTTCAAGAACCAGGAGCAGGTCGACGCCCTGCTCTACGCCGAGATCTCCGAACGTCGCAAGGCCCACGACTCGTCCCCTGACGGTTTGGCCGGCCGCGCCGATGTGCTGACGCGGCTGCTGCAGGTTGGCGATTCTCCCGACGGCGGGGGCGCGGACCTCGAGCCGCTCACCGATGCGGAGATGCGCGACCAGCTCGTCACGCTCCTGCTCGCCGGGCACGAGACCACTGCGTCAGCGCTGTCGTGGACCCTGCACGAGCTGGGACGCAGCCCCGAGCTGCTCGCCCGGGCGGTGTCCGCCGCCGACACCGGTGACGACGCCTTTCTGGAGGCGTGTCTCAAGGAATCCATGCGCCTGCACCCGATCATCGACTTCGTGGCACGGACCCTCAAGAGCGACCAGGTCGTCGCCGGGCGGCTGCTGCCCCGTGGCACCACCGTGGCTCCATCGATCATGTTGTCGCACAGCCGCGAGGACAGCTTCGCGCAGTCGCACCTGTTCAGGCCCGACCGGTTCCTCACGGAGAAGATCGCCGCGAACACCTGGATACCGTTCGGTGGCGGTGTGCGTCGATGCATCGGCGCGGCATTCTCACTGATGGAGGGCACCGTCGTGCTGCGGGAGGTGTTGCAGCGCTATGAAGTCAGCGCCGATGCCGTCGCGCCCACCAAGCTGCGCAACATCACCAACGTTCCCGGCGACAAAGCGCCGCTGCGGCTCAAGGCCCGTCGAGCCTGACTCCACCCGCGATCGGTGAGCCAGCGTCCAGATGTCACCGACGAATGAGGTTCAGCGGGGGCCCACTGCTGTCACCCGCACGACAGCTTCGCCTGCCTCGTCGCTCGCCGCGAGGTCGACCTCAGCACTGATGCCCCAGTCACGGTCGCCCTCGGGGTCCTGGAAGGTCTGCCTCACGGTCCAGGTGTCCGGACCCTCCTCGACCATGAACAGCTCAGGCCCGCGGGCTCCCGGCCCGGTACCGAGCTCGTCGTACTCCTCCTTGTAGGGCGCCATCGCGGTCATCCAGTCCTCGGCGTCCCACTCGTCGTCGAGCTTGCCGAGCTCGGTCCAGCGGCCGAAGGCGGCGAGCTCGACGCGACGGAACATCGCGTTGCGCACGAGCACCCGGAACGCCCTCGCATTGCCCGTCACCGGTCGAGGCGGCGCGTTGCCATCGGCCTGGGCGCGGGCCTCCGCCGGGTCGACGTCGGGCGCGATGAGCTGCTCCCACTCATCGAGCAGGCTCGAGTCGGTCTGGCGGACGAGCTCGCCGAGCCACTCCGTCAGGTCGACGAGCTCTTCGTTGCGGACCTTCTCGGGCACCGTCCGGCCCAGCGTCTTGTAGACGTCGGAGAGGTAGCGCAGCACCAGCCCCTCCGAGCGGGCGAGCTGGTAGTCGCCGATCAGCTCGGAGAACGTCATCGCCCGCTCCCACATCTCACGCACGACGGACTTGGGCCGCAGCTCGTGGTCGGCGACCCACGGATGTCCCTTCTGATAGTGCTCGTACGCGGCCTGGAGCAGATCCTGCAGCGGTTTGGGATGCGTGATCTCCTCGATCAGCTCCATGCGCTCGTCGTACTCGATGCCGTCCATCTTCATCTCGTTGATCGCCTCGCCCCGGGCGCGGTGCCGCTGCGCGTTGACGATCGGCCTCGGGTCGTCGAGGGTCGACTCGACGACCGACACGACGTCGAGGGCGTACGTCGGATCGTCCTTGTCGAGCAGGTCGAAGGCGGCGACGGCAAACGGCGAGAGCGGCTGGTTGAGAGCGAAGTTGGCTTGCAGGTCGATCGTGAGCCGCAACGTGCGGCCATCGGCGTCGGGCGGATCGACCCGTTCGACGACATCGCCGGCGAGCAGCGCCTCGACGATCTCGTCGACCTGCGCCAGCAACCGGTCCTGGCTCTCCTCGTCCTCGTCGCTCTCGCGGAGCAGCCGCTCGAGGGACGCCATGGCGTCGCCTCGCCGCGAGATGATGTCGAGCACCATCGCGTGGCTGACCCGCATGCGCGACACCATCGGCTCGGGCGTTCCGGTGGTCAGCCGGTCGAAGGTGCCCTGCCCCCACGACACGAAGCCCTCCGGTGGCTTTTTGCGGTTGATCTTGCGCTGCTTCTTGACGTCGTCGCCGGCCTTGCGGACGAGGCGGGCGTTCTCGATCTCGTGCTCCGGCGCCTCGACGATGACATGCCCGACGGTGTCGAAGCCGGCCCGACCGGCGCGCCCGGCGATCTGTTGGAACTCCCGCACCTGCAGCTGCCTCTGCTTCACCCCGTCGTACTTCGACAGCCCGCTGAACAGCACGGTGCGGATCGGCACGTTGATGCCGACGCCGAGGGTGTCGGTGCCACACACGACCTTGAGCAGCCCCTGCTGGGTGAGCGTCTCGACGAGCCGGCGGTAGCGGGGCAGCATGCCGGCATGATGCACGCCAATGCCCATGCGGACGAGCCGCGAGAGCGTCTTGCCGAAGGCGGAGGAGAACCGGAAGTCACCGAGGTGCTCGGCGATGACGTCGCGCTCCTCACGGGTCGCGACCTTGATGCTGGTGAGTGCCTGGGCGCGCTCGAGGGCGGAGAGCTGCGTGAAGTGGACGACGTAGACCGGCGCCTGGTGGGTCTCGAGCAGCTGCTCGAGGGTTTCCTGGACGGGGGTGTTGACGTATTCGGAGATCAGCGGGACGGGTCGCTCGGTCGAGGCCACGAGCGCGGTCGAGCGTCCGGTGCGACGGCTCAGGTCGGCCTCGAGGCGGGTCGTGTCGCCGAGGGTCGCGGACATCAGCAGGAACTGCGCACGGGGCAGCTCGATCAACGGCACCTGCCACGCCCAGCCCCGGTCGGGGTCGGCGTAGAAGTGGAACTCATCCATCACGACGAGCCCGATGTCGGCACCCGCGCCCTCGCGCAGTGCCATGTTGGCGAGGATCTCGGCGGTCGCGGCGATGATCGGGGCGTCGGCGTTGACCGCGGCATCGCCGGTGACCATGCCGACGTTGTCGGCGCCGAAGATCTCGCACAGGTCGAAGAACTTCTCGCTGACCAGCGCCTTGATCGGTGCGGTGTAGACGCTGCACTCGCCCCGGGCCAGCGCCGCGGCCATCGCACCCGTCGCCACGAGGCTCTTGCCGGAGCCCGTGGGGGTGGCAAGAATGACGTTGGACCCCGAGACACACTCGAGCAGCGCCTCGTCCTGCGCGGGGTAGAGGGTCAGCCCGCGCGAGTCGACCCATTGCGTGATCGCCTCGTATACCGCGTCCTCGTCGGTCGTCACGCCTTTCGGCAGGAGGTCGATGAGGCGCATCCCTGCATTGTCCCGTGTGGCCGTCATCCCGGCACACCCGCCACCGCAGGGCACGTACTGAGTCGAGACCTAAGCGAACGCTTAGTGCTGCGGTAGGGTCTCGGCCATGAAAGCCGTGCAGATCACCACGCTCGAAGGTCCGTCCGCTGTCGAGATCGTCGAGATCCCTGACCCCGACCCCGGCACCGACCAGGTGCTCATCCGCGTACGCGCTGCGGGAGTCGCGTTTCCCGAGGTGCTGCAGAGCCGTGGCGAGTACCAGATGAAGCCTGACCTGCCATTCACCCCCGGTGCCGAGATCGCCGGCGAGATCGTCAGCGCTCCCGAGGGCTCGGGCTTCGCGCCCGGCGACCGGGTCGCGGCCCTCTGCCTGCTGGGCGGCTTCGCCGGGAAGGCGGTCGCACCAGCCGGCCTGGCGTTTGTGCTGCCCGACGCCATCTCGTTCGAGCAGGGTGCCTCGATCATCTTCAACTACGGCACGGCCTACTTCGCGCTGATCGAGCGCGGACACCTGCAGGTCGGCGAGTCCGTGCTGGTGCATGGCGCCGCCGGCGGCATCGGCACCGCAGCAATCCAGGTCGCCAAGGCGTTCGGCGCGGGCCGCGTCTCCGCGGTGACCTCGACCGCCGAGAAGGGCGCCGTCGCACTCGAAGCAGGAGCGGACGAGTTCGTGCTCGCAGACGGGTTCAAGGATGCCATCAAGGCGGGAGGTGGCGTCGACATCGTCGTCGACCCGGTCGGTGGCGACCGCTTCACCGACTCCCTGCGCTGCCTCGCCGACGGCGGCCGCATCCTCGTGATCGGCTTCACCGCCGGAGAGATTCCGACCGTCAAGCTCAACCGCCTCCTGCTTAACAACGTTGCCGTCCGGGGCGGC
>NZ_JACMOM010000152.1 GCF_014378035.1 Aeromicrobium sp. | reverse complement strand
GCCGGATCACTCCAGGCTGACCTCCCCGGGAACCTTGTCCGGGCGCAGGCCACGCCAGCTCGGATGCCGCAGGTGACCGCTCTTCGTCCACTCCGCGAACGAGACCTCTGCGACGAGCCGGGGGGTGACCCAGTGGGCATCCCGCGCAACCTCACGCGGGACGTCGACGAAGGGGGCGGTCTTGCGGGGAGACCTCGAGAACGTGCGCTGGAGGTCCTCCAGCGCGCTGTCCCCGATCCCGGTCCCCACTCGACCAACGTACCGAAGACCACCATCTGTGGGTATGCCGAGCAGCAGCGAGCCGATGCGTCCGCCGCGGGATCCTCTGCCTGGACGCCAGCCGCCGACCACGACCTCCTGCATGCGATGGTGCTTGATCTTCGTCCATGCCGCCGAGCGCTTGCCGCTGCCGTAACGGCTCGAGCGTCGCTTGGCGATGACGCCCTCGAGGCCCAGCTCGAGGCTCGAGGAGATCGCCTCGGCCAATGATCCCTCGAACACCTCCGGCACCTCGAGCACGTCGCCGGGGCCGTCGCCGAGGGCGAGCCCGCGCAGTGCCCCGCGACGTTCGTCGTACGAAAGCCGCACCAGCGAGGTGCCGTCGTGCCGGAGCAGGTCGAACACCATGAGCCTGACCGGGACTCGGCGACGTGTGGCCTCGACGTCGGCTGGCTTCGACAGTCCGATGCGCTCCTGGAGCAGGCCGAAGTCCGGTGCGCCGGACGGGCCGATCGCGACGATCTCACCGTCGAGCACCGTGTTGTGGAGGGAGGTGCGGGAGGTCGGGTCGGCGAGCGCCGACACGATCTCGGGATATCCCGCTGTGACGTCGTTGCCGTTGCGGGTGAACAGGCCGACGTCAAGACCATCGACCACGGCGATCACCCGGATCCCGTCCCATTTCATCTCGAAGGCCCAGTCGTCCTCGTCGTCGATGCCGGTAGCGGAACCGAGCTGGGCAAGCATGGGGGCGACGAACCGCCTCTTCATGCCGGCCGGAGCATTGGCCGGAGCGGCGGCGGTGCCTACGGGGGTCCGGTTGCCGGGCAGGTCGTCCATCAGATGGATCAGCCAGTTCTTGCCGGTCTTGATCAGCGCGAACCTGCGCGGGCGTCCCAGCCCACCGCCGGCGCGGCCGGTGAGGGTAGCGATGACCTCGGCAGGACGCCACTTCTCGACCTCGTACGTCCCGGCGTCCCAGATCGTGACCTCACCGCCGCCGTACTCGCCCTGCGGGATCGTGCCCTCGAATGTTCCATAGTCGAGCGGGTGGTCCTCGGTCTGCACGGCCAGATGGTTCTGGGCCGGATCGGTCGGCACGCCCTTGGGAAGCGCCCATGACACGAGGACACCGACGAGCTCGAGGCGGAAGTCCCAGTGCAGGCTGCTGGCGTGGTGCTCCTGGACCACGAACAACCGACCGTCGGCTGCGGGGCCGGGAGCGCCGGCAGGCACGGGCTCAGGGGTCTTCGTGGCATCGCGCATCGAGCGGTAGGTCTCGAGCCTGTCCCGCCCGGTAGCGCTGCCGGCCGTGCGACCCAGCGCTGCCATGGGGTCCTTGCGCCGAGCCATCCGCGTGATGACCTCGTCCATCGTGAGGTGGCGTAGGTCCTGGCCGAGCTCGCGCCATGTGCGGGGCACCGCGACGAACGGCTGCTCCAGGCCGCGCAGGGAGTAGGGCGCGATCGTCGTCTTGCTGCCGTTGTTCTGGCTCCAGTCGACCAGCACCCTGCCGGCGCGGACGGTCTTCTTCATCGAGCT
>NZ_JACMOM010000005.1 GCF_014378035.1 Aeromicrobium sp. | reverse complement strand
GAGCTGATGCGTACCGGAACACCCGCGGATGTCGACCGCATCGTCGAGGAGCTGTTGCGCTACCTCTCGGTCGTCCAGGTCGCGTTTCCTCGGTTCGCGAAGAAGGACATGGTGCTCTTTGGCCAGCAGATCAAGGCCGGCGACGTCATCATGGCGTCTCTCAGCGGTGCCAACCGCGACGCCGGCTGGGCGGGCGATCGACCCGACGAGTTCGACCCCGACCGCACCCCGGCCAGCGGGCACCTCGCCTTCGGCCACGGGATCCACCGCTGCATCGGTGCCGAGCTCGCCCGTATGGAGCTGCGGATCGCGTTGCCCAGGATCTTTCGCTACTTCCCGAACCTTGCGCTGGCCAAGCCCCAGGAGGAGCTGTCGTTCCGTCAGCTGTCGTTCGTCTATGGGGTCGACGAGCTCCCTGTCACCTTCTGAGATGTGCTGTCCGAGATGACCCGGCTGAGATGATCAATCCCCACGTGGACACGACTGCCGCGATCGAGGAGTGGTTCGACGACCACGGTCTGCCCTACTTCGCCGGGGACCATGCCGACACCGTGGAGCTTTGGGTGTCGAGCCGCCGCATCGCCTTGGTGATCCTGCTGATCGTCGTGGTCTCCGTCGCAGTCGGGTTTGGTGTCGGCGCGGTGCTCGCCGATCGCGGATCCGTCGGCTCGGTGGCGGGCGTTCTGGTGTTCCTCGCGCTCCTCGGGCTCTTTGCCGGGCGTCTGCTTCGCATGGGAACGATGCTGCGATGGGCGGTCAGGCGTACGTTCGGGTCGCTCGGGCTGATGTTCCCCCTGCTGACGCGCGCTCTTCCGCTGCTCCTGCTTGCCGTCACATTCCTGTTCATCAACGCCGAGGTGTGGCAGGTCGCAGCACTCATGTCGCGGCACGTCCTGTGGCTCTCGGCGCTGTTCTTCGCTGTCATCGCGGTGGTGTTCTTGCTCGTACGCCTGCCGGAGGAGGTGCGCAACGTCGAAAGTGAGGTGGTCGGCGACCGCGTGGAACAGTGCTGCGTCGGGACACCTGCCGAGCAGTCCGCACGCCTCGTCGCTGCGGAGCCGGCCGACCTGCCGCGGTTTGCCCGCGCCAACCTCGTGCTGGTGCTTCTGTTCAACCAGGCCATCCAGGTGCTGCTCCTGAGTCTCGGCCTGTTCGCCTTCTTCGTGGTCTTCGGGTCTCTGACGATCCCTGACGCCACCGTGTCGGCGTGGACCGGCCAAGCCGTCACCGACCTGCCGTCGTCGTTCGGCAAGCACGTCCCGGTCACCAACGAGCTGTTCCAGGTGGCGGTGTTCCTCGCGGCGTTCTCAGGCCTCTACTTCACCGTGTGCGCCGTGACGGACGAGACCTACCGATCGCAGTTCTTCGACGGTATCTCGGGCGAGCTCGAGCAGGCCGTGGCGGTCAACGCCGTCTACGTGACGCTGACAAGGCTGAACTGACTCAGGTGCTCTGTGTCGGCACACCGTCGGCGGGGCTGTCCGAGGCGCACTGGTTGAGCGTGACGGTCTTGCTGCGCGCGAAGCTCTCGGACGAGCGTGCAGCCTCGGGGTAGTCGGCCGGTGCGAGGTTGGCGTAGTACTCCACCGCATCGAGCAGCGCGTCCGCCACCGGCTCGCTGCTGACCTTCGCATAGACCTTCGCGGTGACCTTGGCCGTCCTGAAGTGATCGACGGTGCCTTTGTAGTCCTGGTTGTTGAAGTCGGCGATGCCCGCCCGCACCTCGGAGCATGTCCTGTCAACGGCCTGCTTGGCGCTGAGCGCGGGTGCGTCCTTCGAGTCGCTCGACCCGCTGCAAGCAGTCAGGAGTGCGAACAGGGCGAACGCGGCCAACATTCTCATGTCTCGGACACTAGGCCGCTGGCCAGATTTCGCCACTCCAACCTTGCTCGCGTCTCGCCTCGAGGGTCGGGATGGGCTGTGACCGGCTGGAGATCTCGCCCGAGGACGGGGCCTCGTCCCTCCGACTCGGACTGCTCGCCGATGGTGCTCCGCCGGACGACAGCAAGACCGGCCGCATCCCCAAGCGCATCAATCATCTGTTGTTGGCCGACCTACGGTTCACCTACTGCCACAAACTGCTACCAGCCGCGCTCTTGCCACTCCTGAAGATGCGGACGCTCGACGCCGAGCGTCGTGTCACTGCCGTGGCCGGGGTAGACGTGGGCTTCGTCGTCGAAGCGGCCGAAGATCTTCGTCTCCACGTCGTCGATCAGGGTCGTGAAGTCCTCAGGTGCCCAGGTCTTGCCGACACCACCGGGGAAGAGCGAGTCG